>CADCUO010000112.1 GCA_902805915.1 uncultured Propionibacteriaceae bacterium | reverse complement strand
TAGTAATGGCTGAGAACCCAATCGTTGTGGTGGCGATCTTCCGTGCCGCCGAGGACAAGCTGGACGCGCTAAGGGAAGCCCTGGTGGAGTCCATCCCCGCCGTGCACGATGAGGACGGCTGCCAGCTGTACGCCATCCACGACGCACCCGACGACACCATCTACATGCTGGAGAAGTGGACCAGCGTGGCCGCGCTGGATGCGCACGGCCAAGGCGAACCGGTACGGCAGCTGGGGAAGCGGATCAGCGGTTTGACCACCGGTCCAGCAGAAGTGATCAGGATGACGCCGATTCCCGCCGGGACACCGGAGCAGGGCCTGCTCTGATCCTTCGGGAGATCAGCTTGCTGTGTCGGTTCAGGGCCCCGCGAGCTGCCGGTGGCTGTGCGAGCATGAAGCATGATCGACCATGTCTCCATTCAGTGTGATGATCTCACCGCCAGCGTGGGCTTCTATGACGCTGTGCTGGCACCGATTGGATGTCGGGTCCTGATGAGGTACGGGCAGTTCGTCGGCTACGGCGCTGACTTCCCGTTCTTCTGGCTGGGCGCAGCCACCGATCCCGGACCGGGCCGGGAGACCCACATTGCCTTCCGGGCCCCCACCCGCGAAGCTGTGGAAGAGTTCCACGCCGCCGCTCTGGCGGCCGGCGCGGAGGTCCTGCACGCGCCGCGGATCTGGCCGGAGTATCACCCGGGATACTTCGGCGCCTTCGTACGGGATCCCGACGGCAACAACGTCGAGGTCGTGCATCACCAATTCGAGGAGTAGCTCCTGAGCTGAGGTGTCCGACCACCGACGCTGGTCCGCCCGGTACTCCGATCCAAGGCTAAAATTGGGCTGATGACCGTTCACGACCAAGCTCTCCGTGCCCGCACCGCCTCCCTGGTGCTGGCGCGCATTCCTCGAGCCGGCAAGGATGCCGGCTTGCACGCCATGGCTGACGCGCTGGCCAAGGCAGAGACCGCAGTGCTGCAGGCCAACCAGACCGACGTAGCTCGGGCAGAAGCCGCCGGAACCAGCGTCGCCTTGGTCGACCGGCTACGGCTGACCCCGGACCGGGTCGCCGGCATGGTCGAGGGGCTGCGGGCGCTGGCCGGGCTGCCGGACCCCGTGGGTGACGTGGTGCGGGGCTGGACTAACGCCAACGGAGTCCAGGTGCGCCAGGTCCGGGTCCCGTTCGGGGTTGTCGGCATCATCTACGAGGCCCGGCCCAACGTCACCGCCGACGCTGCAGGCATCAGCCTGAAGTCAGGAAATGCGGTACTGCTGCGTGGGTCGTCATCCGCCGCCGACTCGAACACAGCGATTGTCCACGCCCTGCGAGCCGGGCTGCAGGATGCAGACCTGCCGCCGGACGCCGTTCAGCTGGTCAGCGGCCCGCGCGAAGTCACGGCCGAGCTGATGGCGGCGCGTGGCCTGGTGGACGTGCTCATCCCGCGCGGGGGCGCCGGACTCATTGATGCGGTGGTCCGCGGGAGCCAGGTACCAGTGATAGAGACCGGTGTGGGGAACTGTCACCTCTTTGTCGATGCTGGCGCCGACAAAGACATGGCGCTCGACATCCTGCTGAACGCCAAGACCCAACGGCCGTCGGTCTGCAATGCCGTGGAAACCCTGCTCGTGCATGCCGACATCGCCAACTCCTTCGTACCGAGGGCCCTGCAAGCCCTGGGCTCCGCAGGCGTGACCGTCCACGGCGACGACCGGATCGCTGGCTACGGCGACGTGGTCGCGGTCGAGGAGGTCGACTTCGCCCAGGAGTACCTCTCTCTGGACTTGGCGGCTGCCGTGGTGGACTCACTGGACCAGGCGTTGGCCCACATCCGTACCTACTCCACCGGGCACAGCGAGACCATCGTGACGGAGTCTCAGACGTCGGCGCAGCGGTTCGTCGCCGAGGTTGACGCAGCGGCGGTGCTGGTGAACGCCTCCAGCCGGTTCGTTGACGGCGGCGAGTTCGGGTTCGGCGCCGAGATCGGGATCTCCACCCAGAAGCTGCACGCCCGCGGCCCGATGGGGCTGCCCGAGATGACCTCTACCAAGTACGTCATCACCGGGCAGGGCCAGACCCGGGCCTGACAGCCGAACACCGTCCGCTCAGCCGCACACCTTGCACGGTATGCGGCTGCGCGCACGGTAGGCGGCTGTGGGCATCCGGCGCCTAGGGGCGGTACGCATGGGCCACCTGAGCCGGACGGTGACTGCCGCAGCCACACGCTAGGCTTCGGCCATGATCCTCGCGCTCACACTGCTGGAGACCGAAGGTGGTCACGAGCTGCCCATTCCGTCCTGGGGTTACGGTCTGATCGCCTTCGGCATTCTGGTCGGCATGCTGCTGATCACATTGTCGATCGGCAAAGGTCGTCCACACAGCTAGATGACGCTTCTCTCGCGTCCGACGGCGGTCGGGCTGGCGCGCAATCCGTCGATTCCGTCCGGTCAGCGCTATCAGCTGGGTGTGATGGGTGGCACCTTCGACCCGATCCACCACGGACACCTGGTTGCCGCCAGCGAGGTGGCTCGCCGGTTCGGGCTGGATGAGGTGGTGTTCGTACCCACGGGACATCCGTGGCAGAAGGCCGAGCGCCTGGTCTCCGGGGCCGAGGACCGCTATCTGATGACGGTGATCGCCACCGCCTCGAACCCGCATTTCACGGTGAGCCGCGTGGACATCGAGCGCGAGGGAATGACGTACACGGTGGATACGCTCAAGGACATCCGCGCCGAGCGGGGTGAGGATGTCGACCTGTTTTTCATAACCGGCGCGGACGCGCTGGCTCAGATCCTCACCTGGCGCGGGGTTGACGAGCTCTTCCACCTGGCCCACTTCGTGGGGTGTACGCGCCCGGGGGTCGAGTTCGACTCACCCGTGATCGAACAGCTCCCACCGGAACGCATTACCCTGATGGAGGTGCCCGCGCTGGCAATCTCCTCGACGGACTGCCGCGAGCGGGTCATGACCTCTGACCCGATCTGGTATCTGGTACCTGACGGCATCGTGCAGTACATCGCCAAGCGCGGCCTCTACCGCCACTGAGGCGACCGACGAACGTAGGAAAGAAGAGAACTGACCTGTGACTGCTACCGACCGCGCCCTTGACCTGACCCGCTCCGCTGCTGCGGCTGCGGCGGACAAGCTCGGTACCGATCTGATCGCCTACGACGTGTCCGAGCAGCTGGCCATCACCGACGTCTTCTTGGTGGTGACCGCCGCCAACGAGCGACAGGTGGGCGCCGTGGTCGACGGGATCGAGTAGGCGTTACGCGGCCTCGACGCCAAGCCGGTGCGTCGCGAGGGTGACCGGCAGCAGCGGTGGGTGCTGTTGGACTATCTCGACGTCGTGGTGCATGTGCAGCACACCGAGGAACGGAAGTTCTACGCCCTGGAGCGACTGTGGCATGACTGCCCACGAATCGACCTCGGGGCAGTGGACGAACGTCGATGACGGCGCAACGACTCATCGTCTGGCGCCATGGTCGGACGGAGTGGAACGCGACCGGGAAGTTCCAGGGTCAGGCTGACATCCCGCTCGATGACCTCGGCGTACGGCAGGCTGCCCGAGCCGCCGAGGTCATCGCTATGTACCAGCCGCAGGTCATCGTAGCCAGCGACCTATCCCGGACTCGAGCCACCGCGGCTCCGCTGGCGGAGCTGACCGGACTGCCGGTGCGCCTGGACAAACGGCTGCGTGAGATCCACGTCGGCTCCTGGGAGGGCCTGACCGCCGATGAGGTGGCTGCGCTGGAGCCGGGATGGGCCCAGCGCTACTACGCCGGCGAGGACGTCCGCCGCTCCGAGACCGGCGAGACGGTGGCTGAGGTCGCCGAGCGGGTTGCCGCCGCCATGGAGGAAGTTGCTGCCACCGCGGCGGATGGATCGACGATCGTGATGGTCATGCACGGCCTGGCGGCCCGCGTGGGCATCTGCCGCCTGGTTGGCCTGCCGCCCGAGACCTGGAACCGGTTTGGTGGGATGGACAACTGTGCCTGGTCCATCGTGGAACGGCACCGTGAGGGCGGCTTCTGGCGGATCGAGGAATACAACGTTGCCGGCGTGTCGGTGGCCAAGGACCCAATTTCGTGAGCCGGACCGTCTCGCGCTAGTATTCCGGGGTCTCGTTCGGCGCCTACCGGTGTCGGGACGGGCGGAGGGGCTTTGGCGCAGTTGGTAGCGCGCTTCCATGGCATGGAAGAGGTCAGGGGTTCGAATCCCCTAAGCTCCACCCTTCTCACTAGGCCAAGCGCCATGTAGAGCGCTGAACCGGTACTCGCTGAGTGACAAAGTGAGTGACGCGGGCTCACCGCGAGTCGCTTTCGTTCTGCTGATTGAAGAGCAGATCCATCACCGTCGCACCCGTCTGCAGCACCGGCCGCAGCTGATGGCGGTAGACCAGTTCGGTCACCGTCGTGCCCCTGTGCCCGACCAGCTGGGAGATCTGCTCCACGGGTATGCCGGCGTCGGACAGCACCGACACGAAGGAGTGTCGCAACTCCCGCGGTGTCCAGAGCTCCGGGACGACGCCGGGCACCAGGGTGAGTGCTCGACGAAGATCGCGCCGCACGTTCGCAGCGTCCAACTCCGAGCCGATGGCAGTGGTGAACACCAAGCCCGACTCGTGCCAGTTCGGGCCGGCCAGCAACCGGTCAGCGACCTGCAGCGTTCGCTGCTTGCGGAAGGCATCGACGCACCGAGCAGGAAGAGCCAGCGTCCGACGCGACTTCCGCGTCTTCGTGTCGCCGCCGTCACGAACCGAGCGCCAAACTTCCATGTGAGGCGGCACCGGCGGTCGAGCGTCCGGAATGCCGTCCAGGTGCACATGCTCCCACCGCAGAGCACGTAGCTCCTCGGTCCGGGCCCCGGTCAGCAACGACACGACGATGTAGTGGTGCAGCCGGTCCGGTGCCGTCTTCGTCAGCACGTCGTCCACGTTCTGCGCGGTCAGCGGCTTCGACGGCCTTCCGGGCCGACCGGTCGGCACACTAACCAGCTCGACGACGTTCCGCCGCACGAGATCCCGCGCCATGGCCCTGCGGATTGAGCGGTTGAGGCAGCCGTACACGCTGCGCAGACTGCTCGTGCTCAAGCAGCGCGATCGGTCAGCTAGCCACCGCTCGACCTCCGCGGCCTTCAGCTCGCGCAACTTCCGCTCCCCGAGCAGCGGATAGATGTGGGTGGAGCACAGGTGCCGGTACTTAGTCACGGTGCTAGGCCCTTGCTGCCCTAAGCCGTAGGTTAACCAATCCTCCACCGCTTGGCGGACGGGTGCAGCTGCTCTCGCTCAAGCCCTCGTCGCGATCGTGCAGTAGATCCCGCAACCGGGCTTTCGCCTCCGTCTTCGTTCGGCCTGCCGCCTTTCGCACCGTCCGCTTGCCCCGACCGTCGTAGCCGGTGGTTACGGTCGCGATCCACCGCTGCCTGCCTTCGTCCCAATGCAGACCACCCTCGCCGTTCGACCGCCGCGTCATGCCACCGACCCCAGCCGAGCGACGTACTCGGTCAGTGCCGCCACCGGGACCAAGCGGCGACGGCCAGCCTTGACTGACCTCAGCTGACCCGAACGGATCAACTCGTACAGCGCCGACCGACTCAACCGCAACGCCTCCGCCGCCTCATCGACGTCGTACAAGACCGCCGGCACCGACCGCCGGCCCTCAACATTTCTCATCGGACTTACCTCCTTCGCCCTGGAGCCACTGAGCTTGCGTTCCTACCTGTTCGGGGGACTGGGCCTCACCCGAGTTCGTTCTCTTGCTCATCTGCGTTCCTCTCACGCGGGACTGGTCTGCTGACGCTGCGCGGCCTTCTCCTGGGCGTACTCGCGGGCTCGGGCGGCGGCGGCGGTGGCGATTGCGGTCTCGCCGTCGTTGGCCCAGCCGCTGCCGAGGTAGGACCACCGGCCGATCACGAGGGTGGTCT
>CADCUO010000111.1 GCA_902805915.1 uncultured Propionibacteriaceae bacterium | reverse complement strand
CTCAGGAGGTGGGTGAGCCACGTCGACTCCGAACCTAGGAAGTCCGTGCACGGCGTGCTGCCCGGGTGGGAGCTTCATCTCTTCCCCTTGTCAGTTCCATACGTGTCCGTATGCATACGCTAGGGTACGGACGAAGGTGGCGTCAACCGAGGGAGTTCAGGAGTGTCGGCCCCAGTTCGCACCCCTCGAGGGACCTGGATTGAGGAGGGCTTGCGTGCGCTTGCCTCCGGAGGCCCGGACGTGGTCCGCGTGGAGACTTTGGCCAAAGCCCTTGGCGTGACGAAAGGTGGCTTCTACTGGCACTTCCGCGACCGCCAGGCCCTCCTGGACGCCATGCTCGACACCTGGGAAGAGGCTCTCGTCGACCAGGCCATCGAGACCGCTGACCGGGGAGGTGGTTCCGGCCGGACCCGGCTGCGCCGGCTGTTTGCGGCTGCTGACGAGCTTGACGGCATCCTCGAACTCGAACTGTCGGTGCGCGACTGGGCCCGACGCGACGCCGCGGTTGCGGAGCGGGTTACCCGCGTCGACAACCGCCGCTTGGCTTACCTGCGACCCCTTTTCGCCGAGTTTTGCGACGACGCGGCCGACGTCGAAGGGCGGTGCCTGCTGGTGCTCACCTTATTCGTCGGCGAGTCGCTCGTTACCGCCAATCACGGCCGCCGAACCCGTCCGTCGGTCACTGCGGCCGCCCTCCGGCACCTGCTGAAGTAAACGCGACAGCAACCGAAACAACCCCGAGAACACTTTGGGCTTGTAGCCAGCAGGACGTGGGTGGTGTCGCCCGCGCGTCCGAGGCCGCAGTCCGCGCTATTGGTGACGTCCCCCGGTGATCCACTCGATGCTGGTACGGACGACAGCAGGGTCGCGGAGCAGTCGGTAGTGGCCGGTGCCCGGCGTGGCGACCAACTTGCTGCCGGGCCAGGCCGCTACCGTCGCTGCCACCGCGGCGTAGGGCGTATGCAGATCGGCGGGGTCGTGCAGGAACAACGCGGGGACGCTCATGGCTGGGGCCAAAGCCGACAGGCTGAGACTGGGGGGGTCAGCACCAGCATGCCGCTCAACCGTCCTACGGAAGGCGCGGGCGGCGCGTGGTGGCAGGGCGATCCCGAGCGGCGAAGTCATCAAGGACCCACTCAAGCGAAGCGGGGGCGGCAGCACTACCACCTTCTCGGTGAGCAGGCCACCGGCCAGAGCGATGCCGGTGGCGGCAGCGCCAAAGCTGTGCGCCACGACTGCGCTCGGAGCGCCCAGCTCGAACGAAGCCTCCAGCAACGCGCGGGCGGAATCCACCGGGTCAGTTGCCCGTCCCCGGGATCCACCGTGCGCAGGGAGGCTCAGGCTGACCGCCCACTATCCGGCGGCAGTCAGCGAAGCAAGGAAGGCGCCAAACTGGCTGGGCCGGCCACCCCAACCGCGCAATAGCAGCACCAGCGGGCCATAACCGGACTCGATGCCGGTGAGTCCGGCAACCCACACAGGCCGAGTCGTGGTCAGCCAGTCCCGCTCTAGCGGCGGCATCGGGTTTCGCTGGGGACGGGTGAACAGCCAGCAGGCAGCCTCTCCCGTTGTCTGAGGGCTGGCAAGCCCGCCCACGGCGAAGGCCGCCCGCAGCGCGCGGACTCCAACTGACGCGGCTGCATTCCGCGATGTCGGCTGTAACTTTGCCCCAGAAGCTTCCGGCATCAACAATGGCTCCTCCCGACGGTAATCGGCATGCCTGTAGGACAACTCAGCGGCTTCGCTTGGGACATCCGGCAATCCGGAGTCCTGGTTTCCGTTCGATGCTGACCATTAACACTCGGCCTTATCGGTAGAGGTTGCGGTCCGTGTCCACCACGTGCCCGAACAATGTTCGCCGACGTCGGCGAGCACGGGTCTGACGTTGACTCAGGACAGCTTGGCGAGAACATCACCACTCGCGCATCGATTTACACTCCCTTCCCCGCGGTGCGCTGCTGCACGTTGGGGGCGAGGCGGTGATCGACAACACGTCGTGTCGCTAGCCGTTCCGCCGGACCTCGTGGTCGACGCCCAAGGCCACAACGTCGAGCCCGCACGCAAGCACCTGGAGGGCGGTCGTCCAAGCGAGCTCCATGCATCGGAGCCGGCCTGCCGGTTGAGCGCCGTCGGGTGGAGCTGCTGGACCCATGCGCTGAGGTCCAGCACCAAGCAGCGCGTTGTTGTTCGGGCAAGGGTGCGGGCGACACAGCCAGGCGCATAACCGCCGCGCCGCTCCTCCTCGGGTTCTAGTTCCAGGGGTTCGGCTGGTTAACGACCGGAACGACGACCGCCACAGCGGTGATCGACGACGCTCGACCGCTGCCGCCCTCCACACGGGCGAACGCTGTGCCGCCCGAGGAACCCCCGATATCCGGTTGCAGGTTTCTCCTTCGCACGCCAGCATGGCGCTGTGGTGACATTCGTGATGGTGCGTCGTGTCCGCGGGACGGCGACGCTGGGGCTACCACCGATTGCGGAGGCGCTGGGCTGAACGCGTTGTCGCCGAGGCCGATGTCCGGCCATCGGAACTGGTCCTCGATCTGGGAGCCGGGACAGGTGCACTGACCTGGCCGCTGAGCCGGGTGGCGCGCCAGGTGGTGGCCATCGAGTTGCACGAAGTCCGAGCCAACGCCCTGCGCGCCGCGCTTGATGCGCACTCCGGCATTCGATTTGTCGTCGGCGACGTCTTGAGTACGGCGTTGCCCGGTCGGCCGTACCGGGTGCTGGCAAACCCGCCATGGGGTATCGCCGCGGCCCTGGTGCGCAGGATCACCGAGCCTGGGACGCTATTGGTCAGGGCCGACCTGGTCCTCTCCGTCCCGATGGTGCAGCGTTGGGTCGCTTCACCACCACGAGGCTTCGCCGCCAGCCGTGGCACCTATCTACCAGCCGCTGCCTTCGACCCACCAGCCAGACAGGACGCCGCTGTGCTCGTTCTCCGTCGATTACCGCACCGGGGGGAGGCGCGCACCGCGGCAGCCCGCCGGAAGGGCCATCCAGGCGGTTCCGGCGGACGGTAGCCGGCAACCGACCCAACTGATCCGAGTAGGTGCTACGCCGTGGAAGTCGAGAACCACCGGCGTGCGGGGGGTACCTCCCGCCGTACTGGGATGACTCATTCGGTTAAGGTCCCAGTTAGAGAGAACAGCCAAAGGAGCCACCATGAGCTCGACCCCAGCCGAGCAGCCCCCAACCGCGGCGCAGCAGCCAAATCCGGAACCGGCACAGACCGGGGCTGGAGATGGGATCCGCTTCGCAGCCGTCGGTTTGGATCATGCCCATATCTTCGGCCAGATCTCCGGTCTGCTGGGGCAGGGCTGCCAACTGGTTGGAATCAGCTCCGAGGACCCGGATGCATCGGTCGCCACGGAGGTCCGGAGCCGGTGGCCGGACGTGCCCTGGTTCGACGACCCGGAGCAGCTGTTGAAGGACGACGGGATCGACATGATCGTCACGGCAGCCGTACCGGACCGCCGAGCGTCGATCGCCGTCGAAGCGATGCGCAACGGCAAGGATGTCGTCGCGGACAAGCCAGGTTGCGTCTCGTTTGAGCAGCTGCAGCAGGTCAAGAATGCGGTGACCGACACTGGTCGGTTCTGGTCAGTCACTTTCTCCGAGCGCTTCGAGGTCCGTTGCGTGGCCCGTGCGGGCGAAATAGTCCGCGCCGGCGGGATAGGCCAGGTGGTGCAGACCCTAGGGCTGGGTCCGCACCGCGAAGGAGACCGTGCCCATCTAGCCGGCGGCGCCGGCCGCCCGGACTGGTTCTACGACCATGACCGGTTCGGGGGGATCATCACCGATATCGCCAGTCATCAGATTGACCAGTTTCTGTGGTTCACCGGCGCCACGACGGCTGAGGTGGTGGCGAGCACGGTGGCCAACTACACCCATCCCGACCAGCCCAAGATGCAGGACTTCGGGGAGGTGCTGCTGCGCAGCGAGTCAGCGCAGGGCTACATCCGCGTCGACTGGTACACCCCACGGGGACTGCCGACCTGGGGTGACGGTCGGCTCATCGTGCTCGGCACTGAGGGATATGTCGAGCTGCGTAAGTACGTCGACCTGCAAGGACGTCCGGGCCGCGACCACCTCTTCCTGGTCGACCAGGAAGGAACCCACTACATCGACTGTTCCGATGTTGCTCTGACCTACTACGCAGACCTGGTACGCGATGTCCGGGATCGGACCACGACAGCCTGCCCGCAGGAACACACCTTCGAGGTGATGCGCCTTGCTCTGGAGGCCCAAGAATATGCAGCCCGACGAGGAGCTGCCGGCTGACAGCCGCGGCGACTAGGAGCGTCGGTGAACTGCGGTAGAACAACTCTAAGTTGGCATCGGCTGGCAGCTGTCGGTGCACTTCCGCGAGGAGGTGGCTGCTGGGAATCCACCGTCAGCTACCCTCAAGGCATAAGGCCGCCAGCCGCTACACTGCTCGCCGTCTGCGAGGCAGCCGGTTCGATTGCCGCCTGATCATCATTTCTGCATTGTTTTCTCCCAGTTGATGGTGTCGGGACCGATCTCCCACTCCCAGCTACACGCTCGGTGAACCTGACCGCGTTAGAGAGCAGGTT
>CADCUO010000110.1 GCA_902805915.1 uncultured Propionibacteriaceae bacterium | reverse complement strand
CGAGTTGGTCCACCATTCGTACGCGCTCGCATCGGCCAGGACCCGCGGCTCCCGCTGACCGCAGCGCAGGCCTACGCCGACACATCACCAGCTCCAGGCGGCGGACTGGTCGTGGTTGGGTCCCATGTCGGGCAGAGCACCCGCCAGCTGTCCCGGCTGATCGAGCACCGTGGCACAGCCCACGTAGTGGAGCTCCAGGTAACAGCACTGCTGCGCGACTCGACCCGAGCCACCGAGCTTGACCGGGTGGTCTCCGATGTCGTGTCAGGCCTCGGTATCAGCGATGTGGTCCTGCACACCAGCCGGCTCCTCGTCCGCACCGACGACGCCGCCGCAAGCCTGGACATAGCTCGAGCGGTGTCAGCCGCTGTGGTGGACGTCGTCCGGCGTACGTTGGCTCAGCGGCCGCCACGATTCGTGATCGCCAAGGGCGGCATCACCTCATCCGACGTCGCCACCCACGGGCTGCAGATCCGGCATGCAGTCGTCCGCGGCCCGATGCTGCCAGGCATCATCTCCTTGTGGCAGCCGGTTGACGGTCCAGCCCGCGGCATCCCGTACGTGGTGTTTGCCGGCAACGTCGGCGATGACGAGGCTCTCGTCGACGTTGTCCGGATCCTCAGCACCAACCCCTAAAGCGCAACGAAGTCCAGGTCCTGGCCCGCCGCCACCGCAGGCTTCCAGACATTCTCCACGAACGCGAGATGCTCGGGATGCACCTGGTAGCTGTTGTATGCCTCCTGATCAGCGAACTGCATCGAGAAGGCGTACTGGTAGCTGCTGTCGGGATGAATCTGCCGCAGCAACCGGAAGTCTTGGACGCCTGGGATTCGTGCCAGCGATCGGCATCCCTCCAAGAAGGTGGCCTCCTCGGCCGAACCAGACGGATGACGGAGTCGCAAGACGACGAGATGCTGCATCATGGCGCCCATTGTTGCGCAAGGGACCCGCGGGCATCAGCCCCGATAGGTGTAGTTGTTGGGAGTAACCCGGTAGCTGACGTGTACGTGGTCCTTGTGGTTGGCGCTGATACTGCCCCGGTTAGCCATCAGCCGCCACCCTTCGCTCGCACGACCGACGCTCCAGATCCGCTGGTTCCAGATGACGTAGGTGATATTGAGCTCCCTGTGGTGCTTCTTGGCGAACTCAGCGATCCGGTAGCCCTTGGTGGCGTTGGAATACACCATGAAGTCAGCGGCGAGGCGGCTGCCATGGTCGTCGGCAGAGGCGCGCGAGCCGTAGACCGTACCCACGGCGAACCTGTGCTTGACGACTCGGGACGACCACGCGGCGTGGGTGCGCAGTCCCCAGGCTTCGGTACCGGCCCCGCTTCGGTACGTGAGTCCGCCTACCGCGATGTAGGTGCTGCTGGTGGATGGCACGGTGTGCGCTGCCGCAGGCGCCGCAGCGGTGCCGGCGAGAGAAAGCGCGAGCACAGCTGCGGTGGCCAGGCCGGCGCCCCGACGGGAACGGGGGTTACGGCGTGAGATGACATTCGGGAATCTCCACATGCGTGGGCTCTCCTAGGAAAGGCAACCGACCCGTATAACCCACTCGGCGTCTGTGCCGATCGGTCGTGTTGCGCCGACTGCCCCGTCGGCCCGCGCACGCTATCAACCTGAGACAAATGTCGCCAAAGTTGACAAACTCTCAGGAATGCGCCCTCCTCGTAGCGGCCAACTTAGGAATCTCTTAGCATCCGCTCAGGTGTGGGGACCTCAGACGACTGCTGGTTCCCGCTCAACGGCGGCCTCGCGGGTGAGCAGGTCCAGCTTGGTGCGCTCGGACTCGCGCTCGGCCTCTGGGCGGGCACGAGACGCCCCAACGGCTGCGTAGGTACCGAAGCCGACCATAGCCGCGACCATGGTCGCCCAGCCGTCGAACACTGGTCCGAACACCGGGTTCTGCAGATACAACAGGTCGTTCGGCACCCCGTACAGGGTCGGGGTCAGGACCAGGAGGGTGACCCGCACCACCAGACCGGCGACGATCCCGGCAAGTGCGGCGGTGACACCCGGCCGCTGCCAGAAGACTCCCAGCAGGAACGGGGCAGCGAGGCAGGCCAGCATCAGGTCGAACGCCAAGGTCAGCAGGATGCCAGTCTGGCTGACCCGGATGGCCAACACCACCCCGATGATCACCACCGGCACCATTGCCATCCTGGTGTAGCGCAGTAGCGGGTCGCTGACGTCGCTGCTGATCCGGCGGACCTGCAAGACATTGCGCACCGCAACCGCAGAGGTGGCGAGGATCGCCCCGGAGGCAGTGGAGAACGAGGCTGCGACGATGCCGGACAGCACCAGGATGGCCAGCAGCGGCGGCGCATAGTCGCCGAGCAGCTGATACAGCACCGGACCGTTGTCTGGGGTCAGGCCGAGGACGCTGGAGGCAGTGAGAGCGACGAGTGCGAATACCGTGCCGATGACCAAGGTCCCAGCAGCGCCGAAGAAGCAGGCTTTGCGAGCCACCTCGGGGGACTTGGCGCCGAAGATCCGTTGCATGAAGTCGATCGCCACCAGATCCCCGATCCCGAGCGAGATCAGCGTCGCCCAGTTGATCGGTGCGCCCTGGGATGAGTCGGTGAGCTGGCCGAGGTCGAAGGGTCCCATGCCTTTAGGAATCGCGATGCCAAAACGTAGCGCCACCCACACCAGGAGGCTCACGGTGGCGAGCAGGGTGATGGTGGTCTGGATCGCCGCGGTGTAGGCATCGGAGTACAGGCCGCCAGCGATGGTGTAGGTCAGCACCAGCGTTACCGCGATGATCACTCCCGCTGAGTATGGGATTCCCGCAAACCGCTCCATCAGAAACCCGCATGCCACCAGGTTGCCGGCTAGCAAGATCGTGAACGCGAAGATCATGATCACCGAGGCGATGATCTCGACCTTGCGGTCGTAGCGGGCGCGGAAGTAGTCACCAAGAGTGAAAAGCTTCATCGCGTTCATGGGTTTGGCCAAGAAGATGCCGGCCAATAGCAGACAGATGGCCAATCCGATCGCAAGGGACGCACCGGACCAGAACCCAAAGGCGGCCGTCAAGTCGGTGTTGCCGACGGTGGCGTTCGAGTCAACCGCGGCGGCGGTCAGCGACACTGCGACCAGCGGTACGCCGAGCCGGCGACCGGCAACAAGATAGTTGACGCTGTCGCCGTCGATCTTGCGTGCCACGCCGATGCCGACGACCAGCACAACAAGCACTGTGAGACTGACTCCGAAGATGATCATGAAACAACCCGTTCGCGGAAACGTATGCACGGCAGGATTTCTGTCGTCTGACAGATAGTGTCGGGACCGTGTTCCACGTCGCTTTCGCGTCCGGGTCGGTTGTGTTACGAAAGACTCACATAGCGTTGGAAATGACCCGACTCAGCCTGGCGGCCGAACTGCAGAGTCTGGAAGCGCGGCGAGGAGCCGGACGCCGGCTTCCCGGGCAGCGACAAAGTCCTGCGGTGGAAACGAAATAAGCCGCAACGCACCATCAGCGACCAGTCCCGCGGTGTGATCATCGACTCCGTCCGGATCGCGACGACGGAGCAAGATCACGCTCTCCACCAGGCCAAGGACCAGGTCGATCATCTCGACAGCGTTCTCATCACCACAGTCACAGATCAGCTGACCGTAGGCTTGTCGCAGCTCACGCCGCAACGCATGAAACTCGGTGAAATAGTCGCCGTTGACCTCCGGCTGAAGGTACAACGACCCGACGTTGAACCGGTCATTCACCAGTAGCCGTGCATCCCAGGCACACAGCGCCCACAACCGCGCAGCCGCCGGGGCCTGAGTTGCCAGCAATGACCGAGCGGTCCCTACCGACGGCGATACGGTGCCGACCAGAAGGGCGAGCAGAATCTCGTTCTTGCTGGCGAAATAGTGATAGAGGCTCGCCTGCCGAATGCCCGCAGCATCGGCGATGGCGTGAGTGCTGGTAGCGGAGAAACCCCGATCGGAGAACAGCTGCCCGGCCGCGTGCAACACATCCTCGGCGGTTCCCAGCCCGGTTGGGGACTCAACCGAGCGGGGACGTCCCCGTGTCTGTGGCATATCCGCGACCGTAGCATGCGTACGAGTACAGGTGAGGTGGCCGAAACGCAGTCGTAACGTGCTGCACACGTGAGCGTCACCCGCACCCGGTTGACTTTCGGTCAATCGACAGAAAAGAGCCGCCGTGTCTGCGTCGTCCACCTCAACCACCGCCGGAGCCCGAGAACATGCACGTGCCCAAGAGGGCGCGGTAGCTGAGGCGCAGCCGACCCTCCCGGCAGCCAGGTATCGGACTCCCCCAACCGGGGTTCAGCCAGCCGACCTGCTGTGGGCGGAGCGGGTCGCGGGCGGGAACTACACCCACAAGGTGCTAGCTCGCGGCGGCTCACTCCGGCTGACCGATGTGGATGGGGACGCGTGTGCCTCGGTGTTGATCTTCAACGCTGACCAGCCCTGGGAGCGGCTGAACATCGCAGACACTGCCAAGGTGCAGTGGCAGGTCTATCCAGGCCCGGGTTATCTGCTGCTGAGCGACCAGGCCCGGGTGCTGGCGGCAGTGGTCGACGACACCTCCGGGCGCCACGACACCATCTTCGGCACCTCGGCGCTACTGCGCAACGCCGAACGCTACGGCGACGGTACGGTTCACAGCGCCTCCCCTGCCGGCCGGGAGCTGTTCACCGTTGCCGCCGCCAAGCACGGGCTGGGACGACGCGACATCGGCCCCAACATCAACTTCTTCAAGGGAGTCACCATCGACTCCGCCGGACAGCCGGAGTTCACCGGCTCGGCCGCGGCGGGCAGCTCCGTCACGTTGCTGATCGAGATGCCGGCGATCGTACTGATCGCCAACACGGCTCATCCGTTGGACCCGCGTATCGACTACTCCTGCGGAAAGCTCGACGTGGTCGCCTGGCGGGGCAGACCCACGTCACCCGCCGACCCGCTGTGGAGCCGGTCACCAGAGGGCCGCCGCGCCTACACCAACACCTTGGACTATCTCGACGCTAGAGGACTGGCATGACTGGAACGACGTTCGGCACCGTAATCAGCCGCGAAACCGTAGCCCCCCGCGGGCCCTGGTCAGCGATCCTGACCAAGGGCCAGGTGCTCACCATCGTGGACATCGACGGCAACCAAGCTGTTGACTTCCTGGCCTACGACGCGCACGACGCTGCTCGGGCCTACAGCGCCCAGGCAACGCTGCAGGGGCAGGGATCGGTGTACCTCACCACCGGGTCGGTCCTGCGTACCAACGAGTACGAGCCGCTGCTCACCATCATCGCCAACGACGTGGATCGCCAGGACACGCTGGGCGGAGCGTGCTCCAAGGAGTCCAACACGCTTCGGTACGGCTATCACACCTACAGCCAGCACGCCTGCGCAGACAACTTCCTTGCTGAGCTGTCGAAGTACGGCATGGGCAAGCGGGACCAGGTCTCCAACGTCAACTGGTTCATGAACGTACCGGTCGATCCGGACGGCGCCCTCGGCATCGTGGATGGCATGTCGGCACCCGGCTTGTCGGTGAGTATCCGGGCAGAACGCGACACCCTGGTGGTGGTCTCCAACTGTCCACAGATCAACAACCCTTGCAACGGGTTCAACCCCAGCCGGGCCGAGATGATCATCTTCAGCGGAGATGCCGGCTGATGCGCGACGCTGGCGTCTTCGACACCGTGCTCATCGCCAACCGCGGGGAGATCGCGGTCCGGATCATCCGTACCGCGCGCCGGATGGGGCTGCGTACGGTGGCAGTGTTCTCCGACGCTGACCGTGGCGCGGCTCACGTACACCTCGCCGATGAGGCGGTGCACCTGGGTCCGGCGCCTGCAGCTCAGAGCTACCTGCGGCCAGAGCTGATCATTGAGGCGGCGCTGCGGACCGGCGCAGGAGCCATCCATCCCGGCTATGGGTTCCTGTCCGAGAATGCCGAGTTCGCCCGGGCCTGCGCCGCGGCCGGGATCGTCTTCGTCGGTCCGACACCGGAGCAGCTTGAGCTGTTCGGCGCCAAGCACACCGCGCGGGACGCCGCGGAGGCGGCCGGTGTGCCGCTGCTCGCCGGTACCGGTCTGCTGGCCAGCCTGGACGAGGCGGTAGCGACGGCGGACCGGATCGGGTACCCAGTGATGCTCAAGGCCACCGCCGGCGGCGGCGGTATCGGCATGCAGGGCTGCGCCGACCGAGCCGAGCTGACCGCGGCGTTCAGCAACGTACGCCGGTTGGCTGGGGCCAGCTTCTCCTCCACGGAGGTGTTCCTGGAGCGGCTGGTGACCCGGGCCCGGCACGTGGAGGTGCAGGTGTTCGGTGACGGCGAGGGCAACGTGATTACTCTAGGCGACCGGGACTGCTCGCTGCAGCGCCGGAACCAGAAGGTGATCGAGGAGTCTCCCGCACCGAGGCTGCCCGCCGCCGTCCGGCAGGCCATGGCAACCCATGCCCAGCAGCTGTGCGCTTCGGTGGGATACCGCTCAGCCGGCACTGTGGAGTACATCTACGACGCCGTCCGGGAGGAATCAGCGTTCCTGGAGGTCAACACCCGGCTGCAGGTGGAGCATCCGGTCACGGAGGCGCGCTACGGGATCGACCTGGTGGAGTGGATGCTCCGGCTCGCGGGAGGCGACGCCAGCATGCTGGCCTCTGTTCCTGAGCCGAGCGGCGCCGCGGTCGAGGCCCGGGTGTACGCGGAGAACACCGACCTCGGAAATGCGCCGAGCTCTGGCACTGTCACCTCCCTGCAGCTGCCCGGGAATGCGCGGGTGGACACCTGGCTAGAGGTGGGCGCGGAGGTCAGCGCGTTCTACGACCCGCTGGTGGCCAAGGTGATCGTGCACGCCGACGACCGGGACGCCGCCTGGACGGGCCTGGAGTCGGCTCTGGCCGAGACGCGTGTCCAAGGCATCGCCACCAACCTGGGCCTGCTGCGTTCTGTCACCGACCTCAGCGAGGTACGCGCGGCGGAGCACTCGACGGCAACGTTCGCCTCCGCCAGCGATGTCTCGCCTCGGTTGGAGGTGCTCAAGTCCGGAGTGCTGGCCACCATCCAGGACTTGCCGGGGCGGATCGGCTACTGGCCGGTGGGCATCCCGCCGTCGGGGCCGATGGATGGCTTGTCGTTCCGGCTAGGCAACACCGCCCTCGGCAACGACGAGGGTGCGCCCGCCATCGAGATGACCCTGGCCGGGCCGACGCTGCGCTTCCACACTCCGGCGACCATCATGGTCACCGGCGCACCGGTGACGGTGACCATCGACGGCGTACCGGTCCACCAGTGGCGCCCGTTGCAGGTGGCCGCCGGAGCAGTGGTTGCCGTCGGCACGCCGGAGATCGGGATGCGCAGCTATCTGCTGGTGGCCGGTGGTCTGGACGTGGCTCCGGTGCTCGGCTCGGCCAGCACCTTCGACCTGGGTGAGATCGGTGGCTGCACCGGCCGTCCGTTACGACCAGGCGACATCATTCCCTTCCGCGACCCGACACCGGCTCAGCAGGTCGTAGCCGTACCGGAACCGCTCCGGCCGTCGTTCGGAACCAGCTGGCGGGTGGCCGCGCTGGAGGGTCCACACGCGGCGCCGGAGTTCTTCACCGAGTCCGACATGGAGACCTTCTACGCCACCGAGTGGGAGGTTCACTTCAACTCCGCTCGGACCGGGGTCCGGCTGACCGGACCGCAGCCGACCTGGGCGCGGCCCGACGGCGGTGAGGCCGGACTGCACCCGTCCAACATCCACGACACCCCGTACGCGGTGGGGGCGGTCGACTACACCGGCGATCTGCCGATCCTGCTCGGGCCGGACGGGCCCAGCCTGGGTGGTTTCACCTGCCCCGCGACCGTGACGACCGGACACCGCTGGATGCTCGGCCAGCTCCGGCCCGGTGACCGGGTCCAGTTCGTCCCAGTTACCGGCGCCCAGGCCGCCGACCTCCTCGAGAACCCGACCACCCGCGCTGAGCCCGGGCGGGCACCGGTCACCGACGGCGGGGGGCTGGCTCACGAGCCGGGTGAGGTGTCGATCACCATCCGCCGCAGCGGGGACGCGAACCTGCTGGTCGAGTACGGCGAGATGCGGCTCGACCTGGCCGCCCGGATGCGGGTTCACGCCCTCGCGGAGGCCATCGAAACCGCCCGTACCGCCGGCCAGCTCGCTGGGGTGTTGGAGCTGACTCCCGGTATCCGGTCGCTGCAGGTTCACGTCGACCCGGTGGTGTGCCCGGTGGAGTCGCTGGTGGAGCCGGTGCTAAGGATCAATCGCCAGCTCCCACCTACTTCTCAGCTCAGCGTGCCGAGCCGAACGGTGCATCTGCCGCTGAGCTGGGATGACCCCGCGACAAGAGAGGCGATCACCCGCTACATGAACGGGGTCCGCGACGACGCCCCTTGGTGCCCATGGAATATCGAGTTCATCCGGCGGATCAACGGACTCGACTCGGTCGAGGACGTGTTCCGGACTGTGTTCGACGCGGAGTATCTGGTTCTCGGTCTGGGCGACGTCTATCTCGGCGCACCAGTGGCCACCCCGGTTGACCCACGACACCGGCTGGTCACGACGAAATACAACCCGGCTCGGACCTGGACACCACAGAACGCGGTTGGCATCGGTGGGGCTTATCTGTGCATCTACGGGATGGAGGGCCCCGGCGGCTACCAGTTCGTCGGCCGCACCGTACAGGTGTGGTCGACGCTGCATCAGCGGGGCGCGTTCGAACCCGGAGTTCCACAACTGCTGCGCTACTTCGACCGGATCAAGTGGTATCTGGTCACGCCGGAGGAGCTCATCGCCATGCGCGCCGACCAGGCCGCCGGCCGGTTGCCGCTGCGGATCACCAACGGCGACTTCTCGATGGCTGAGTACGAGAAGTTCCTCGCCGCGAACGAGGAATCAATCACCACGTTCCGGGAGCAGCAGTCGGCGGCGTTCGAAGCAGAACGGCAGGCGTGGGTGGCGTCCGGGGAGTTCGAGCGGGCAGCCCAAGCAGTAGCAGTCGATGCGCCGCGGGAGGACCTGGTGGTGCCGGACGGCTGCGAGGCAGTGGAGGCCCAGTTCGCCGCTAATGTCTTCCGGATCGACGTTGCCGGCGGCGACACGGTGCGTGCCGGCCAAACCATGCTGGCAGTAGAGGCGATGAAGATGGAAGCCGCAGTGACCGCGCCGTTCGACGCAGTCGTGGTAGCGGTGTTGACCAAGCCAGGTGCAGAGGTGAGGCCGGGCAGCGCCCTGGTCATCCTGCGCCCCGACACAGAGGAACGAGCGGCATGAGCGTTACCGCGACTGACATCGGCCAGCGGATAGCGGACACCTACGCCCGCATTGCCGAGGTAGACCGGCCGGAGGTGTGGATCACCCTCCGCGACCAAACGTCGGTAGCGGCGGACGTCGCCGCGGTCGCCGACCGGGAGGCCGCGGGCGAGTCGCTGCCTCTGGCCCGCCGATTGTTTGCGGTGAAGAACAACATCGACGTTGCAGGTATCCCGACGACGGCCGGCTGTCCGGCCTTTGCCTACCAGCCCGTGGAGGATGCGGTCGCGGTTGCCCGGCTCCGGGCGGCCGGTGCGGTTGTGCTGGGCACCACCAACCTGGACCAGTTCGCGACCGGGCTGGTCGGGACGCGGAGCCCGTACGGCGCAGTGCGGCACGCCTTCGATGCGGACCGCATCTCCGGCGGGTCCTCCAGTGGATCGGCGGTCGCCGTCGCGCTGGGCCTGGCCGACTTCGCGCTGGGCACGGACACGGCCGGCTCGGGCCGGGTGCCTGCGGCACTGCATGGGCTGTACGGGATCAAGCCAAGCCTCGGCCTCGTTCCCAATACAGGCGTGGTGCCGGCCTGCCGATCCATCGACGTAGTGACCGCCATGGCCGCCGATCTGCATCTGGCCCGGCAGGTGGTGGCGGTGATGGCGGGCGTTCCCGAGCCCTCCCCCAGCGTTGTCGCCGGGTCGCCACAGATCGCCGTCCCTCAACCCGGACAGCTCGGCGAGCTGGCACCGGGCTGGGCCGAGGCGTACGCAGCGACCGTTTCGCGGTGCGCCGAGCGTGGTGCCGAGTTGGTTCCGGTCGACATCGACCCGTTCCTTGCCCTGGCGCGGCGGCTTTACGAGGGCGCATTCGTCGCCGAGCGCTATGCCGCCGTCGGCCAGTTCGTCGACGCCCACCGAGACGAGGTGGACCCAGTGGTCGGACAGATCATCTCCAACGCTGGTCATATCCCCGCCTGGCAGCTGTTCGAGGATCTGGAGCGGCGCGACGACTGCCGCCGAGTGAGCGGAGAGGTGTTTGCGAGCGTGGACGCGCTGCTGTTGCCTGTCACTGTTCTGCATCCCACCCTGGCTGAGCTATCAGCCGATCCGTTCGGGCTCAACGCCCAGATGGGCCGCTTCACCAACTCCGTCAATCTGCTTGACCAGGCGGCGATCGCCGTTCCGGCCGGTGTGGTCAACGGACTGCCGTTTGGAGTGCAGTTGATCGGTCCGGCCGGAAGTGATGACCGCCTGGCCGACCTGTCGGGTCTGGTGGTGGCATGAGGACGACCGGTCTGCTTGCTGTGGTGCGGGCATGACGACCACCGGCCTGCTCGCTGTGGTGGGGGCTCACCTGACCGGTCAGCCACTGAACGATCAACTGATCCAACGGGGCGCCGAGTTGGTGGAGACCACCCGGACCGCGGCTGCCTACCGGCTGTATGCCCTGGCTACCGATCCGCCCAAGCCTGGGTTGGTCCGGGTCGCTGAGGGCGGTTCTGCTATCGAGGTGGAGCTGTGGCGGCTCACAGCGGCGGCCTTCGGCGACTTCGTCTGGCATGCGCCGCGACCGATGATGATCGGACAGCTTGAACTCGCCGACGGACGTCTCGTGACCGGCTTCGGTGTTGAGCCGATCGCGCTCACGGGCGCCCCCGACATATCCGAATACGGCGGCTGGCGGGCCTGGCTGGCCGCCCGTCATCCACCCGAGCCGGCCCCGGTCAGCGCCTTGCCTCAATGTGTGCATGAGTAACTACGTTTGCCGGTCACAAGGTCGCCGCTCGGGAGGTCGCTGAGGGGGCGTTGCTGATCGGCGCGTTGCTGATCGGTCCCTCATGGG
>CADCUO010000109.1 GCA_902805915.1 uncultured Propionibacteriaceae bacterium | reverse complement strand
GTTCAGACGGTCATCGAGCTCCATGGGCATGCTCCGCTTCCTGGTTCCGGCTTGGTGTCCCGCCGACACTCCGCTCAGCGGGGGGGACGCGGGCGGCAGCGGCTCCGATCAGCGCAAGGCTCAAGAACACCGCAGCGGACGTGTTCGAACCCCCCAGCCAGACATCCCCGAAACCGAGCTGGGCGTAGAGGGACAGCGCAGCTCCGACAGCCAGCGCCGCGGCGACATACCCCAGGTGCGGCCGCCTCAGCCGGGCAGCCGCCACCAACGTCGCTCCGACCACCATGAGGGCAAGCGCGCCGAGCAGGTTGTAGGAACCCAACCCCACCGAGAAGTCGGGTCCACCCAGACGTGCCCCGGACGAAGCGAGCGGATCGTCGATCAGCGACAGCACCGCGGCGACCACACCGGCCACCAAGGCGATGGCGCCCCATCCGACCAGGAGCCGGTCCCGGACGGAGGGCCGCCCAGCACGCATCCCGTCCACCCCAGCCACCCGGCCGGATGCGGTGCCCAAGAGGACCACGTGGATCGCGATCATCATCCAGTAGGCCCACGGCCACTCGCCCGGGGTCTGCACCACCGACAGGGCGATGGCCACCGACTGCGCGATGCCCAGCAGCGCCGCCAGCCGGACCGCGGTCCCGGTCAGCAACAGCACCGCCAGCGCGGTCTCGGCGGCGAGGACCATCCAACCGAAGAACTGAAAGTTCGGGAGGACCAGGCTCTCGACGACCCAGCTGTAGGGCGGGAACACGGGATGCTCGACGGCGTCGCTGGTGAACGCGTAGAGGCCGTTGCCGGCGTCCTCCCCGAAGTCCGGGGGACGTTTCCAGGAGACGTTGTACAGCCAGAGGAGACCGGCGACGATCCGCAGGGCCGCGAGCACGACCTCGCTCCCCCTGGGCGACGTCACCGCAGGTTCCAGCGCAAGCCGCACCAGCCGCGCCGCGGCGTGGGCCATGGCTCGACCCCTCTCGTCCCTGCGTTCGAACTCGCCGACGCTCGCAGGCTAGTGCATGGGCCGCCACAACTGACTCCGCGGGGGATTATCAATGTGTAACGACCCGAACGTGACCCGCCTACAAGTGAAGCCTGGCCGTCGACGATGATGGGGCATCTCTCGTGCCTCCCGCGGGGACAGGAGCGGCTTGAAGGGGCGCCCGACAGGTGGTCGGGCGCCCCTCCGCTCAGCATGGCGTGCCTCCGCACCTGCTGCGACTCGTCTCAGTACACCGCCAGGCCGGAGGCTCCGTTGGCGACCGGGAGGCCACCTGTGACGATGGGGCCACGTCGGGCGAGACAACCATCGTCTTGAACCTTGAACGCAGCGACTCCGCCGGTCCCCCTGAGCAGGAGATAAAGATAGCGACTCCCAGCCGCGAGGTCGAGGTCCACAGGCTGGCTGTTGATTCCCAGGAACGCCGCCCTCCCGTCAAGCAGACGGACCCTACCGGTGTCTGCGAGCCCGTAGCTAGAGATGGTGCCGCTGCCGAAGTTGGCTATGAATGCGTAGCGGTCATCTTTGGTGATGACCACCCAGCAGGAGTCGGTCTGGTTATTGCCAACCGAGCCACTGATGGCGTTCAGGTCACCCGCTGACGAGACGCGATAGGACGAGACCGCCGACGCGTTCGGTGCGGCGTTGAAGGCCTCCGCGACCACAAGTTGGCTGTCATTGCGGAACGCCAAGCTGAACGGTCGTATGCCGTGCGACGCCTCGCGCTTCGGTACGGCGGTTGTCAAGCCGTCGCCGTTGACACGGAATACGTCGATGGCGTTCGGCGGTGGCAGGAGCACATTCGTCGTCTTCTGCGGCACGACGAGCAGCCTCCCGTCGGGGCTGAACTCCACCTGCCCGGGAACCGCGATCGGGGAGCTCAACAAACGGGCTGAGCCGGCCAGTACCCGAAGTGTGCCGTTCTCGCGCACCCGGAATCCGCGGATCCCGTTACCCGCGACCGAGCTGTTGAGCACATACAGAAGGTTGCGGTGGACGGTCAGGCTGGTGGGTTGGTCGCCCGCGTAGATCTTCTGGCGGAAGCGCAGCCGTGTTCCGTGGACCGAGAACACGCTGATGTTGTCGCTGCCGGCATTGGCTGCGTAGAGGAACCGATGGCCCCTCGCGAGGCGCAACCCGCCCTGGGTGTCCAGGTCGACCCCGATCCCCTTACCCCGGGTCGGCACGCGGCCGACACGCGTCAAGGCGCCGCGAACGCCCCGCCGGTAGGTGATGATCTCGTTGCGCCCAGTCCGATTCGTCATCGCGAACGCGGCGCCGCCACGCCCGGATGCCCGAGCCGTGCGAGGCGCCACGCTCGAAAGCCCCGTGTACGTGGACCCCTTCGCAACCTGCGGTCCAGCTTGGTTGACCGGCGCTGCGACAGCCGCCGTCTGGGCGTGCGCGCCGAGACCGGCGAGCGTCACCAACGAAAGCGCCGCAAAACTGCTCTTATTGAACCCATCTCTCATCTGAACTCTCCATGCGTGTGTGAGGGTGTCGTGTGTCTGGCTCGCCAGAGCTGAGCATGTTGCGCTGCTCCTCCGTGGTCTCCGGTGGCTCTGCTCTGAGTGGCCCTCTGGCCGTTCGAACCGTTCTTGAGAGAAGCACGCCTCCTCGGGAAGAACCCTTACAAATGGCTAACGTCAACGCTTCCGGTGTAGTCCACGTGTCGGCCAGTGCTGGCCGGACGTGCGGCCTCTCCACCACGCCTGCATCGACTGCAGCAGGCTGGCTTAGACCAGCCAGCTCCTGGTGGCTGCTAACACCGACGTCACCCAGTTGTAAGGGTTCGACGCCTAATTCCCCCCGGGGCGGTGCTCTGATGGCGGCGGTCGATGCTGGCTTGCTGGTCTGGAGCGGATCTCCGGATGGATACACGTGGCACGGTGAGGCACGGCCCTGGCATGGAGGGCAACATGGGTTTGTTCGCACGACCGATCGGCATGGTCGCGGCCACCAGCGCGTTGGCGCTGCCATTGACAGCGCTGGCCGGTGGCAGTGCCAGCGCCACCACGGACAATGGCGTGTTCCTCGAGAGCGCCATCTCGGTCAACCGGGCCAAGGGTCAGGTCACGCTGCCGCTGTTCCGAGGGACACACGAAGGCAGTCCGGTGTGGTACATCGTGACTGAGTCATCGAACGAGGACGTCGCTGAGCGTCGGGGGCTCAATCACGCCCCTAAGCTCGCGCAGGCCCTGGGAACCCGGGCAGTGCAGAAGGTGCGTGTCACTCACGGCGTCGTTCGTTTCTCCGGCACGGTGGACTTCAGTCCCGAGCGAGTCGTCGTCCCCGGGCCCCAAGGCTTCCCACCGGCCCGCTTCCGACCCGGTGCCGTCGGCGACGAGAAGTACAGTCCCTTGATCACCAGCAACGGGCGAGTGGTCCACAATGCGTCGCAGGTCGCCAATGGCTCCGGTCTGCACGACGCGGTCGTGGCGATCAACCGTCAGCAGCGCACGGTCACCCTCGACACGCTCGACGGATTCTACGAGGACGAACGTGTGCAGTACCTCCATCAGGAGGGATCGGTCCGCCTGATCGCGGCCATCGAGGGCTCCACCTTCGCGCCGAACCTGAACGCTGCTCCCCGAGCCGGCGTGACGGAACCCCGGAGCAGCGCCCGATCGGCGATCATCCCGATCGTCAACGGTCCGCGCGGAGTCAACAACCCACAGCGGCAAGGGCTGCAGTCCGCGCTGCTGGGGCAAGGCGATCCCCGGAACATCACGCAGACCGAGCCGGGTGACCAGGACTACTCGCCGGTCTGGGACGTCAGCCCGGCCATGTGGACAGCCGCCGCTATCCGTTCCGGAGAGCGCCGCCTGCTGACCGACCACGAGGACGTCGCGGACCTCTTCGAGGACGGCTTGCTGGTCAGTGCCGGAACAGGGCCGAGAAACCAGTCGCTCGAAGGGCTGCGTGCCCTGCCTGGCATCTCGAACTGCCCGCTGATCCTCGAGTTCGAGGACTGATCGGTTCGATGGTCGAGCAGCCGGCGCTGAT
>CADCUO010000108.1 GCA_902805915.1 uncultured Propionibacteriaceae bacterium | reverse complement strand
GCAGCCGGATCGAGGACTCGTTCTACGCACCGCACGAGCTCGCCACCGAGGTCCAGACCTTCCTCGGTGACCACGACGACCTGTTCGGCCGCACCACCTGCTCACCGAGGTTCAGGGCTTCCTGGCCGACCATGATCCTCTGTTCTCAGCAACGAGCGCCAACGAGGTCGCAGTCGTCTACAGCGTCCCCAGCAACCGGGACCTGGTCAGCCGGGCCGACGCCAGTGACAACGTGTTCAACGCCCGGGACACAACGATCCAGGTCCCCTACCGGGTGGTCACCGAGTCGCTGTCCCGGGCAGCTGTGCCCTTCGATGTCGTCCTGGTCACAGACGGGGAGACCGCTGCGGACCGGATCGACGTCGAGTCTCTGCGCCGCTATCGCAGCGTGGTGCTGCCCCACTGCTGGTGGCTGTCGGCGAAGCAGGCGGACGCGATGGTGCAGTACCTCGACGGCGGGGGCCGAATCGTCATCACGGGCGAGTGTGCCACGACCCTTGACGCCGAGCAGCGCGGCCGTCTGCTGAGCCATGTCGGCGTCCTCAGGTCCCGAACCGATGACCTCGACGGGCTGCTGCCCGACCGCAGGCAGGTCACCGTGACCGCGAGCCTGGCCGTGAACATCCACGAGCTGGCTTCGGGTGCGTACGCGGTCCACCTGGTCAACTACGACTACGATGCCGGTCGCGACGCGGTGTCCACCTACACCGACGTGGAGCTGTCAGTGCGGCTGCCTGGCGGTTGCAGCGACGCTTCCCTGATCACGCCCGGACTGCCCGACCAGCCCCTGGTGGTGAAGAGGGATGGGGACGTGCACACGGTGCGACTAGACCAGATCAACCTTTACAGCATCGTGGTGCTGCACAGAGAACCAACCGAATTCGACGGGCAGAAAGGGGTACGGGTATGAGGCTGGCTGAGCTGCAGGGCCCAGGGCAGTTCAAGATTCTCACTGTCGACGTGCCGAAGCCGGCACCGGATGAGGTCCTGGTGGAGGTCGACACCTGCGGGGTCTGCTCATCGGAGCTGAGTGCCTGGGACGGGGGAACGCCCACTGACTACCCGGTCTGGATCGGGCATGAGGTCAGTGGGCGGATCGTCGAGACCGGCTCCGCCGTCACCGGGTTCTCCCCCGGGCAGCACGTCGCGGTCTGGACCGTCGGCAGCGGCTTCGCCGAGTTCGTCGCCGTGCGCGCGGATTACTGCCGGTTGGTGGCCGACGACGTCTCGCTCGAGCAGGCCTTGGCTGAGCCCATTGCCTGCGCCGCCAACGCCGTGGAGCTCGCCGACATCCGGCTCGCCGACGACGTGGTGATCATCGGCGCGGGTTTCATGGGCAACCTGGTACAGCAGCTGGTCATGCTCCGCGGCGCTCGCAGTGTCGTTGTCGCCGACACCCGACCGGACGCGCTTGCTCTGGCCCGGAGCTTCGGCGCCACGCACACGGTGAACACCGTAGAGGAGTCGTTGACCGGGGTGGTCCGCAGTATCACCGACGGAGCTGGGGCTGACGTGACGTTCGAGGTGACCGGGGCGCAGGGGCCGTTGGAGATGGTGGGCGACGTCACACGAATGAGCGGCAAGATAGCCCTGGTCGGTTTCCACCAGGGCCCGCCGCGAAAGATCCCGCTGGCTTCCTGGAACTGGATGGCCTTCCAGCTGGTGAACGCCCACTTCCGGGACGTGGCCACGATCATGCGTGGGATGAGCGTGGGCATGCGCCTGCTCAACGCAGGCCTGCTGCACATGGCGCCTCTGATCAGCCACCGGTTCGACCTCGACGACATCAACGAGGCCTTCCGGGTCGCCATTGCCAAGCCGGAGGGCTTTGTCAAAGCCGTCATCTCGATGAAGCGCTGACCATGGGACGTATCGGTGTCATGCTCCCCCGCGACATCGCTGCCGGGGACCTCATCGGCTACGTGCAGCAGGCGGAGGAGCTGGGCTTTGCTGAGATATGGGTGGTCGAGGACTACGGTTTCCGCGGCGGGGTGGCACAGGCTGCGACCACGCTCGCTGTCACCACCAGCGTGACCGTTGGCATCGGCATCCTGCCCGCTGCCTGGCGAAGTCCTGCCGTCACCGCGATGGAGCTCGCCACCTTGGCCGAGATCCACCCGGGCCGGCTGCAGGCTGGCCTCGGGCACGGGATGCCCGACTGGATGCGGCAGGTCGGCGTTTGGCCGACCAGCCCGCTGACTTTGCTCGAGGAGCACTTTCGGGCGATCCGCGACATCCTCGCCGGGCGTACGGTCTCCACCGAGGGGCGCTATGTCCGGCTCGACGGCGTTGCGCTGGACCACCCGCCGGACGTCGTGCCGCCGCTGTTGGCCGGCGTACGCGGTCCTCGGTCGCTCGCTCTGGCCGGTCGGGTGGCGGACGGCAGCATCCTGGCCGAGCCGGTGACCCCGGAATACCTGGCGGCCGTGCAGGAGCAGGTCGCGAGTTCCGGCAGCCACCTCCTGGTCGCGTACAACCTCGCCGCGGTCGACGACGACCCCCTCGCCGCCCGGCGAGTGGTCCGCCGCGGTCTGCAGTGGATCGGTGAGCCGGACTGGTGGCCGCACATCGCGCCGCTGCCCTACGCCGAGGAGTTCGCGCAGCTGCGAGCCGGCTGCGCCTCCGGCGCAGAGTTCGCGCAGAAGATGCCGGATGAGTGGGTGGACCAGCTGTCGGTGACCGGTACGCCGGCGCAGGGTCGGGCGCGCATCGACGAGCTCTTCGCCGCCGGCGCGACCAGTGTTGTGCTGATCCCGGCCGGACCGGACTCCTTGGTCGCACTGCGGTCGCTCGCCCGACTTCTCTGACGGTAGCGCCGTGCCCTAACCCAGCACGCCACTGAAGACGGCCACCAGCAGCGGCAGGGCGAGGGCGGTGGCCAACGCGTTGAGTGCCATGGCCAGGCCGGCGAAGGCACCCGTCAGCGGACTCTCCTGAAAGGCGCGGGAGGTGCCGATGCCGTGCGAGCTCATCCCGATAGCGAACCCCCGGACCCGCTGGTCTCGGACTCCCAACATGGTGAGCGCCCGCGGTCCGGCGACGGCTCCTAACACCCCGGTCAGGACCGTCAGCGCTGCTGTCAGCTCGGAAAGCCCACCGGTGGACTCCGACAGGGCGATGGCGATCGGGGTCGTCGCCGACTTCGGGGCCACGGTGAGCGCCAGCGAGCTGCTGCCTCCGAGCGCCGTGGTAACCGTGAGGGCCACCACCACCGCACTGACCGCGCCAGTGACCAGACACACCCCGATCGGCAGCGCTGCCCGGGTGATGTGCCGGGCCTGCCGATGCAGCGGCAGGGCCAGAGCCACGGTCGCCGGGCCCAGCAGGAAGCTGACGTACTGGGCGCCGCGGAGGTAGTTCGCGTAGTCGATGCCCAGGACCAGCAGGGTCGCAGCCCCCAGCACGATGGCCACCAGGACCGGGTTGGTCACGGAGCGCCGGCCAGTTCGCCGCCAGAGCGTCCGGGCGATCTGGTACGCGCCCAGGGTCAAGGCGATGCCGAACAGCGGTGACTGGATCAGCTCGGCCCCTGCCTGGGCGAGGTTCGGGCTCACTCTGCGGCCGGTCTCGCCGCGCCGCGCTGTGTCAGCCGGGCCTGCAGCCGGAGCGAGGCCGCGCCGGCGCCTGCTGTGGCGGCCAGGGTGGCGGCCCAGGCGATCAACAGACCGGCGACGATCGGCAGCCACGACCCGGAGATCAGGGGCAGGTGCTGGATCACTCCGACCCCCGCCGGGATGAACAGAAGCTGGAGGTGGTCCAGCAGCCCGTCTGACGCTCGAACGACGCTGGATCTGGAGTCGGGCCGGCGGAGTCGAAAGACCACAAGCAGCAGCACCATCCCGACTACCGGCCCCGGGATGGGCAGCCCAAATCCGGTGACCAGGAACTGGCCAAACAGCTGACAGACCAGCAGCGCAAGCAGACCTTGAACTATGGATTCAGCCTGGCAGCGAGGTCAGCGCCGACGCACCGAGGGGTCAGCCGGTGGTGTTGTGCTGCCGGTCAGGCAATCCCCGCCTCAGGCCATCCCGCCTCAGGCCATCCGGTCAGACCATCATCTGCCGGGCCGTCGGAGGTATCGGCTTCGGCAGCTTGGTGGAGCCGGACAGGAACTGGTCCACACCCGCTGCGCAGGCCCGACCCTCGGCGATGGCCCAGACGATCAGCGACTGCCCGCGACCGGCGTCCCCGCAGACGAACACACCGTCGACATCGGTGGCGTAGGCCTGGTCCCGCGCTACGTTGCCGCGCTCATCCAGTGCCACGCCGAGCTGCTCCACCACACCGTTCCGCTCCGGGCCGGTGAACCCCATCGCCAACAGCACCAGCTGAGCCGGGATCCGCTTCTCCGTGCCCTCGATCGCCTCGAGCTTGCCGCCCTCGAAGACGACCTCGGAGATCTTCAGGTCAGCGACGTTGCCGTCGGCGTCCCCGCCGAACTCCGAGGTGGAGACAGAGTAGATTCGCTCGCCGCCCTCCTCGTGTGCCGAGGCGACCCGGTACAGCATCGGGTACGTCGGCCACGGCTGGTGACCGGGCCGCTCCTGCGGCGGGCGCGGCATGATCTCGAGCTGGGTGATGGAGGCGGCGCCCTGCCGGATCGCCGTGCCCAGGCAGTCGGCGCCGGTGTCGCCACCGCCGATGATGACCACGTCCTTGCCCTTGGCGGTGATCTGGTTCGGTACCTCCCGCCCGCGGGTGGCGCGGTTGGACTGCGGCAGGTACTCCATCGCCTGGTGGATGCCGTTCAGCTCCCGGCCGGGGACCTGCAGGTCACGTGCCACCGTGGAGCCGGTAGCCAGCACCACGACGTCGTACCGCTCCTTCAGCTGCTGTCCGGTGACATCGACTCCCACATTCACCCCGTTGCGGAAGTTGGTGCCCTCCTCACGCATCTGCCGGATCCGGCGGTCCAGCACGGCCTTCTCCATCTTGAACTCCGGGATCCCGTAGCGCAGCAGGCCGCCGGGCTCCTCGGCGCGCTCGTACACGGCCACGGTGTGGCCGACCCGGGTGAGCTGCTGAGCCGCGGCCAGCCCAGCCTGACCCGAGCCCACCACTGCGACTGTCTTGCCCGTGTGCCACTCCGGAGGTTGCGGTTTGACCCGACGCTCGTCCCACGCCTTGTCGATGATCGCCACTTCGACGTTCTTGATCGTCACCGCGTCGCGGTTGATACCGACCACGCAGGCGGTCTCGCACGGCGCGGGACACAACCGGCCGGTGAACTCCGGGAAGTTGTTGGTGGCATGCAGCCGCTCTAACGCCTCGTCCAAGTCCCGCCGCCAGACCAGGTCGTTCCACTCCGGGATCAGGTTGCCCAGCGGGCACCCGGTGTGGCAGAACGGGATGCCGCAGTCCATGCAGCGACCTGCTTGTTCGGAGATGATCGGCAACAGGGCGCGCCCGGGCGTTCCCGGGTACACCTCGCGCCAGTCGTGGATGCGCTCGGCCACCGGCCGTCGTTCGGCGACCCGCCGGGGGGTGGTGATGAAACCCTTGGGGTCAGCCATGTGCGGCCTCCATCATTCGTGTCGTGGTGGCAGCGTCGTCCAGGCCCTCGGCCTCGGCCTGAACCCGGGCGGCGAGCACCCGGGCGTAGTCGCGGGGGAGGATCTTGGTGAAGCGTCGTTTGGCGCTGTCCCAGTCGGCCAGCAGCCTTGCTGCTACGGCCGACTCGGTCTCCTCGTGGTGCCGGGTCACCAGCTGCTTCAGCATGGCGAGCTCGTCGACGTCGGGGTCGACAGCATCCACCAGCTCGGTGTTGAGCAGGTTCAGGTCGAGGTCGAGGACGTAGCCCACGCCGCCAGACATGCCGGCAGCAACGTTGCGGCCGGTGCTGCCCAGGACCACCGCGACGCCGCCGGTCATGTACTCAAGACCATGGTCTCCCACACCTTCCACGACCGCGGTGGCACCGGAGTTACGGACGCAGAACCGCTCCCCCACCTGGCCGCGGATGAAGATCTCACCGGAGGTGGCGCCGTAGCCGATCACGTTCCCGGCGATGATCTCGTTCTCGGCCACGAACGTCGCCGACCGGTCCGGCCGGAGCACAATCCGGCCGCCGGAGAGCCCCTTGCCGACGTAGTCGTTGCTGTCGCCCTCCAGCCGCAACGTGATGCCTGCGGGGAGGAACGCGCCGAAGCTCTGTCCCGCCGAGCCGGTGAAGGTGAAATCGATGGTGCCGTCGGGCAGACCCTTGCCGTTGGTGGCCTTGGTCACCTCGTGCCCCAGGATGGTGCCGACGGTACGGTTCACGTTCCGGATCCGGATGGACGCCCGAACCGGCTCACCGTCGGTCAACGCCGGACAGCACATCGCGATCAGCTTCTGGTCCAGGGCGAACTCGATCGCATGGTCCTGCTCGATCACCGCATGCAACGGTGTGCCCTCGGGCAGCTCGGGCTTGTGCAGGATCGGACGCAGGTCCAGCCCGTGCGCTTTCCAGTGGTCCAGCGCACCCCGGGTGTCCAGCACCTCGACGTGGCCGATCGCTTCTTCCAGTGAGCGGAAGCCGAGCTCAGCCAGGTACTCCCGCACCTCCTCGGCGATAAACTCGAAGAAGTTGACCACGAACTCCGGCTTGCCGGAGAACTTGGCCCGCAGGGCCTCGTTCTGGGTGGCGACGCCGACCGGGCAGGTGTCGAGGTGGCAGACCCGCACCATGATGCATCCCGAGACCACCAGCGGCGCGGTCGCGAAGCCGTACTCCTCGGCGCCGAGCAGTGCTCCGATGACCACATCACGGCCGGTCTTGAGCTGCCCGTCGACCTGAACCACGATCCGGTCCCGGAGCCCGTTCACCAGCAACGTCTGCTGGGTCTCAGCCAGCCCGAGCTCCCACGGACCACCGGCATGCTTCAGCGAGGTCAGCGGGGCAGCTCCGGTACCGCCGTCGTGCCCGGAGATCAGCACCACGTCCGCCTTGGCCTTCGAGACGCCGGCAGCAACGGTGCCGACCCCCACCTCGGCGACCAGCTTGACGTGCACCCGCGCGGACGGGTTGGCGCACTTCAGGTCGTGGATCAGCTGCTTCAGGTCCTCGATTGAGTAGATGTCGTGGTGCGGCGGCGGCGAGATCAGTCCGACGCCGGGGGTCGAGTGCCGGGTCTTGGCCACCCAGGGGTACACCTTCTGGCCGGGCAGCTGCCCGCCCTCCCCCGGCTTGGCGCCCTGGGCCATCTTGATCTGGATGTCCGTCGCGTTGGTCAGGTAGTCCGACGTGACGCCGAAGCGGCCGGAGGCCACCTGCTTGGTGGCGCTGCGGCGCTCGGGGTCGTAGAGCCGGTCGACGTCCTCACCGCCCTCGCCGGTGTTGCTCTTGCCGCCGAGGCGGTTCATGGCGATGGCCAGCGTCTGGTGCGCCTCCAGGCTGATCGAGCCGTAGCTCAT
>CADCUO010000107.1 GCA_902805915.1 uncultured Propionibacteriaceae bacterium | reverse complement strand
GGTGCCTCGTCAAGACCCGCACCCGTAAGATCCACGTCTTACCTAGCAAAATCTTCTTGCTCACTATCTGAGAATGCGCAAGATGCATCTGCTCGATATCGGCTGCGGACCCGGGAGCATCACCCACACTTCCTGCTCCGCGGCCATGCCGCCAAGGGCACCGATGATGCGTCCGCGAAGGTAGGACGCGTCATTGAAGGCAGTTCCGAGCTGAATCTTCTCAAGTGCGTCGGCGAGGTCACGCTGTCGAACCTCGCTTCCGACCACGTCGCGCCGCCGCTGAACCCAGATTTGTCACACCAGTTGGCAGGGACCCCGCGATTCCACGCTCGGAAGCTGGCGTTGCGCCCAACTGGTGTGACAAATCTGGGTTTCGCTCACGCCAACGGTCAGACCTACGCATCCCTGCTGCTAGCCCTGTGTGACCGCTGCCAGGACAGTAGCCGTGCCTTGCACGCTGACGCCGACGATGTCGCCCGGCTCGGGTCGCACAGCGCCCAGAGTCCGTGACGAGGTGATTGGCTCGGAGGGAGTGATCCAGGCACGGACGGCTGCGTTGTGGCCATAGTAAGCGCTGCCAGCGGTCCTAGAGCAACCACTGGTTGCGTATGCCACAGGAGTGTTCTAGAGTGAAGCGCAACCAAAGGTTGCGACTGGACAGGAGAGCGGGATGGAGTACGGCACGATTGAGCGGGAGCTTCACATTGAAGCCGCACCGGAGGTGGTCTACGAGGTCATCAGTACCCCGGAGCATCTGCGGGAGTGGTGGCCGGACGAGGCCGAGCTCGAGCCGACGCCCGGGGCCACCGGGGTCATCTCATTCGGTGACACATCCACGCCAGAAGCGACGGTCGTATCAGTCACGGTGGTGGAGGCGGACCCGTACCGGCGGTTCTCCTTCCGGTGGGTGTATGACGAGGGTGAGGCCGCGCTCTCGACCAACTCGCTACTCGTTACCTTCGACCTGGTCCCGGCGGGTGCGGGCACGTTGCTGCGCTTCACCGAGGCGGGGTTCCGGGAGAAAGGTTGGGAGGGGGCCGTGCTCGAGGAGCAGTACCGGGAGCACGTCAGCGGCTGGGACTACTTCCTCCCTCGCCTGGTCAGCTACGCCGCTCAGCTGATGTCGACGCGATGAGCGTCACCGTCGACGACGAACTCTGGTCGGCGGTGGGAGACCCGACCCGGCGGCGGATGCTCGACCTGCTGTTGGCCGACGGCGGCGGAACCGCGACCACGCTGAGTGAGCAGCTGCCGGTCACGCGGCAGGCGGTCGCCAAACACCTCGCCGTACTCGACCGGGTCGGACTGGTCCACGTCACACCGTCTGGACGCGAGCGCATCTACGAGGTGGGCGAAGTCCAACTGGCGCGTGCGGTCGCGCAACTGTCGTCGGTCGGGGCCACCTGGGACGCCAGGCTGGATCGGATCAAGCGGATCGCCGAAGCGATCCAGCGCAGCCAGGGCGACTGACTTCCACGAACGAACGTCGCCACAAGCGTGGCGGCGGTGATGAACCGTGCCCGAACGCGGGCGCCTACAGAGAAGAGGTATCGAGATGGCGGACTACACGACCACCTTTGCAGTGGAGCGGACTCCCCAGGAGGCATTCGATGCGATCACCAACGTCCGTGATTGGTGGTCGCAAGCGATCGAGGGAGTTACTGACCAGGTCGGCGGCGAATTCGATTACCACTACCAGGACGTCCACCGCTGCACGATCCGCGTCACAGAACTCGTGCCCGGCCGGAAGGTCGCATGGCTCGTCCTGAACAACTACTTCAACTTCATCGAAGACCCGCCCGAATGGGAGCGCACCAAAGTGATCTTCGAGATCTCCGAGACCGACGGCGGCGCCGAAATTCACTTCACCCACCTGGGCCTGGTTCCGCAGTACGAGTGCTACGACGTGTGCTCCAACGCCTGGGGCGGGTACCTCGGCGGCAGCCTGCGGAACCTGATCAACACAGGAGAAGGGCAGCCCAACCCGAGAGAGGACGGGACCGCACCCGCCCACCAGCACCCCGCCGAGGTACTGCGTTCCGAGCGCCCATCCCAGGCGACCAGCCGGGCCGAGGACGCCAACGCCTGAGATAACCCCGCAAGGCCCGAGTGGGCGCCCGGTCGCCCGGGTGGGTTGGTAAAGAAACGAGCCCCTCAGGGGGACACGGCGGACCGCTGGACAGCTGACAACATCGCACGGCTGTCGAGTCCCATGTTCGTGCTGCTGCTAGACCAACCTTGCTGGCGTCATGGCCAGCTGTGGGCTAGTTCGGCGAAGGAAGCTGGGTCACTGTGCACGGGGATGACGCACAGCAGGTGGCCGCCCGGAGCCCGCAGGGTGCGGCAGCCCTGCCAGCTCGACACCTCGGTGGCTCTCAACCGGACAAGGCGTGCGACCTCGGCGTCGACATCGTCGGTCTCGATGTCGACGTGGTAGCGGGCGTCGCCATCGATGGCCTGCACTGCGGTGACCAAGCCAGGGACGGCGTCGGGCAGGTCGGTGAACTGCGGCTCGTCGGGCTGGGTGCGTGGTGATGCGCCCAGCGCAGCGGACCAGAACGCTGCGCTACTCGCCGCTTGCGTCGTAGATGTGTCGATCAACAGCGTGGACAATCGGCTGCGGTGCATCTGCAGAGGATAGCCGCGGTCAACCTACGCCCGGGGCTGACCGGACAGCTCGCCGGTGAGATCGGTGCTGGTGCTCACTTCCTCCCAGTCTCCGATGCTGTCCAGCCGTGCCTGGGCAATACGGCGGTAGTTCGTGAGGGCATCGGTGCCGAGGAGTAGGAACGCGGGTGGGTTGGTGGACTCGACCGCGGTGATGATGGCTTGTGCTGCTTTGGCGGGGTCGCCGGGCTGGTGGCCGTGGGCGGTGTCGTGTTCCTTCCGCCGCTTGCCGGCGGTGTCGGCGTAGTCGTCTATGACGGTGCTGGACTGGGTGAGGGAACGGCCGGCGAAGTCGGTGCGAAAAGCGCCGGGCTCGATGACGGTGACGGAGATGCCGAGGGGTTCCAGTTCCCCGTGGAGGGCGCCGGACATGGCTTCGAGTGCGGCCTTCGAGGCGGCGTAGTAGCCGGATCCTACGGGCATCAGCTGCACGCCGATGGAGGAGATGTTGACGATGGCGCCCTTGCGCCGCGCACGCATCCCAGGCAGCACCGCTTTGATTGTGGCGACGGCGCCGAAGAAGTTCGTCTCGAACAGGGTCCGGATGTCAGCCTCGTCGCCCTCCTCGACCGCGGCCCGGTAGCCGTAGCCAGCGTTGTTGACCAGCACGTCGACGGCGCCGAACCTGCTCTCGGCCGCCTCGACAGCCTCGCTGATCTGGCTGGGCTGGGTGACGTCAAGGGAGAGCGGAAGGACACGCTCCGGGTTGTGGTCGGCGAGGTCGGACACCGTCGCCAGATCGCGGGCAGTGACGGCGGCGTTGTGTCCGGCAGCAATGACGGCATCGGCCAGGGCGCGTCCGAGGCCGGTCGAGCATCCGGTGATGAGCCAGGTGGACATGGTGATGAACTCCTTCAGGTCATCGGCTGGTTAGCACGTAGTAGGGGACTATGACATGGAGGATAGGCGGCTCGTCGACGCGGATCAGAGGCACCAGGGCGAGATGATGTCTCAGTGAAGACTGGTGAGCACGCCCGCAACCTTCCGCACCTGGTGATGATCATGACTGATCAGCATCGTGCCGACTATGCCGCTGATTCAGCGCTGGGGCTCGACACGATGCCGGCGCTGGACGGCGTCGCACGCGCCGGCGTGGTGT
>CADCUO010000106.1 GCA_902805915.1 uncultured Propionibacteriaceae bacterium | reverse complement strand
TTCTCCGGCACCTTGATCTGTAGTCGCGCGCCGATAGCTGACAAATGCGAACCCGTTGTGCTCCTCGCGGCCAGTCCGTACCCACGCCGCCGGCTCGATCGGGGGGAAGGTCACATCACCCGCTGGCTCCAGATTGACCTCGGTAACCTCGAGCCGGTCGAGCAGGTCCCAGGCGGCGCGGTAGATCTCACCGCCGCCGGCCACGAAGACAGTCGCCTCCGGTGCCAGCGCCGCCGCCTGCTCCAGCGCGTCGGCGACGGTGGACGCCGTCGTCACGCCTGCCCTGGACCACTCCGGGTCTCGCGTGACGACGATGGTCTGTCGGCCCGGGAGCGGGCGCCCGATCGACTCGTACGTCTTGCGCCCCATCACCAGGACCTGGCCCATGGTGATCGCCTTGAACCGGGCCCAGTCCTGGCCGATCCGCCACGGGATGTCGTTTCCGGCGCCGATGACGCCGTTGCGGCCCACCGCAGCAATCGCAACCACCTCAGCCACCGCCGGCCTCACACCGCGATCGGAGCTTTGATGCCCGGGTGCGGGTCGTAGTTCTGCACCGTGATGTCGTCCATGCCGAAGTCGTCGATACAGGTCACAGCAGGGTTCAGAACCAGCGTCGGCAGCGGCCGTGGCTGCCGCTCGAGCTGCCGCCGAGCCTGCTCGATGTGGTTGACGTAGAGGTGCGCGTCGCCCAGGGTGTGCACGAAGTCGCCGACGCCGAGGTTGCAGACCTGGGCCACCATCTGGGTCAGCAGCGCGTACGAGGCGATATTGAACGGCACGCCGAGGAAGATGTCGGCCGACCGCTGGTACAGCTGGCAGGACAGCCGCCCCTGTGCGACATAGAACTGGAACATCGTGTGGCACGGTGGCAGCGCCATCGCGTCCAGATCGGCGACGTTCCAGGCACTGACGAGATGTCGACGTGAGTCTGGGTTGCTCTTGATCGATGCGATCACCGCAGCGATCTGGTCAACGTGGTCACCGTTCGGCGTCGGCCAGGAGCGCCACTGGTAGCCGTAGATAGGCCCCAGCTCGCCATGCTGGTCCGCCCACTCATCCCAGATTGATACCCCTTGGTCCTTCAGCCAGGCAGTGTTGGTGGACCCGCGGAGGAACCACAGCAGTTCTGCGACGATCGACTTGGTGTGGAGCTTCTTCGTGGTGAGCAGCGGGAAGCCCTCAGACAGGTCGAACCGCATCTGGTACCCGAAGGCGCTCAACGTCCCGGTGCCGGTGCGGTCGCCCTTGGGCGCCCCGGTGGTCAGCACATGGTCGAGCAGATCCAGGTAGGTCCTCATGGCGTGCCCCTCAGTCGTGCCAGCTCGTCTAGTAGTACGGGGACGATGGCCCGGACCGCCTTACCGCGGTGGCTGATCCGGTCCTTCTCCTCAGCCGAGAGCTGCCCGTTGGTCTGGGTCTGCCCGTCGGCCACGAACATTACGTCGTACCCGAAGCCATTGTGCCCCGAACACGCCTCCGCGAGCCGACCATCCATCGTGCCGGTCCGGACATGTTCGGTTCCGTCTGGTAGCACCAACGCCATGGCGCAGACGAACTGCGCGGTTCGAGCCTCGGCAGTGACGTCGAAGAGCTGGCGCAGCAACAGCTCGTTGTTGGACTGGTCGTCGGCATCCGGGCCGGACCAGCGTGCCGACCGGACGCCGGGCATCCCGTTCAGCACATCGACGGTCAACCCGGAGTCGTCGGCCAGTGCCGCCATCCCGGTTTCCGTGACGCAGGTACGGGCCTTGATCAAGGCGTTGCCGGCGAAGGTGCGCATCGTCTCGGCCGGCTCGGGATACGGCGGCACATCGGACAGACCGAGCACCTGGACCGGACCGAGAGTGCTGCTCCCGGCGTGCCGACCACTGTGGATTGCCGCGACCATCCGACGCAGCTCGGCCAACTTTTTGGCGTTGTTGGTGGCCAGGACCACCGTCGTACTCACCGGGGTTGCAGGGCAGCGGTCTGCAGCTGGGTCAGCGTCGCGCAGCCTTCGGTGGCGATGTCCAGCAGCTGGTTCAGCATGCCGCGGTCAAACGGCGCTCCCTCGGCCGTGCCCTGGATCTCGATGAACTCGCCACTGCCGCTCATCACCACGTTCATGTCGGTGTCCGCAGCGGAGTCCTCGGTGTAGCACAGATCGAGCATGGGAACGCCGCCAACGACACCGACCGATACCGCACTGACGGAGGCGACCAGCGGATCACCGACGAGCAGGTTGCGCTCGCCGAGCCAGCCGACCGCGTCGTGGAGGGCGACGTACGCCCCGGTGATCGCCGCCGTGCGGGTGCCACCGTCGGCCTGCAGGACGTCGCAGTCAAGCATGATCGTGTTCTCGCCCAGAGCCTTGTAGTCGATCACGGCGCGCAGGCTGCGGCCGATCAGCCGGCTGATCTCGTGAGTGCGCCCACCGACCCTGCCCTTGATCGACTCCCTATCAGAGCGGGTGTTGGTCGCTCGCGGCAGCATCGCGTACTCACTGGTCACCCAGCCGAGTCCGGAACCTTTGCGCCAGCGCGGCACACCTGGGGTCACGCTGGCCGCCACCAGCACCCGGGTGGACCCGTACTCCACCAGCACCGAGCCTTCGGCTTGCTCAAGCCAGCCGCGGGTGAAGCGCACCTCGCGAAGTTGGGCGGGCGTGCGTCCATCAGCTCTCCTGGTCATGACGCCCACCCTATGCAGTCTGACCCAGCCGCGTCCCTTGCGTGGGTGCGTCCGGTTCGGCCGGTCGGTGTTGTCGCACACCATCCACGTTGCCGCACATCGTGCAAGGTGTGCGGGAACACGGAAGGTGTACGGCTGGGTGAGGGGTCAGCCGATGGTCCAGCGGTCTCCTGGCCGGGCCAGGAGCAGCGGTCCGTCGAAGTGCGGGGTGGCTTCAGCCAGGACCTGCTCACCGGAGTGCCAGGGTGGGATGTGGGTCAGCATCACCGCGCCCGCTCCAGCCGCTGCACCGGCTGCGGCAGCTTGGGCTCCGGTCAGGTGCAGCCCGGGGGCGTTGTCCGGCGCCTCCATAAAGGCGGCTTCGACCAACAGGAGGTCGGCGCCGACGGCGAGGTCGACTAGCGACTGGCACGGCCCGGTGTCTCCGGAGAACACCAGGGAGCCACCGTCGGGTCCGGTGTCCTCGACCCGGATGGCGTACGTCTCCACCGGGTGGTCGACACGTGTGGTCCTGACCTGGAAGGGACCAATCTGCTGAGCTGCTTGCCAGTCCCGGTAGCGGAAGTGTCTGGCGATGCCGGGACCCGACTCGACCAGCCCCTCGTGGGCGGGCGCTACGTCGTACGCCCTGCCCAACCGTTGGGCTGTGCCCGGCGGTCCGTAGATCTCCGTGTGGTTCCATCCCGGACCGGGCGAGTACTTCGCGGTGACATAGAAGGCGCAGGCATCCAGGCAGTGGTCGGGATGGAGATGGCTGAGCCCGATCGCGTCCACCTCACTGGGGTCGAGGTGTCGGTAGAGGGCGCCGAGCGCGCCGGGGCCGATGTCCAGCAGCAACGAGAAGGTACGGTCTTGGAACGGCGCCTGCACCAGATAGCTGGAGGCCGCAGACTCTGGCCCGGAGACCGACCCGCTGCAGCCGACGATGACGAGTTCCATCAGGCGAACTGCTCCACGCCAGACACCAGACTGCCCATCAGCCGACGCCCGATGCCCTCGAACTGGTCAGGGCTGCCGGTGGTGAGGAAGCGATACCGCGCCTCCCGCGGCAGGTCATGAGTCAGCCCACACCGGGTCAGCGTCGCGTAGACCTCTTTGGCGCACTCGTCGGCGCTGGACACCAGGTTGACCTGATCGCCGAGGACGTAGGAGATGACACCGGTCAGCAGCGGATAGTGGGTGCAGCCCAGCACCAAGGTGTCGATGCCGGCCTCCTGGAGGGGGTGCAGGTACTCCTCCGCACAGGCCAGCAGCTCGGGTCCGCCGGTGACACCGGCCTCCACGAACGAGACGAAGCGGGGGCACGCGACTGTGTGGAGCTCGACCTGCGGCGCCGCAGCGAAGGCGTCGTCATAGGCCTGGGAGGTCGCGGTCGCCTCGGTGCAGATCACTCCCACTCGGCCGGTACGGGTGGCCGCCACCGCCCGGCGGGCAGCCGGCAGGATCACCTCCACGACTGGGACGTGATAGCGCTCGCGGGCGTCGCGGAGGACCGCCGCGCTTCCTGAGTTGCAGGCGATCACCAGCATCTTCACGTCCGAGGACACCAGGTGGTCCAGGCACTCCAGGGCGAACTCGCGGACGCTGGCGATGGGCTGGTCGCCGTAGGGAGCGCGAGCCGTGTCACCGAGATAGATCACGTCCTCGTGCGGCAGCTGGTCCAGCACGGCCCGGGCAACAGTGAGACCGCCGAAGCCGGAGTCGAAGATCCCGATCGGGGCCTCGGTGTCGTATGCCACGGTCGATCAGCGTACGGGATGATCCGGCGCAGGCCAGGCTGCCGCGCGGCGCTGACCAGAACGGCTCGGCGACGTGGAGACAGGCCGGATCAGGCCCACACCTGTCCCTCGAGCAAGTCTTCGGCCTGGTCGATGTCGCTGTCATAGGCGCCAGTGGACAGGTACTTCCAGCCGCCGTCACAGATGATCAGCACGATGTCGGCGCTCTCGCCCGCCTTCTGCGCCCGGACGGCCTGGGCCAGCGCGGCATGCAGGATGGCGCCGGTGGAGAGACCGGCGAAGATCCCTTCCCGCTCCAGCAGTTCCCGGACTCTGCGGATCGCATCGCGGGAACCTACCGAGAACCGCGACGTCACCAGCGACGCGTCGTACAGCTCCGGTACGAAGCCTTCGTCGATGTTGCGCAGACCGTAGACCAGCTCGCCGTACCGCGGCTCGGCGGCGATTATCTTGACGTCCGGCTTCCTCCCGGCGAAGAACCGGCCGATGCCCATCAAGGTCCCGGTGGTGCCTAGCCCCGCCACCACATGGGTGACCTCGGGCAGGTCCGCCAAGATCTCAGGCCCGGTGCCCACATAATGCGCCTCGGCGTTGGCCGGGTTGCCGTACTGGTAGAGCATCACCCAGTCGGGATGCTCACCAGCAAGCTTCTTGGCCACGGCCACGGCTTCGTTCGAGCCGCCGGCCGCCGGGGAGGAGACGATCTCAGCCCCCCACATGGACAGGATCTGCCGACGTTCGGGGGAGGTGTTCTCCGGCATCACACAGATCAGCCGATAGCCTCGCAGCTTGGCAGCCATCGCCAACGAGATGCCCGTATTGCCGCTGGTGGGCTCCAAGATGGTGCAGCCGGGCCGAAGCCTGCCGTCCGCCTCTGCTGCGTTGATCATACTCAGCGCGGCCCGGTCCTTGATGGACCCGGTCGGGTTGCGGTCCTCCAACTTGGCCCACAGCCGGACGGAGCTGCCAGGACTCAGCTGCGGCAGACCGACCAGCGGGGTGTTCCCTACCGAGTCAGCCAGAGATGCATACCTCACCATCGTGGGTGGCTCAGCCGCCAGCGACGGCCGGCAGCACCACAACGACGTCCCCGTCAGCAGTCGGTGCCCCGAGGCCACCGGTGAAGCGCACGTCCTCGTCGTTGACGTAGACGTTGACGAATCGGCGCAGGCCGTCGGCCTCGACCAGGCGGTTCTTCAGGCCTGGGTGCCGCGCTTCCACATCGTCGATGACCTGCAGCAAGGTGCTGCCGTCGCCGTGGACGGACTTCTCGCCACTGGTGAAGGTACGAAGGATGGTGGGGATCCGTACTTCGACGGCCATGGTTCTCCTTGTTCAGATGCACCCGACAGGGCGCGCGGTCAGCTACTTGCCCAACGCCGTCTGAGCGTGGGCTATTCCCTGATCTCCAGCGGCTCTTCGGTCACCACACCGTCAAGGATCCGGTACGACCGCACCTCAACCGGGCCGTCATCGGGGCCACACTCAGCGGTGGAAACCAGCACATAGTGTGCCTGGGGCTCTGCGGCGTAGGCGATGTCGGTCCGCGACGGGTACGCCTGGGTCGCAGTGTGGGAGTGGTAAACCACGATGATCTCCTCGTCGGCGTCATCCATCTCCCGGTACAGCCGCAGCTGCTCGGTGGGGTCGAACCGAAAGAACGTCGGCGACCTGTCGGCATTGATCATTCTGACCAGCCGGACCGGGTCGTCGGAGCCCGCCGGCCCGGTGATGACACCGCAAGCCTCATCCGGGTGATCCTCCCGGGCGTGGGCGATCATCGCATCGACGTGGTCGCGGGCAATCTTCAGCACGGCGGACACAGTAGGCCGGTGCGCTCCGGCGTTCGGATTCTTCCGGAATCTGAGACCTAGAGGGCGGAGACCAGGGTTTCCTGGGCGAAACCGAGCCAGTCGTAGATGCTCAGCATGTAGGCGCGCGGGTCGTCGTCGGGCAGTTCGGCCAGCTCGCCCGCGGCCTCCGCATCGGTGATCCCGAGCCTGGTGGCGACCGCGAGCCGCACGCTGGTCAAGGTCCGCAGCCACTGGTCGGCTTCCTCCACCGGGATCCGCAACTCGTGCGCCCCCTGCTGGGTCTGCGCCAGTCGTTGCAGCACCAGCTGGGCGTCTGCGATCTTCTTCGCCCTGAGGTCGTGTTCTGTGAACCGGCGGAAGTCTGACGCCGCGTCCGGGTCATGCGGGTACGCGTTGGGGAATAGCCGCTGCAACACCGGGTCCTCGGGAACCTCCGGCTCGTCCGGGTGGGCCTCCAGGTCGCGCGCCCAGGTCTCGAACGGGTCATCGGACTCGGGTGTGGTCTTGTACTGCCCCGGAATACCGTCGGACACCATCTCCACCAGCTGCACGACCAACGAGCTGAGCAGCTCCACCTCGTAGCCGCTGAGGTGGCTCGCCACCACCTTGCCCTTGCGTTTGAACTTCTTCACCGCGCGACCTTACGCCGCCGCTCCCGTACCGACCGCAACGGTCACTGATCGCCCTTGTCCAGGGTTGCCCACAGGCCGTACTCGTGCATGGCCTGCACGTCCCGTTCCATCTCTTCCCGGGAGCCGCTGGAGACGACGGCCTTGCCTTCGGTGTGCACCTGCAACATCAGCCGCTGTGCCTTCGACTTCGAGTAGTGGAAGTAGGTGGTGAAGACGTGGGCCACGTAGGACATCAGATTGACCGGGTCGTCCCAGACCAGTGTCACCCAGGGAGTCTGGGCAACCGCCTCCTCGGCTGGGCGCTCAACGACCGCGGTGCCACCGGCTGGGGTGATGGTAGGGGCGTCGGCTTCGGGCATGCCAACCATTGTCGCAAACTGAGCAGCTACCTTGCACGCCTCGGCAGTAGCCCGGGCACCGTCACAACTATTGTGTGCTCGTGACCGAGACGGTGTTCGAGACGGCGGCAACTCCGAACTGGGGACCCAGTGAGGTCCCGACCACAGCGCTGCTGACGGACCACTACGAGCTGACCATGCTTCGTGCCGCCCTCAAGGCAGGCACCGCCAACCGGCGCAGCGTGTTCGAGCTTTTCGGACGCCGGCTGCCGCCTGGCCGCCGGTACGGGGTGGTGGCCGGCGTCGGTCGCGCCTTGCGCGCCTTGCGCGCCTTCCGTTTCGACGAGGAGGCGCTTCGTTTCCTGTTGGAGCGTGAGGTGGTGGACACCGTCACCGCGGATTGGCTGGCCGACTTCAGGTTCAGCGGCGACATCTGGGGCTACCCGGAGGGCGAGGTCTTCTTTCCCGGCTCACCGCTGCTCGTGGTGGAGAGCTCCTTCGCCGAAGGTGTTCTGCTGGAGACGGTACTGCTGAGCATCTACAACCATGACTCCGCCATCGCGTCAGCTGCGTCTCGGATGACCGCGATGGCCGGCACCCGGCCGTGCATCGAGATGGGTTCGCGGCGGACCCAGGAGCTGTCTGCAGTGGCAGCTGCCCGTGCCGCCTACATTGCGGGGTTCCAGGCCACGTCCAACCTGGAGGCCGGCCGACGGTACGGGGTACCGACCCGCGGCACCTCGGCGCACTCCTTCACCCTGCTGCACGACAGCGAACGGGAAGCGTTTGTGGCCCAGATCGCGGCTCTGGGTGAGGAAACCACACTGCTGGTCGACACCTACGACGTGGTGGAGGCCGTCAAGACCGGGGTGGAGCTGACCGGGGGCCGTCTTGGTGCGGTTCGGCTGGACTCCGGCGACCTCGCCCTGATCGCATCCGAGGTACGGGAGCTGCTCGACTCCCTCGGAGCGACCTCGACCAAGATCATCGTGACAAGCGACCTGGATGAGTGGACCATCGCGGCGCTCTCTGGCGCACCCGTCGACGGGTACGGGGTCGGCACGGCACTGGTGACCGGTAGTGGCCACCCCACCTGCGGTTTCGTCTACAAGCTGGTGGCGCGTGCCACGTCTGACGATCCCGCGGCGCCGCTGCTGTCGGTCGCCAAGAAGAGTGCGGACAAGATTTCCGTGGGTGGCCGCAAGTTCGCGCTGCGCCGACTTACCGGCGGTGTGGCGGAGGCTGAGCTCATCGGGGTCGGGGAGCCTCCCAACGGTGATCATGAGGATCGGGAGCTGCTGGTGCCACTCGTCAAGGCGGGACAGATCGTTGGCGACGAGCCTTTAGAGGCGGCCCGCAACCGCCATGCCCGTTCCCGAGCCGAGCTGCCGATGGAGGCGCTCAAGATGTCTCGCGGTGAGCCAGTCATCGAGACGGTGTGGACAGACTCCCATCAGCAGCGAAGCGTCAACCCTTACGCCAGCAGTGAACCAGGGAGGGAGTGACCCCATGAGCAGGGCACTGGTCGTTGTGGATGTACAGAAGGACTTCTGCGAAGGTGGGTCGCTCGCTGTCGTGGGCGGCGCCCGAGTAGCCATCACCATCAGCGGGCTGCTGGCCGGTGACCACGGATACGACTACATGGTCGCTACCAGAGACCATCACATCGACCCGGGACCGCACTTCTCGGACCAGCCCGACTACGTCGACTCCTGGCCACCGCACTGTGTGGTGGGAACTCCGGGAGCTGAGTTCCATGATCAGCTGACTTTCCGCGACTTCGACGCGGTGTTCGACAAGGGCCAGTACAGCGCCGCGTACTCCGGTTTCGAGGGCAAGTGCGAGTCCGGCTCTGGGCTGGCCGCCTGGCTTTTCGAGCGTGGGGTCGACCGGGTGGATGTCTGCGGCATCGCGACCGACTACTGCGTACGGTCCACCGCACTCGACTCCGCCAGCAGTGGTTTCGCCACCACGGTGCTGCTGCAGCTGACCGCTGCTGTGGATCCGACCCGAATACCGACAGTGTGCGAGGAGCTCACCCGAGCCGGCATCACCCTCGCAGCGGACGCGGCAAGAACAGAACAGGCCTAGTCGGGGAGATTGGAGCTCCCCGACCAGGCCCGCCTTGTCGTCGTTGCTGCAGCTTGTCCTTGCTGCAACTCGTCGTTACAGCCCGAGACCGCCGAGCTTGTCGCCGAGTCCGCCGGGCAGCTTCGATGCCAGGTCGGAGACGTTGATGCCGTACTTCTCGAGGAGTCCGGCGTCCTTCTCGGTGTCCACGGTGGCTGGCAGCTCGGTCTCCGCTTGCGCGGCCTGATCAGCGTTGCCTTGGGACCTGATCAGCTCGATGATCTGGTTCTTGTCGATGTTCATGGTGGCTCCTAAGGGTGTCGTTGTTGTGTTCGGTTGCCGTGCGGTTCTGGAACTCAGATGCGGTTGTCGAAGCTGGCCTTGTCCACCTTGCGGTGGAACCGCATGCCAGCGAGGCCGCCAAGCAGCGCCCCCAGCAGGGCGACTCCCAAGAAGATTGCGAGGGCGATGACCCCGCCGGCGGTCAGCTGGCTCCGGCTGGTCGGGATCTGCGGGAAGCTGACCTGTCGCAGGACGTCGTAGGAGTTGCCCAGGATCGCACCGACGATGGTCAGCACGATGATGATGATGATCGCCCACAACCAGACGGCGAGGCCCTGCTTCAAGCCGTTGAACCGAGCCATCCGGCCGGCTACGTACCCACCGCAGTAGTAGGCAATGAAAAGCACGACTGCGACAGCGATGCCGGTGGCGAGCCCGATCTGTTGGGCGTTGGCGGCAGCGGTCTGCTGGGTGAGACCACTGTTGGCGCCTATCGCGGCGGCCACTGCGGTAACCAGCGCCAGCAGGATAACGCTGGTACCGGTGGCTGTAAGCCAACCGAAGAACGCGGAGCCGAACTTCATGCCGCCGAACTCGTCCTTCTGCCGAGACACCACCTCTTTGTACGAGCGGCTATCACCGTGGTGCGTGCCGGCAGCGTGGGCACCGGCGTTTGGATCGTTCCCCGGTGGGGTGTTCGACTGACGATCTCCTGGCTGGATTCCGGATCCGCCTGTTCCAGTGCTGCTCATGGTCGAGAACTCCTTACGTGTAGTGCAATGGGCTCGAGGGTGTAAGGCCCGCCTAGGGCCAAGACCGCCCGACCGTCAGTACGACGGGGATACCGAGTTTTACATCTCGACTGACGGGTCGACGGTGGCCCGAGTCGACATAGATGTACCCGCTACGGGCCGGACAAATCCTCCGCCGGCGTTCATAGCGTCAAGGAATCGCCGTCACCGGTGCCTTCACGGCATGGAGTCAGAGATGTCTGTGGCGGCTTAGATCGCCCTTCAGGGCACCCTCAAGCAACGCGCACCAGTGTCGATCGAGTGGGTGGGGCCCGTAAGGGCCCCACTACCTAAGAAGATAAGAGTCCGATCCCCCGATCGTCTGACCCCCACTCGACAAACGTTCTCGACGCCCAAACTACGCACCATCGGTGTCTGTCGCTATGGGAAACCACGACAAATCCGGGGCTTGTCAGACATAGGACATGTCCTAGAGCGGACACGGAGCGTCGCTTGCAGTCCCGGCATCAGTCCCAGGATCATGTTGGCCATTCTGCGGCCGGAGAGCGACAACCGAGTAGGTCGATCCGCTAGCGGCCGAAGGCATGCCCCCGATGGCTGTCGGCCCTCACGTTAGCACCCGATTTGCAGCCGCATCCCACTGGAGTGGGGCGTCACTGTGTCGGACCTCAGCTTGCTCGGGGCTCCAGCTGCTTGACCAGGGTTGCCGGGGCCACGGTCCGGTAGGCGTCCTCAGCGATGGCGTTCAGCTCGGCTTGTTCGATGCCGACCAAGTGCACTCCCAGCCAGCCGCGGTGACCGACGTACGGCGGGATGAAGAAACGGTCCGGTTCAGTCTCGACCATCTCGGCCTGGACCCCGTCGGGCGCTGCACACCAAACCGCCAGGCGCCCGTCGCCGTGGTGGTCGTCAAGGAACATCAGGAAGCACTTCCCCGTCCCTACAAAGAAAGCGGGGCTGCCGTGTGAGATCCGCTCTGTTGTCTTGGGCAGTCGAGCAGTGGCTGTCCGCACCATTCCCAGGCTGTGGGCGACCTGCGTTCGGGTGTAGGGAGGCACCTCCCGATTGTCCCGCACCCGGCGCGAGTTCGGGATATGCGGCGTCAGCGAATCCTGACGACCTGCGTCTTTGCGGCCATGTCATGCAGAGCCTGGCGACGTGGCTGCCAGAGTGGGAAGAGCACATCGAGCAGCCGGAACAAGACGAGATAGCTGATCGCCCCCGGAACCACCCAGATGGCCGCCCTGATGAGCGCTGTCTGCCAGGCCAGCAGGTCGCGGTGCCGTCCCTGCTCCACTGGCACCACCCGCAGACCACAGACCATCTTGCCCGGGGTCGCGCCCTTGAAGCGGAGAAACAGGGTGTGGTAGAGCATCCCGACCACCAGTCCGATGACCGCAAGCAACATTTGGTCACTGGCCGACAACAGCTGGTTCGCGGTCGGCATCGGGGGCGCCGGCTGTCCCGTCTGGGCCGCTCGGAACGTCTCACCCAGGACCACAGACATTGCGTCGAACAGCTTCTGGTATATCGGGATGCTGGGCACGGCAGCGATCAGGAACAAGATCACGCCGTCGATGGCCATCGCCAGAGCCCGCCACCACCAGCCGGCCAGCGGGACCCCGTCCGCGGTCAGTGCCCTGCCGGGGAAAGCGGCTCCCGGCTGAGGGTACGGCTGCGGGGGATATTGGTGCTGCTGAGGGTATGGCTGCTGCTGAGGATAGGAAGGCTGCTGCGCATACGGCTGCTGGGAGTAGGGCTGCTGGCCCTGGGGCGCCGACGTTTGCTGGTCATACGGCGTCTGCTGTGGAGGGTATTGCTGCTGCTCGTAGTACGGCGGCTGCTGGGTGTAGGGCTGCTGCGGGTACGGCGGTTGCTGGGTGTAGGGCTGCTGCGGGTACGGCGACTGAGCGTAAGGCGGCTGTGGATCATGCCGCTGGTCACCTGGCGGCCCCCAAGGGGCGGGGCCGCCCGCTGCGCCCGGTGCCCCTTGCCCCGGTGCCGGTTGGCGCGGTGCCGGTTGGCTTGATGCCGGTTGGCCCTGTGCCGATTGCCCAGGCGCGGTTAGGCGCTCCTCCCCGGCCCTGGTGTTACGTGACCACTGCCATCCATCCCAGTAGCGCTCCTGGGCGGTATTGGTCGGATCCGGATACCAACCGCTCGGGGCCGCGTGACGACCTGGAGGCACGGGGGGAGAACCCACTGGAATTTCACTCACGGTACCTAGCCTATTAGCCCACCAGTTTGCAGTCATGTTGCGAGATCGAAGCTCCCGAGTGCACGTGGGCTTAGAGCACGCTGGTGACGCAGCGGGGGTAGGACTAGGGGTCAACTGCGGCCGGTTATGGCCCACTGCCGGATCTGGCAGATCCGCTCCTGCAGCTGCTCGGCGCTGGCCGCTGCCGACGGGGGCCCACCGCACTCGGCCCGGAGCGAAGCGTGAATAACGCCGTGCGGGGTGTCCGTGCGGTGGTGCCAGGCGCCGACGAGACCGTTGAGCTCCTTGCGCAGCTCCCGCAACAGCTGGTGGGTGCTGCGGTCAGACCCGGTATCTCGCGGTCCCCGAGCGACCTGCTCGGCCTGTCGGCGGCGCAGCAGGTCTTTCACCTGATCGGCCTCCAGCAGTCCGGGGATGCCGAGATAGTCCATCTCGTCGGCGCTGCCGGAGTGTGCGGACACCCCGAACTCACCGCCGTCGAACACCACCCGGTCGAAGTCGGCTTCGCTGGCCAGGGCCGCGAACTCGCCCTTCTCCAGCTCATCGGAGGCATTCTCGGGTCGTTCCGCCTCGCCCAGCAGGTCCAGCTCGTCTGGCTGGCTCACCGGACCGACGGCATGGTCTCGTTCCAGCTCCATCTCAGAGGCGTACTGCAACAAGGTCGCCACGCTGGGGAGGAACATCGATGCCGACTCACCGCGACTCCGAGCCCGGACGAACCGGCCGACGGCCTGAGCGAAGAACAGCGGGGTGGCCGTCGAGGTGGCATAGACACCTACCGCCAGCCGGGGCACGTCGACGCCCTCGGACACCATTCGGACTGCCACCATCCACCGGTCCTGGCTCTCGGTGAACTGGCTGATCTTCCTGCTCGCCTGTGCCTCGTCGCTCAGCACGACTACCGGCTTGGTGCCGGTTATCCCGCGCAGTGTTTCGGCGTAGGCGCGGGCTGCGCTCTGGTCTGTTGCGATCACCAGCCCGGCGGCATCCGGGACGTGGGACCGTACCTCGCTCAACCGGGTATCGGCGGCCAGCAGGACTGCCG
>CADCUO010000105.1 GCA_902805915.1 uncultured Propionibacteriaceae bacterium | reverse complement strand
TGAACCAGCGCTAGCTCTCCTGCTATGACCCGCGGCAGGTGAGCGTTGCCCGGGGATCACTTCACCTCACCGCCGAGCGGCGGCCTTGTCGGGGCAACGATGGGAAGAAGTATCAGTACTCTTCTGGCGTCGTTGAGTCCAACGACGACTTCAGCTTCACCTATGGCTTCGTCGAGGCGAGAATCTTCTTGCCCGCCAACACCGATCCCGCAATTGGCGCCTTGAACTCGTGCGGACCCAATTGGGCTGCGTTCTGGCTGAATGGACAAAACTGGCCAGAAGACGGCGAGATCGACATCATGGAGTGCCTCAACACCGGCAGCGTGCAATGGACCTACCACTGGGCTGACGGTAAGGTCGGTGGTCGGCCGGAGGCATGGGCCGGAACGATGCCGGGTGGCGGCGGGTGGCACGTATTCGGACTTGACTGGCGACCAGGGTCGCTTACGTTCTATTACGACGGAGAGAAGGTCGGCTCGCACACCACGGCGGTCACCGCAAAGCCGCACTATCTGATAGCGGGGCTGGCATTGAGCGGTGAACAAGTGAAGGTGCCCCAAACTCTCAAGGTCGACTACGTTCGCGTTTGGCAGAAGTGACCGGAATGGGGAGCGGGGCGGACCGGATAGGGAATTGGCGTCGTCCGGCGCCCCTCGGTAACCTCACCCGGTGACGACGAACGGATCCAACAGCGGGCGCGCGGATGAGGGGCTAGTCCCGACCACCGCCCCGCCCATCCACCCGATGGTTGCCGCTGCCTTTGCCGCTCTGGACCGATCCGGAGAGCCGTGGGTCCTGCTCCGCGGTGCCGACGACCTGGCTCAACCGAGCGGCGACGTGGACATTCTCGTTGCGGCGACATTACTGCCAAGCCTCGACGCCTTGATGATGCAGGCAGCCTTTCACCGAGTTCTCGCTCGGGGGCGTGGAAGCCACAGATTTTACTTCGGGTACGACGATCTGCGTGCCGCCTGGGTCAAGCTTGACGTCGTATCCGATATCGCATTCGGCCCCTTCCAGCAGTGGAACACTCCGCTGGCGGACGGGTGCCTGGAGCGCAGAATCCGGGACGGGGCGCTTTCTCTTCCCGACCCCGTGGACCAGGCCTGGTTGGCGCTGCTTCATCTGGTCCTGGACAAGGGCGAGATCGCGCCCACGCGCGTCGGGGCAGCCCAATCAACTGCGGCGGCGGCGGCCTTCGACGGACCCATCGCGACCTATGTCGGCCAGCGCGTCCCGACAGGGGAGGCCGCCTTGTTGGTGCAGGCGCTCCGCGACAGCCGTACCGCAGAGCTGCCCGACATCACCGTACGGCTGAGAGCCGCCTGGGAGCGATCAGCCGCCGGCAGCGCCGTGCTGCGTGCGGTGGGCAACAGAGCCGGCCGGGTCCTCAGTCCGACTCTGCAAGGAAGGTCGTTTCATGGCCTGGTGGTAGCAGTGATGGGGCCTGACGGCGCTGGCAAGACCACGCTGTTGCGTGGGGTGGGTGCCGACTTCCCGGTGCCCAGCAAGTATGTCTACATGGGGATGTGGGCGGCCGGTCGTTGGGACGCCCAGCTCCACCGCCTGCCCGGCGGGCGGCTGGGTCAGAAGGTGCTGAGGCTGGTCCGGGGCAGCGCGACTGCGCGTTATCACCGCGTCCGCGGCCGGTTGGTACTGCTTGACCGGGTGCCCTACGACGCGCAGCTCCCCGGATCGATCGACACCAGCTTCGGCGGCAGGGTCAGCTCCGCCCTTGCGCTCAGCCTCACACCTCAGCCAGACCTGCTGCTGGTGCTTGACGCGCCGGGTGAGGTCATGTTCGCCAGAAAAGGCGAGCACTCTGTCGCCGTACTGGAGCGGTGGCGGCAGGCGTACCTCCAGCTCGCCGAACGGCTGCCCGGCGCATGCGTGCTGGATGCCACGGAGCCGCAGGACAAGGTCCTCAACCGTGGAGTGGCACTTGTCTGGCAGCGGTTCCGGGTGGTCGAGAACACCTCATCCAGCAGGCCCACCACGGCTCGGACCGCGGCATGAGGTTGCCCGGACTCCACCAGGCATCCACGGAGTCACCGGTCACCGAGGACCGGGTGGAGGACGCTACCTTGCCGCTGCACTCATGGAGACGGCTCGACTGGCGCTTCCTGCAGCCGACCTTGGAGCCGCGCTCGGTCGGCTACGGCGGTGCGGTCGATGCCGCACTGCTGACAGCGTTACGGCTCCTGGACCGCAACGCCGCTCCGGTGACGCAGGCACCGACTCAGCAGCGCTATGACGTTGTTCTGCTGGCACAGCCTGATCTGGAAGATCTGAAGGCAGCAGCATCGGCAGTGCGCCCAGGCGGCTGGCTCTGTGCGGAGATCCGACGTGCCGGGGCGCGACGCGGGGGACCGCGCACCCTGCTCGGGTGGAGGCGTGCCTTCCGCCGGGCCGGCTTCGAGGAGGTCCGGCTGCACTGTCATGCGCCCACCCTTGACCTGTCCGCCAGGATCGTGCCGCTAGACGAGCCGGCCGCGGTACGCAGCACCCTGCACCGGCACCAGGGCATCCGATTCGGTAAGGCGAAGTCATTGGTCGGGCAGCTGGCGCTCGTCCTGGGGCTGTTCCCGGCCGCGGTGCCGGAAGGAACGGTGGTTGGTCGACAGTCTGCGGTGGGGCACGCCAGATGAACTTCATCGACCAGGTGCTGCACGACCACTACGAGGAGTTCGGTCTTGTCGCCTACGGTCTCAAGCGCCGCTGGGCGACTGTGCTGCTCACCCCCCGTTTCGTCACCTCACGCCACATTGTGGCGCTGGTGTTTCCGCGGGGGAGCCGCAGCCCCGCCCTGGTCGTCAAGGTCCCGCGGCAGCCGGGAGACAACGAGGGAGTAGAGCGCGAGTCCGACATGTTGCGGCAGCTGGCGCTGCTCACCGGCGGGCGTGACATCGGTGTGCCCAAGGCCGTGGGCACAGTCAGCATCGAGTCCCACACCGTACTGGTGGAGACTGCGTTGACTGGCGTCGCTTTGGATCCAGGCCGGGTGGCGGCCGACCTCGACGGTGCCATCGAGGTGGGCAACAGATTCCTGGACCAGCTTCCGGTCACCCGAGCCGGCGAAGACAACCAGGGCTGGTATGACCGCACCATCACCGCACCGCTGGAAGCCCTCGCCACGCTGGTGCCGTCGCAAGAGCTGAACGAGCTCATCGAGACCACCCACCAGCTGTTGGCGCCGTTGCGGTCCTGGTCGGCGCCGGCTGTGTTCGAGCATGCCGACTTCAGCCATCCCAACCTGTTGGTCCGCAGCAGCGGATCGCTTGAGGTCGTCGACTGGGAGCGCGCCTCCGCTGACGGCCTACCGGGGCACGACCTGGTGTTCTTCCTGCAGTACCTGAGCGAGTCGGCGTCCCACTCCTACAGTCGGGAACGCCAGGTGACAGCCTTTGACGACGGGTTCGGGCCAAAGGGCTGGGCCAGCCCGATCCTACGGCGGCACCTAGAGCAGCGGGAGGTCGAGGGCGGATGGCTGCCGTTACTGGTCTGCGCCACCTGGGCTAGATCCGCTGCCACGCTGGCATACCGCCTGGCTCCGATGGCTCACAGCCAGCTCGAGTCTGGTACCGCGGAGCTGCTCAAGGCGGTAACCGGTGACCGTGACTACTGGTTGTGGCGGCATACTGTTGCGACCGCTGCCCGGTCGTAGGGTTCGTCAACAGAAGTTGGCGTGTCGTTCACCGTATCGGTGCGGGCGGGCACCTCGGGTTGCCCATGATGGGGACGTGACCTCTTCTGCACGCCTTGGTGGTTCAGCTGCGGCGGAAATCTGCCGATGTGGGGACTCACGCGAGTGGCATGATCATTACCGCCCCGGCACTGACTGCTCCCGGCCGAGGTGTGGCTGTTCGCGGTTTGAGAGCGTTTGGCGGGGCAGCGGTGTGACCTCGGCGCATCCGCGAATCATTGACCTGCTGGGTGCGAGGTCAGACCGGCTTCGCCGGCCGCGCCAGCTTGAACAACTCGCCTAACAGCGACGGGTACGCCAGCCGAAGGACTCCGGCAACTGCTGCCACACCGGTGACAACGACAATCACCGCGCTAGCGGCGGGGGGAAGCGGCAATCTCAGCCCCACGACTCCCACCAGCGCCACCACTGCACCGCACAGCAGCGCCGGGCTGATGGCGCTCAACAGGTCCCAAGCGCGAAGCTGCATCACTCGTGCGGCCACTGCCTGCATGCCGATAGCGAACAGGATCGCCACGCCGAACTGCGCCCAGGCGACACCGACGATGCCGCCCCAGCGAGCAGCCATAATCAGCACGGGAACCAGGATGGCCAGCCTGACCAGCGAGATCCCGATAGAGATCCCCGGCCGGCCGACCGCCTTGTACACCTCGTTGGCGCCGGCTCCCATAGACCGGGCCGCGGCGTAGAGCGACAGCAGGGCGAGCGGGACCACCGCTGGAAGCCACTTCGCTCCGAACACCAGAGGGACGACGAAAGGAGCGACGACCGCCAGACCGACGCCGGCACTGACCCCGTACAGCGACTGGATCTGGACACTTCTCAGGTACCCGCGGCGCAGCCGCTGCGGGTCGTTACGGGCACGCGCGTACAGCGGGAACATCACCGACGACAGCACGAAGAAGACGTTGATGATGATGAACTCCGGCAGCCGGAAAGCCAGCGTGTAGTAGCCGAGCGCCTGCGCTCCGAGCAACCGGCCGATGATCAGATAGTCCACATCGAAGATCAATCTCGCCAACAGCGTGCTGCCGGCTACCGGGGCGCCGTAGGCGATGGTTGCTTTCAGGTCGTCAGCACGCGCGCGCCAGATCTGCCACGGCACCACTTCGTGGACCAGCAGCCAGCAGGCGAGCGAGTACGACACCGACCCGGCCACCGTCCCAATCGCCAGCGACCAGGCACCGTATCCCGCTACGGCCAGGCTCACGGTGACCACACCGGTGATGACGGCTCGAACGACGGTGGCAGCAGTCAACCGCTGGAAGCGAAGCCGTCGCCGCAGCAGCGCCTCTGGCACCGCGCCGAGGGAGGTGGCCAGCAGCGACACCGCAAGTACTCGAACCAACGGCGCAACCTCGGGGTTGTCGAAGAAGCTCGCTATCGCGGGCGCGGCCGCAACAGCGGTGATGGCAAGGATGAACCCCGTCAGCACCGATATCAGCATCGCCGCCCGGGCCGTCTCGGTGTTCCGCTCGAGATAGATCAGCGCCTGGGCCACCCCGGCATCGGCGATTGACTCCGCGTAGGCCATCAGGACGAGCGCTAACGCGACCAGTCCGTACTCCTGTGGTGACAGCAGTCGCGCCAGCACGATCGTGGTGATGAGGACAATCGACTTACCCACCACCTGGGCGAGTCCCTGCCACAGTGCTCCACTGGCTCCTGCCCTAGCCAGAGTCCCAGGCGGGTCGGGCGGCGGCTGCGCGTCAGGAACCACTGATCTGCTGTGCCTCTCCGTTCCTCACACCGGTGCTGCACCAGCGCTGCGTCTAACGGTGTGTCTATGTGCCGTCGAAGTGGAGAACTCTAGTACACAGATGCCGATGCTCCGACCGAGGCGGCTGGACTTGTCACGGGTCGGTCCCTCAGATGCCCTGTACCATTTTCACGGGCGCCGCTGCGCCGACGTTAGTTCGGCGCTATCGAGGGAGCATAGGCAGGGTGAAGGTTAAGCATCACGATGGGCCACCCCCTGCCGGGCCCGTCGATGAGACGGCGCCGTCGTCCCGGCGTGATCGCCGGGACCAGCGGCGCAGAGGGCGTCGGCGCGGCAGGCTTGCTGTCGTTGTGTCCGTTCTGCTGGTCGCTGCCATTGTGGCCGTAGCGGCGGTCGTGGTCTTGTACAAGCAGCGTGAGGGCGTCGTGAACAGCTCAGCCAACTCAGGTCTGGCCGGCTGGGACGCCAGGGCTGACGTCGGGCCGATCCAGCTGCGCACGACGCACTTCGATCAGGCTCCGGAGGGCTTCAGCAGCGGGGTGGAGCTCCGTCGGGCCGCGGACGAGCAACGAGCGTGGGCGCGGGCCATCATCAGTCTGAAGGACCCGACGGGCTTCCTCCGAGTCGGGCAGGGCTACCGGGCCCGCGTGTTCGTACGCGACGTGACGGCCTCCGGCCAGACCGTGGGGCTGCTGCTCGGCAACGAGAACTTCGAGCATCGTCCGACGCTGGAGGCCAGGTATGTCTCGCTCGATGATGACCAATGGCATGAGCTCGTCCTGGATTTCATCTGCACCAAGCCAGCCGCTGCGGACACGGGCATCTACCTGGCGCTGCCGACGTCGGGGCCGATCAACCTGCACATCACCGGCGTCAGCCTGCAGCAGTCCGACCTGGCGGTTCCACCGACTGTTGATGGTCAGGCCAGCCGGGTCCTCGACTTCTCCGGCGCGGCTGGGGCGGCGCCGGACCCGACGGTCTGGAACCACGAAGTGGGCGGCGGAGGTTGGGGGAACAACGAGCTCCAGACCCACACAGCGAGCCGCAGGAACTCCGCACTCGACGGCCGGGGGCAGTTGCGTATCACCGCCCGTGAGGAGGATTTGACCGGGCCCGACGGCATTCCCCGGAAGTACACCAGCGCCAGGCTTACCTCGAAGGACAAGGTGGAGGTGCCGCCAGGCTCATATGTCGAGGCTCCCATCATCGCCCCGGTCGGCAAGGGGGTGTGGCCGGCCTTCTGGCTGCTGGGGAGCAACATCGACGAGGTCGGCTGGCCCGCGTGCGGCGAGCTGGACATCCTGGAGGTGGTCGGCTCCAACCCCGGCACCGTACACAACGCGATCCACACGGCCGCGGTGGACGACCCCAAGAAGGACATGCCGTACGGGAACGGCGACGAAGGCGGCGGCTCCACGAAGCTCCGGATGCCGGTGGACAGCCGTTCGCACCGCTACGGCGTGTACTTCGACAAGGATCTGATCGTGTTCTACATCGACCAGCAGCCCACGCTGACCTACACCGCCGCGGCCGCCCGGGCCTCCGGTCGGACCTGGCCTTTCGACAAGGACCAGTTCATCATCCTCAACGTCGCCGTCGGCGGCCGCGAGAGCCCGGAGGGTACGCCGTTCCCTCGGGTCATGCAGGTCGGGGCCATCTCCATCTGGGACGGCGGCGTGCCGTTCGGCTGAGCCATCCCAGAGGGCTCTGAGGGGTTAGAGCACTCGGAAGAGGTAGCTGCCCTCGGCGGAGTAGACCAGCTCGAAGCCATTGTCCTCCTGCAGCCGCGTCAGATAGTCGTCGTAGACCTTGTCGGACACCAGCCCGTAGAGCTCCAGATAGGACTTCTGAGTCGGGCCGACAGCCAGATAGACATCATGCTGGGCAGCTCTGGTCTGGGCATAGTCGCGGGTGAACTCGAACAGCTTCTTCGCGGAGCCGGTGGCTTCGGAGAAGCCGTCGACCTGCCCCAAGGACCTTGGCACCGCGGGCTCGTCCAAGGTGACGTGGCGGTCGTACATCCCGGTGCTCTTGTGCGGGTACGCCGACACGAGCAGCAGCAGCTCGCTCCCCTGGGGTGTGTTCTGCTCGAACCACTGGTTCGCCGTCACATCGGCTTTCCAGACGCGGTTGATCATCTCGTTCCCCAGGAACGCGGGAACCGCTAGCACCCCCAGCAGCACCACGACCGATCCCGCCGCTGTCTTCGCCCAGAGCGCATAGCCACGTGGTCTAGCGGTTTGAGCCACCGAACCGGGCTCAGGCCCGACCGACTCTACGCGGCACAGGTCGCGCGCGATGACGAAGCTGCACCACGGCAGCGCGAACAGGTACCATCGGAGAACCCCCTCCTGCCCGTACGGCTGCACCAGCAAGATGGCGCCAGGTGCCAGCGCGAGAGCGGCAGGCACCACGATGGTGTGGATCGTCCGGGTGCGCAGCACGATGCGCCCGACGGCAGCGATCGTGGCTATGACGATGAACAGCGTGATGAGGTGCGGCGCCCGCGCCATCACGTCAGCCCCGGGCAGTACGGCACTAAGCGCTGATGGTGGTCGGACGTTGTCGTAGTTGGGGCGCTCGATCAGGTCGAAGCGGTTCGAGATGTAGGGGAAGGCGTGGATGAGCCACAGTCCCTCGATCAGGGTGAACACCCCGATAAGCCAAGGGTTTCGCAGACGGAACACGACAGCGACGGCTGCCAGCTGCATCAGCAACGCGATCGGCGTGAACTGGTGGCTGACCACGATAAGGGCGAAAATCGAGCTGGACAGCACCAGCGCCGCCACCCGACTCCAAAACAGACCGCCCCGGTGAAGCTGCTCCAACAGCGGTCCGGCCATGGGACGGAAGTTGCCGGCCGCGATGAGCCGCAGGAATGCCCCGATGACGAAGAGGGAGGCGGGGAAGGCTAGGGCTTGGGGCGCGAAGTAGGTCTGCCCGACCCAGTTGGTCAAGGTGAAGATGATGACGGTCAGGGCTTTCACCCGGTGGCTACGGGTCAGCGCGCCGAGCGTCCAGTAGAGCACGCCGGCGTTCAGCGCATGGGCGACGACCTCGGCGTACCGCGCCATCGCCATGAGCGGGATACGGGTGATCTCGTGCAGGACACCGACGATGTAGAAGAAGCCCGGGAAGTTCTGGTAGATGTCGAGGGCGGTCGCCGGCACCCCGTGGATCCGCAGGTACTCTGTGACACCGATGTGCTTGTACGTCCAGGGATACCGCGGTACGTCATAGACGAGCGCGGTCGTGGCGAACAACATGACGAGAAGGGCGGCGAAGGAGGGGAGCAGTCTGCGCCGCCAGATCATCTGGATCCGCAGCGGACCCACCGGCCTGCTGCTCTGGGAGACCAGGGCGATCACCACCGCGACGAGCGCGACCGCGTACGCGATGTACCACAGTGGTGGCAGTCCGGTCAGGAGTCCCCAACCGCTGATCTTCGACACGTCCACACCCGGCAGGGACACGGCCCACAGGACCAGCGCCAGCAGCGACATCCAGGCCGGCGCCCACGGGGACAGCAACAGGTTCTGGCTCCGCCGTGGCGCGGCAGTCGACTCCGTACTTTGAGCTCCGTGCGCCGATCGGTTGCGGATGTAGTCGCGCACGGTCCGGCTGAGCTGTGTGGGTGCTGTCATGGCCGCGCCGCCGCTCTGTGGGCGCGGAGGTATAGCCACGGTCCCGCCGCGTAGCCTGCCAGTTCGCGGGTCCAGGCTCGCTTCGGTGGTGCCGCCCCGGCCGTCAACCGGTCCTGGGTGTCCTTTTGAATGCTGGCCATCCGGATCACCCCGATCGGTATCCGCCGCAGAACGTCCCACCGGGTTGAGCGCTGAGCGATGATTTTCGTCAGATAGGCCGAGAAGCCCGTCCCGTACCCGAACAGCTGGGTGAGCAGTGCGTCGTCGTCGGCGCGATGATGGTGCCAGACGATCGCGGCAGGCTGGTAGGCGATGGTGCCGCCGGACAGCAGGATCCTGACGAACATGTCCAGGTCTTCGCCGCCTCGGGTTGGCGTACCCGCCCCCAAGGCCTCATCGAAGGAGCCGACCTGGGCAAAGACCGCGCGCCGGAAGGCGAAGTTGGCGCCGGTCCCGTAGATACCGGCCGAGTATGGGTAGACGCTGGACTCGCCGCGATGGTCTGCGAGGTCGAAGAGCTCGGCATCGAAGCGGCTGGACCATGATGGGGAACGAGCATCGAAGTACGCCTCCGCCGGGCTGGCGATGCCTGCCGTGCAGACGAGTCCAGTGACGCAGTCCACGTTCTCGGCTGACCGGAACCCGCGGAGCAGACCTTCCACCCAGCCGGCGTCAACCGCCACGTCGTCGTCGGTGTAGGCGACGTAGGTGCCGTTCGCCTCGCGGATGCCCCGGTTGCGGGCCGCCGAAAGCCCGGGCCGAGGCTCCTGCACGTACCGGAACCGGGCGTCCTGGTCAGCCCGCGCCTGCACCAGCAGCCGGGTGCTGTCATCAGTCGGGGCGTTGTCCACCACCAGGATCTCCAACCGCGGATAGGTCAGTGCCGCAAGTCGGTCAAGGCAGGGGCTGAGGACGTGACTCCGGTCGCGCGTGCACACCACGACGGAGACGAGCTCGTCAGCTGTCACCCGGTTGGGGCAGCTGGTGGTGGACACCGGCAGATCCGCGCCGTCGCGGGCGCCGGGATGAATGCCTTCCAGAGCGAGGTGGTCATCGATACGGTCCGCGAACTCGGCGCGCGCGCGGGACCCGAGCGCTCCAGCGTCAATCTCTCCTGCGTCAATGTCCATTGCGTCAAGCCCCATGGGCGGGGACGGTTCCCTCAGGTACCCCAGCGGCTCGCCGTGCAGCCGGACCAGGATGCGAGCTGAGCCATGCTGAGGCTCCGGCGGCGACACCCACGACAGCCGGCCGCCCCCGCTCAGCTCCAGCTCAGCGCACCACACGCCGCGGAAGTCACGGTCCAGGGAGTGCTCGCTGCCGAACTCTGTGGCTGCCGTCATCGCGGGTGACCTGCAGACGGCGACTGCCCGCGCGTAGTGCGGCTCACGATTCGGCTCCCGTTCGTCGTTTGTCTCAAGGCTCGCTGCCACGGACTGAACCTGCGTCATCGCAAGCCAGGGGGTCGGCTCTTTGTGCAAGGAGGGGCTGGCTATGCTCGGACTTATCGGCTGGCAACCGTCCGCAACCCTGACGTTGCCCTGTGCCGGCACCCCTGTCCGCCGTCAATCGTAGCGCACTGCGCTCCCCGAGGCCGCCGCTGCGATCGCGTCCACCCTCCACGCGTATGCGTGTGGAGGACTGTGTTGCATAGTCTGTCGCCAATGAGGCTGTTGTATGTGGCGGAGAGCGTGCCCACCCGTGACCCTGTGCTGGGCGACGGGAGCTCGATGATCCCGTACGAGGTGCTGCGGGCTCTGCCCGACGGCGTACGCGTGACTCTGCTCACCTTCGCCGGCGCCGCGACCCTTGATGAGGAGGTGCGTCGTCGTTGCGACTCGATCGTTGTCCTGGACAAGCGGCCCCATCACTCGGCACTGGTCCGCTCGGTACTCAGCCGACACGATGTAGGAGCCCAGGAGCGCTCTACCCGACGGGCGAGGGCTGCTGTGCGCGCCCTCTCCAGCGAGTCCGACGTCACCTTGATGCACGGACCGCATGTCCTTCCGCTGGCCGGTGAGGTGCGCGGGCCGCTGGTCCTGCAAACCGTCGACCCGTGGTCCATCCGGCTGGGGATGGAGCGCGACCTCGCGACCGGGTGGCGGGTGTGGTACCGGGGGCGCAAGGCCGAACAGGCATTGAGCATGGAACGGGGGCTGCCGAGCGGCGCGCGCCTGCTCACCGTCGGGTCGAACGATGCGCAGCTCTGGTCACAGTCGCTCGACCGACCAGTCCGTAGCATCCAGAATGGCGTGGAGCAGGTGGCTCGCTCTCGACGTCGGGATGGCCCGCCGGTTGTGTGTTTCGTGGGCAGTCTGAACTACGGCCCGAATATCGCCAGCGCGCAGATTCTGATCGAGCAGGTCGCGCCCCGGTTGTGGGAGTCCGTACCGGATGCTCGATTCCTGATCGCCGGGCGTCAGCCTGTCCCTGCCGTGCTCGCGTTGGCAGGGGACCGGGTGGACGTGTTGGCGAACGTCGCCTCCGTCGTCAAGGTGTTCCATTCGGCAGACGTCGCAGTGTTTCCCGACGAAACCGGCGTCGGCGTCAGGAACTCCGTACGCGAAGCGCTCGCGGCCGGCCTTCCGGTGGTGGCGACCGCGGCTGCAGCGCGGGAACAGAGCCCACACCCGCTGCTCATGGTGGAGGACAGTGTCGCGGATGTGGTGGCGCGGGTCCGATCTCTGCTCACCTCTGACGGGTCCCAGACCGCCGAGCTTGCCAGTGGGGTGGTCGCTGAGCGGACCTGGGCCGACGTCGTGGCGGACTACCTGGAGGAGCTCACGGCGGCAATCGCCGACTACGACGCCGTGGACGGGCGCTCTCGATGAGACCGGCGATGGTGGGCCGATTACGCAGGCGATGAGGGCTCGGGCACGGCAGTGTCCAGGCACTCGAAGGTCAAGGTCGACCGTGGCCAGACGATAGGATGCCCAGCGGATCGACGCCGGGCGACTGAATGCCGGTGCACCAGCAATCAAAGTTACTGTGTAAAGGGAACGGTGAGATGAGAGTCACCCATCGGAGGTCACGCTCGTATGAGGGGTGGCTGGAGAGCCCGATTGGTTCTCGCTGTTCACACCGTTCGCGGGTTCCAGGCGCCACCGGATGACCGGGAGCGGCCTGACAGCCAGCATCGTGATCGCCTGCTACACCCTGGATCGCTGGACGCAGCTGGGAGCGGCGGTTGAGTCAGCCCTCCATCAGTCGTTGCCGGCCGAAGAGGTTGTCGTCGTGGTCGACCACAACCCCGAGCTTGAGCAAAAGGTGACCCAGCAATGGCCCTCGGTCCGCGTGCTGGCCAACCAGTACGGCCAGGGCGCCTCAGGGGCCCGCAACACCGGCGCCTTTGCGGTCCAGTCCGCGATCGTGGCATTCCTGGACGACGACGCGGTGGCGGACCGTCGATGGCTGCAGACGTTGCTCGACAACTTCGACGACCCCACTGTCGTCGGAGTCGGGGGTGGCGTCGTCGCGGCCTGGGAAACCAGGCAACCAGCCTGGTTCCCGAACGAGTTCGCCTGGGTGGTGGGGGTCTCCTACCCAGGTCTGCCCGAGACCGTGGCGGAGATCCGGAACGTCTGGGCGGAGAACATGGCCGTCCGCCGGGACCGGTTTCTCGAGGTCGACGGGTTCCGGTTGAACTTCGGCAAGGTGGGGACCCACTCCAGCCCCGAGGACACCGATCTGTGCATCCGGATGGCCGGCAACGGCGGTCGGTGGTTGTACGTACCGTCGGCTCAGATCGCCCACCACGTACCGGCCGGCCGCTCCACGTTTCAGTTCTTCCTGCGTCGCTGCTACAGCGAAGGCGCCGGGAAGGCTGCGCTGGCGGGGCTGACCTCGAGCAGCAACCTGCACTCCGAACGCGACTACACCAGACACATCCTCCCTCAGGCCGTCGCCCGTGACGTACGGGACGCCATGGTTCAGAAGCGGCTGACGCCGCTGGCGCAGGCCGCGGCTATCCTCCTCGGACTGGCGAGTGCTGGCGCGGGATATGCCAGGCATGCGCTCACCCGGGCTCGGTAACCACCAGGTCCGTGACTATCAGAAAGTGAGCACATGTCACCGCTCGTCCTCTCTCCGGCCATGCCCCTGGAGGCCGCCCCGGAATGGCCGGGGAGCATCTGGATCGGCACGCTCGACCTGACCTCTGACGTCTCAGACGACCTGGTGCTGGCCGACGCCGCCGGATACAGCCGCGCCCGACTGCTGATCCGTTCCGGTCGGAACCCTCGCGGCTTCGTGGAGCTCGACGTGCACCACGGGCGGGTGCCTGAGTCTGAGCTCCGGGATGCGCTGGCTGGTTTGCCCGAGGTGGACCCACCGCTGGCCCCTGGGCTGGACGAGCCGATCAGTGTGGTTCTGTGCACCCGGGACAGGCCCGAGGCGCTGCGCGCCGCCATCGCGTCGCTGTTGCAGCTCAACTATACCGCGCTGGAGATTGTCATTGTCGACAACGCATCCGCCACGGACGCCTCACAGCAAGTGGTGGCTGCGGTGTCCGATCCGCGCGTTCGGCTGGTTTCGGAGCCGCGTCCCGGCCTGGCGCGCGCTCGTAATCGCGGCGTGCTGGAAGCGTCGCATGACATCGTCGCGTTCACCGACGACGACGTCGTCGTCGACCCGGACTGGCTGCTGGGGTTGATGGACGGGTTCTCAGTTGCGCCGGACGTGATGTGTGTCTGCGGCATCGTGCCCAGCGGTGAGCTGCGCAGCTTCCCGCAGGCATACTTCGACAGCAGGGTGACCTGGGCACGGAGCTGTGTGCCGGCGGTGTACCGGCTCGCGTCACCACCGGACGGGCAGGTGCTCTTTCCCTTCCAGGTGGGTCAGTACGGCACCGGAGCCAACTTCGCGATGCGACGCTCCGCGGTGCTGAGCCTGGGTGGCTTCGACGAAGCACTGGGCGTTGGTTCACCCACCCGAGGCGGCGAGGACATCGACATGTTCGTCCGGGGGCTCCTCGCCGGTCATGCCCTCGTCTACCAGCCGTCGGCGCTGGTGTGGCACCGGCACCGGGCGGACATGTCGGCGCTGCACGAGCAGATATCCGGGTACGGCTTGGGGCTGGGGGCATGGATCGGAAAGCTGCTGCTCGATCGCCGGACGGCCCCGATGGTGTTGAGACGGGCCGGACGCGGCGTACTGCACGCGCGGAAGATGACCAGAGTCGCCGTCGAGTCCGGCGAGGCGCCTGCGGGGCGGGGGAACGGCAGCCTGGCGGCGACCGAGCTGTGGGCTGCGGTCCGTGGCCCGCTTGCCTACCTTCGGGCACGCCGTGGAGGGGCACGAAAGTCTCCACTGCTCGGCAGCTAGGTCACACCGCTGAAGGTGAGCCCGCGATGGGCGGCCAGCCGAGCAGCCTGCTCCTCGATCTCGCCCCGTGCTGCCGCAGCCAGGGTCAGCCACGGCTCCAGCCGTACGGAGAACTTCTTGCCCGCGGCCTTTGGTCGCCAGACCCCGACGATGTCGGTTCCGACGAGCACCGCCCCGGGCCGGCCGAGTGCTGGCCACAGCTGCTTGTGCCGCGCCTGGTCTGGCACCAACCGGTGGCGGTCTCGGCCCTGCAGCAGCAGGTCGAACGGACTGAGCAGCCGGACCAGGCTGCCACTGGTCCCGGGAAGATCAGCGTCCAGCGTCCACAGCCGCTCCCCGTCCACGACGATCTCGACCGCATCGCTGGGCCACCGCTTCTTCACCTCCACCACCGGGGCGTCCAGAAATGCAGCCACCTCAGCGGGCGCCGCGGGCCCCAAGAAGCGCAGGTAGTTGCGGATCGGGTGCAGGTGCGCCGGAGCGCTGAGCGGGTCCTCGGCCGGACCTACCGGCCGGTCCGGCCAGTGCGGGATCCGCCGGAGGACCGGCGGTGACGTGCCCGGCTCCAGCTCCAGCCCCGCATGCAGGGCGGCGTACCGGAACGGCTGCTCGTACAGGTGGGTGGCCTGGCACGGTCGGCAGAGGCGTAGGTACGGCTCAGCCATTCGCTGCGCCAGCGCCCCCGACAGGTCGCCCTTGACGATGGGGCGGGCGGCCAGCTCGCGCATCTGCACCGCGATCTCAGTCAGCGCCTGCCGCGCTCCGATACCGGCGGCCTGCAGCGGCCGGTTCGCGTCGAAGATGCGTTTTCCGGCGTCCGCCTCGGAATATGGCGAGGTCGCGACCTGCACGTCCGCCAGCTCAGCGCGACGGTAGTAGTGCGGAGCGCCGCGAAGGGACCATGCCAGGGCAAGGTCAGGCGACTGCTGCAGCGCCGTCGGTCCGGACAGCCGGACCCCTCGATTCCGCAGCGCCCAGCTGGCGGCATCGCTGCCGGAGTCCTGGACCCCGAAGTCAAGGATCGACGGCTCGGCCAGCGGGCGACTGTCGGCCGGCTGATCCAGCTGCTGAGCGTGGACCCGGAAGCCGATCACGTCGCCTCGATGGGCGGTGGCAGTCATGCCGCACCCCTCAGCTCAACACCCATCCGACGACCCCCGCACCTCAACCTTCACTCACCATAGGGCGCGGTACCGACAGTCGAGGCCACCCCGCGGTGGCCGGCGCAACGGCACTCCTAGACTCCACGTCCATGCCGATGTTCGACCTGCCCCTGAGCGACCTGGTCAGCTACCGACCGGAGGTCGCCGAGCCCACCGACTTCGACGACTTCTGGACCGCGACCATGACCGAGACCGCCAAGTTCGAGCTGGCGGCGAGCTGGACCAGAGTCGACAACAAGCTTGCGGTGATCGACACCTACGACGTCAGCTACTCCGGTTTCGGTGGCTCACCGGTCAACGCCTGGCTGCACGTACCGGCGGGTGCGTCCGGGCCGCTGCCCACCGTCGTGCAGTATCACGGGTACTCCGGCGGCCGCGGCTTTCCGCACTCCTCGACCCAGTGGGCCCAGGCCGGGTACGCACACTTCGTGATGGACACCCGAGGTCAGGGCTGGCGCTCCGGGGGCGGCTCGAGCACTGTGGACGCCTCCGTCGACGCCGGCATCATGCACAGCCCGGGATTCATGACCTCGGGCATCCTCGACCCTGCCGCCTACTACTACCGGCGGGTCTATGCCGATGCCGTCCGGTTGCTCGAGGCGGCCGCGACCAGCGAGCTGGTCGACCCCACCAAGATCGTGGTGACCGGGGGCAGTCAGGGCGGCGGGATCACGCTTGCTGCGGCCGGCATCGCGCCACTGGTCGGCATCGACCTGCTAGGCGTCGCCCCCGACGTACCGTTCCTCTGCCACTTCCAACGGGCGGTCGAGCTCACCGACCAGCATCCGTACGGGGAGATCACGCAGTACCTCGCCGGCTGGCGCGACCATGTTGACGTCGCCTACCAGACCTTGAGCTATTTCGACGGCGTGAACCTCGGCCGGCGCGCCACGGCGCCAGCCCTGTTCTCGGTTGCGCTGATGGACCCGATCTGCCCGCCATCGACAGTCTTCGCCGCCTACAACCACTACGGGTCGGCCGCCACCGACTCGGTTGCCAAGGACATCAAGGTCTACTCCCACAACGAGCACGAGGGCGGCGCCGACTACCAGGTCGGCGCGCAGCTCGACTGGTTCGCTGACCTGTTCGCCTGATCCGGAGCGCCGGCTAGTCCTTGACTGCCACGAAGACGTCGCGGTGGATCGAGGAGTCCACCCGGTGTCCGAATCGCAGGTACGGCCCGTCGGTCAGGGGCGTAAGGCCCGCCTGGACCGCGATGGTGCTGAGGTCCTCCCGGGAAAGGCCGTAGGTGTTCCAGGACAGCCCCAGGGCGCCGCCCCGCTTGAGCTGGCTGCTCCACACCGGGATGGCCTCGCGTAGCAGCCCCGCCGCGGACCGGTCCCGCTTCCCACTGACGCCGCGGACGTCGGTTGAGCTGCCATGCACCACACCGTAGGGAGCATCGGTGACCACAGCGTCGAACCGGCGTTTGCCGTACAACGCGGCTGACTGACGGGTGTCGCCGGAGAATGCGGTCAGCTTGAGCGGCTGGCTACCACCTGCCGGTGTGACCGCGACCTCAAGTCGTCGGCCCAGGCTCTTGCCGTCCCGCTTGACCGGGGTCATGTCGGCGGTGTGCTTGAGCCGCTTCCGCCGCAGGTACGTCTTCAGGTACGCCGCGTACGCCTCGATCGCCTTCAGGTCCGCGTCGACCCCGGCCACCTCATGGCCCAGGATCAGCCCGGTGCTCAAGGTGGTGCCGCGACCACACATCGGGTCCAGGACTGACCAGCTGTCGGACGGGTCGCGGCGGATGGAGGCCAGAGTCACATTCAGCAGCAGCCGGGTGAACTGTTCATTGGTTTTTCCCGGATACTTCGGGATGGTCACCAGGTCGTCGTCGAACAG
>CADCUO010000104.1 GCA_902805915.1 uncultured Propionibacteriaceae bacterium | reverse complement strand
GGCTGGCCGCCGATGCCGAGGGTGTCCTTGAGGATGCCGCCGGCCATCGCGGCGCAGAGCGCACCACCGAAGACGAGGAGCATCGCGGGACACAGGATGATGGAGCCGGCGGTGCCGCCCTCGAGGGCCTGCACGAGGAAGACGATGCCGAAGGCGACGGCTACGCCGACAAGGGTTGCGATATCCATCTCAGCGTTCCTTCCTGTGCAGCGGCAGGACCTTCGCAGAGGACTGCGGGTCGTGCTCGTCGTCATGGGCGGCGTCGGCCATGCGGGCTACGGGCTCGGACTCCAGGCGGCTGGCCTGGGCGATCAGCGAGGCCCGGTAGTGCCGGACCGAGTCGATGAACTCGGGGACCGACTCACTGATGACGTACTTGGTGCCGTCCACCAGCGTGATGACCGTGTCCGGCGTGCAGTCGGCACGCTCGACCAGGTCAGGATTCAGGGCGAAAACGGCTCCGTTGAGGCGGGTTACGAGGATCACGACATCCGTCCTTGGGGCGTCTGGGCTGGTGAGGGCCATCCGTGGCCCCGTCCATCTGTCAGTTCGGTATTTCGCGGGCCCGGATAAGGGAAAGCCGGGGTGGGCAACCAAGCCCACCCCGGCCTCCAACCGGACTACTACTAGCGCTTGAGGTTCACCAGCTCCTGCAGGATCTCGTCGCTGGTGGTGATGATGCGCGAGTTCGCCTGGAAGCCGCGCTGGGCGATGACCAGGTTGGTGAACTCCTGCGCGAGGTCGACGTTCGACATCTCCAGCAGGCCGCTGGTCATCAGGCCGAGGCCGCTGGTGCCGGCCGTACCGACCTGCGCGATGCCCGAGTTCACCGTGGTACGGAACATCGAGTCGCCGACCTTCTCCAGGCCGTTGACGTTGTTGAAGTTGGCCAGGGCGACCTGTCCCAGGGTCTCCTTGAGACCGTTGGAGAAGACACCGATGATCTGGCCGCTCTGCGAGATGGTGAACGATGTCAGCGCGCCCGACGAGGAGCCGTCGTGGTTGCTGACCTTGGCCTCGCTGGTGCCGCTGTACTGGGTCAGGGTGCTGACGTCGAAGGTGTAGCCGCCGGCGGCGACCGTGCCGGTGGCCTTGCCGCCGGGGAACACGATGTCCGCCGTGCTGCCGTCCGGCAGCGACATCGTCCAGGTGTCCGCGGCCGACTTCGTCATCGTCATCACCAGGGTGCTGGCCGCGCCGGTGGCGTCGTAGACGCTGGTGGTGATCTCCTTGACGTCGCCGATGGCGGCCTCGTTGGAGAGGTTGCCGGTGAAGGCGATGTTCTGCGTGACGGTGGGCGCGATCGTCGCGCCGATCGGCAGCACGATGTTCTGCGGGTCGCCGGCCGGGTTCACCTCGCCGTTCAACGCCGGCCAGCCCTGCACGATCTGGCCGTTCGGGTTGGTCAGCGAACCGTTGGCGTCGAACGAGAAGTTGCCGGCGCGGGTGTAGAGCTCCTCGCCGCCGCTCTTGACGATGAAGAAGCCGTCGCCCTGGATCATCAGGTCGGTGGCCTTGCCGGTGGTCTGCGCGGCACCCTGGCCGAAGTTGGTGCTGATGGTGGCCAGCTTGACGCCGAGGCCGATCTGCGCCGGGTTGACACCGCCGGCGGTGCCCTGCGGGGCGCCCGCGGACTTGACCATCTGGCTCAGCGTGTCCTGGAACGTCGTCTGGCTGGTCTTGAAGCCGGTGGTGTTGACGTTCGAGATGTTGTTGCCGGTGACATCCATCATCTGCTGGTGGGCGCGCAGACCGCTGATGCCGGAGTACAACGAACGCAGCATGTGGGACTTCCTTCGGTGAGGGAGCGGGATGTGGTGCTGGCTGGCTGGGTGGGTCAGGCGGTTTGGCGGACTTCCTTGACCTTGGACAGCTGCACATCCGTGTCTCCGACCCGCAGGGTCGGATCGCTGCCTCCGAGCGTCGCCGACTTCACGACACCTGTTTGTTCGGCACCCGTGGCGTCCAGATAAGTAACTGTGCGCCCGACAAGATTGCTGACCCCGGCCATCAGTTGCGCCGACAGCATGCTGGCCTGCGCGTCGGCGATCTCGCCGAGCTTCTCGACCTGCGTGAAGGTCGCCGTCTGCGCGAGGAACTGCGTCGAGTCGGCCGGCTTGCTGGGGTCCTGGTACTTCATCTGGGCCACGAGCAGCTTGAGGAACATGTCCTTGTCGTCGGTCTTCTTGCCGGCGGGCAGGCCGTCCGCGGTCTTGGTGTAGAACGACGTGCCGGTCCTGTCGACGTTGCCGGTGTTGTTGACCGCGCCGGAGATGGGGAAGGTCATGATGATTCCTCTCGGTCAGACGTTGATGTCGAGGCGGCGGTCGCCGTCGGTGGGCAGGATCCGCGGCGGAGCCGCGTCGACCGGTACGCCGGCCGGACCGGCGGGCGTACCGCGGTCCGGGCGGTCCGGGAACTGCTGCCCGCGCGGGCCCTGGCCGTTCGCCGAACCCTGACGCAGGTCGAGCGAGCAGTTCGTGAAGCCGGACTGCGGCAGCTCGCGCCGCAGGTCGTCCATCGCGGTGCGCAGCGACTCGTGGCCCGCGTCGGTGGAACCGGACAGCTGCATCGAGATGGCACCGTCACGGATCTCCGCGACGATCTGCACCGGTCCGAGGTCGACCGGGTGCAGGTTGACGGTCAGCCGGTGGATGCCGTCGGCCTCCAGCCGCAGCGGCGCGATGTGCATCGCGAGCTGCGTGGCGGGTGGGGCCGGCGGGGCGGCGGGCGTCGGCGTG
>CADCUO010000103.1 GCA_902805915.1 uncultured Propionibacteriaceae bacterium | reverse complement strand
GATGCGGGGCTAGCGTGCCGCTGCGGATCTGAATGTGCCGACCGCGGGCGCTGCCGCTTCGGACGTCGGCGCAGTCAGTCTCTACACCGGTCCAGGGGTGCGCATGGATGTTTGAGCCGCCCAGCGAACACGCGGCCCTTGCCAGCCAGCGCCACCGCGCAGCAGTGCCCTCGGGCAACTGCATATCGACGACGGCTAGCCGGGAACCGGGTGCGGCAACCGCTTGCATCCGGCTCCACGCCTCAGGCCACGCATCCATCAGGGACAACGAGTAGGTGGCCAGGACTGCGGCGGCCCGCCCACCTGCGCACGCGATGATCGCGGCAGGGTCGAGGTCGTGGCGTCGGCGCACATCAGACGTACGTTTCCCCATCGCTCAGCCCGGGTCCGGCGCCGTGCCTGTCGCAGCATGTGGCTGCTTGCGTCGATCCCCAGCAGGAGTCCCTTCGGTCCGATCCTGTCCTGGATCAGCGCGAAGTTCAGTCCAGTACCGCATCCGATGTCGACCACGATGTCGCCCGGCACGAGATCCAGGTGGTCGATCCCGATCACACGGCCGGCGCGGTAGACGGGTTCAATTGAGATCCAGTCGTACAGGGAGGCTCCGGCTCGGTAGCGGTCGGGTCTTCTCATAGTGACCATTTTGTTCGCCATGGCTATCTGACCAGGTCGGTATCTGGGTGGAAGGTCGCCCAGGCGAACCAGAAGGTGTCCAGGTGTTGATAGGGCGTGAGCCGCTTTCCCTTCAAGAGCCCGGCGACCGAGTTGCCCAGTACGTCCCACTGACTGCCGGTTTCGCTGTCACGGAACCCCCCGTCGTCCCCGCGCTCGAACCTCAGCCGCCGTCCATCGACGACGCGGAGGAACACGCCGATGGTGCCAACCTCCGCGCCACCGGCCACCGTGTCGGCGTCCACGGCCGAGGACTGACCGGGCTTGTGCCAGACGACGAGTTGACGGTGCCCGACCACCACCTCAAGCGGTGTCCCACCGACCAGGGCGCGTCGGACGATAGTGACATGGTCTGTGCCGCTGGCGATACCGACGACCCGCTCCTTGACCGGCAACCGCTTGTCGGGCGCATCAGGTAGCTCAAACAGGAGCTGTCCGTTCGGGTCGTCATATCCGACGTACGGGTTGGTCCCGTACGGGCGGTCGATCGGTCCAGCCGACGACACCCATCGGGATCGCGGTCAACTGCTTCCCTGTGAGCATGCCGATGGACGCCTGGCCGGTGAGCTGCGGCCAGAGCGACTCCGTCTGCCGGTCATACATCACGAGATTGTCCGCGTAGAGCATCCCCGACGTGCCAAAGGACAACATCCGGCGGTCGAGCTCACGCTTGAAGGCGACCCCGGAGTTGCACAGGGGGCAGTACGTCACCGTCACCGCAATGCCGCCGACCGTGTCATTGACAATCTCGTGCCACGTCATCACCCGCAGCGGATACGCGCGGGATTCCCCTCCGACGGTGAGAGAGAGGACCGGTTCGTCATCTTGGACCCACGTGATCTCGTCGGCAGGTGTGAAGGTGGGCTTGTCGATTGCCGGGATGCCGTCAGGTGCTTCACGGCCGTCTTCGCGGCCTTCGTTCTGGTCATTGCGTCGGCTGCGTCATCAGTGCATCGGTATGTGCCCTGGCTCACCGTGCTGGTCGGGCTCGCCGTCGCTGAAGCCGGCCTGTGGCTGCTGAGTGGCCGCACTTTGGCAGGTCCGCAGTGGGGAGCCGGACGCAGCGGAGCGATCACCCGCTCGGCACGGTCGATGTTCGGGTTCGGTGTGTCGTACGCGCTCGCCAGCCTGACCTGCACGATCGCGCCGTTCCTCGCAGTGGTGGTCTCAGCGTTCCGCGCGGACTCGCTGCTGGCTGGATCGGCCCTCTTCGTGCTCTACGCAGCAGGAATGGGACTAGTCGTCGGGACCGCCGCGCTGGCCGTCGCCGTCGCACAGCAGTCACTTGTGCGTGCGGCCAGGCGACTGGGCCGGGGCGTTCCCGTTGCAGGAGGCACGCTCCTAGTGCTTCTCGGCGGCTACGTCGCCTATTACGGCTGGTGGGAGACCCGCGTCATCAATGGCGCACCGGCCGAGGACCCGGTGATCGCGGCGGCCGCATCGATCCAACAGTGGCTCGCGAACGGCGCGTCGGCGATCGGCGCCACTGGGTTCCTCCTGGGCTCCGCAGGGTCGATTCTTGCGCTGGTCATCCTCACGCGCGCGCGTCGATACCGGGGACGTGGGCATGGAGCCACCCCAAGGTCATCGACCGTCGACGCAAACAGACCATCAGCAGCCACCCCCCGGAGGAATAGCTATCAATCCCAATCCGGCACGCTCACGGGGTCACCACACCTGGTCTAGCTCGCCGATTCACCCTCGTGCGTGACGACGCTTACTGAAGACCTGACCGCTTCAGCTCTACCGTCATTGTTAATTCATTCGATGCTAAGGAAAAAGAACCATGACTATGCGAGCCATCTGGAACGGAGTGGTTGTCGCCGAGAGCGACGACACCGTGGTCGTGGAGGGCAACCACTACTTCCCGAAGGAGTCCCTGACCGACGAGTATTTCGTCGCCAGCAAGACCCGGTCTCTGTGCCCGTGGAAAGGGCTAGCGTCCTACCACTCCCTGACCGTCGACGGGGTGACCAATGTCGATGCGGCATGGGTGTACCAGCATCCCTCTCCGCTGGCCCGCAAGATCAAGGGCCGCGTGGCGTTCTGGCGTGGCGTCGAGGTCGTCTCGAGCGACGACACCACCAAGCGGGTGTAGTGACCGGTCCGCGCAACCAGGTGATCAAGTGTGAGCGGGCTCACGGAAGCGACGCGGGGATTCCCTTAGCGTCGCGCACAACAACCCTTACCGGAGGTACGACATGACCAGCACGACTCACCCCATGACCCAGCGAGGTTGCTGCCGAGACTGGTACCATTACTTGTACCGTCTTCAGGAGGATTCATGGCCATCACCGCGAGCGAGGCCCGCAAGAACTTGTTCCCGCTCATCGAGCGGGTCAATGACGACCGCACGCCGATCGAGATCACCTCACGGCGCGGCGACGCGGTCCTGCTCTCCCGCGCCGACTATGACGCGCTAGAGGAGACCGCACACCTGCTGCGTGTGCCGGCGAATGCCCAGCGACTGATCGAGAGCCTGCAGCAAGCCCTCGCCGGAAAGCGCGAAGAGCACCAGCTCACCCGGTGAAGCTCGTCTTCACTCCCCATGGCTGGGAGGACTACACCTACTGGCTGGCCGCGGACCGAGCGACACTCAAGCGTATTAACCGTTTGATCGATGATTCCCTCCGGGACCCCGTCGCGGGCATCGGGAAGCCGGAACCACTCCGGCACATGCTTGCCGGTGCCTGGTCCCGCCGGATAAGCGAGGAGCACCGCCTCATCTACCTGGTGGACGGCGACGACCTGGTGATTCTGCAGGCACGCTTCCATTACACGTGATCGTCCCCTTCTGCCGCAGGCAACGTCTGCTGCGCGGCATCGGCTTGACACAGCCGATGCCTGGCCGGGCACTGGATGGATGGAGAACTACCAGTCGGTCCCGGCCGTCCCCAGTGTCATCCTGAACATGCTTGACGCTCTGAGAATGGCCTCGCGGCGCAGATGGCCAGGTGCAAGAGCCAGTCCCGGGCCCACACACCGAATCAGACTTTCGTGGCTATCTCACGTGGCGAAGACTCAGATGCGCAGGTCCGACGCGGGGGCCAATCTGGGAGCCAGACGCTAGTGATCAGGACGCACGCATCAGTACTGCTCCGGGTCCTACCCGCACTAGGAGCGCTCCTCCGAATCACGTATCGGATGGCGCCGGACACGTGATCGCTAACTACGGATCAGAAGGTTGGCAGTTCAAATCTCTCCGGGTGCGCAAGCAAAGCCCATAGCCAGACGGACGACTCACCCGAAAGTCCAGGTCCTTCGTCGGTTCCAGCTGAATGGCGCAGCGGTCGGGGTGAGAGTGGCCGCCGAGGCATCGAATGCGATGTCCCCAAGGTCCCGCAGACCCCTAGCTAGCCATACCAAGCCATCACCAGCGGGGAACCTAGCCGTGGCCCCCAACGGCAGCCGTTACCAGCCGTGACTTACACGAGTCCCTCGTATTGAGTAGGTCGATGTTGCTCAGCCCTCCGCGACCAGTTCGCGAACCTTCTGAAGGGCATCTTCGATCTGCTGCGCCCCTTCAGACCACAGCTCACCTTTATCTGACAGTTCGGCGAGGTACTTGCCTAGGTCGTCAACCTTCTTGACGGCATCCTCACCGCGCTTCTGGCTGAGGTGCTTCTCAAGCTCGTCGACTCGCTTGCCGAGTTCCTCCGCCTTCTTGGCATCGATCTGCCCGTTGCTTATTACAGTGCGAACCGCACGGCGAAGGTTAGATAGTGCCTGCTGCAGACTCGGACTGGTGCTGCTCGCCTCCGCCGATGGGGTTACCGACTGGGTGGTCGGCTGACCGCTCGGCGCTGGTGAGCTTGCGGCGATCGCTGAGGATGGCGCCTGACTTGATGTGGTTGCCGACTGACGGCTCGCCGCAGCTGAGGTAGGGCCACTGCCTGGTGGTGCTGCCTGATTCCCAAGCGGCGCCTGGGCCATGAGGGCCGCAATGACGACTGCCGTCATAACAGCCAGTAGAGCCGCACCGGCGGCGATCCAGCGACCGGATGATCGCCGTCGCTGCGGCATGGCGGGCACGGCCGTTGGGATTTCCTCCGTTGGCATCAGCCGGGTGGCCGGGCCGCGGATCACGGTGGTGGGCACCGCCTCCTCCGGCGTCGACGAGTCGAGTTGTGGTTGGGTGAGGCGATCGAGCACGGCTTTCGCGGACTGGGGCCGGTCCTGCGGGGACTTGCTGAGCAGCTGGGCCACGAGGGCATCGAGCGTCGGACTGACGTCTTGCCGACGGTCGCGGATCCGCGGGGGTGTCGCAGTCACATGCTGGTGCGCGTACGCCAGTGGATGCTCAGCCTCGAAGGGCGGTCTACCGGTCAGCATCGTGGTGACGACACAGCCCAGGGCGTAGAGGTCGCTGCGCTCGTCGGCTGGCCTCCCTTGCAACTGCTCGGGTGATAGGTACGGCGGGCTACCGATGACGGTGTTTGGCGCCGTCAGCCGGGCCGCTGCGGTCTGGGCCAGATGCGCGATGCCGAAGTCGACGATCTTCAGCGTGCCCTGAGCATCGAACATCAGATTCGCAGGCTTGATGTCTCGGTGGACCACTCCCGCGCCATGGGCCGCAGCCAGCCCCAAGGCAACCTGCCGAGCCAGGGCGATGGCCTCCCGTTCCGGCAATGGTCCGTGCTGAGCCACGTACCCGTCCAGGGTCGGCCCGGGCAACAGCTCCATGACCAGAAACGCCGTTCGCTGGTCGGTACCGCTGTCGAAGATCGTGACGACGCTGGGATGCTGCAGCGCCGCCGCAGCTCGAGCCTCGCGGACGAACCGCTCAAACGCAGCCCGGTCTCCCTGCGGATCGAATTGCTGTACCTTGACCGCCACGTTTCGACCGAGCACCGTGTCATGCGCCGCCCAGACCTGACCCATCCCGCCAGACCCGATCCGCCGGTCCAGCCGATACCGGCCAGCCAGCAAGCTCTGCGGGTCCATGCCCGACATCTAACTCCCCGGCAGCGATGTACCTGGATCGGGGCCAAGGCGGCGGCCTACGGGCTCGCGGCGCCATCTCGGAGGGTGGGCTTGTGTTATGCGAGCTGCCCGCGGATCGTCCCCGTCGGGCACGCCGCGGTGTGGACGTTGACGTAGTAGTTCTCAGGCCTGGCCAGAATCGCGGCGGCGAGAGCCGGATCGGTGGTGGTCCGCTCAACTATGAGGCCGGTGG
>CADCUO010000102.1 GCA_902805915.1 uncultured Propionibacteriaceae bacterium | reverse complement strand
GACTGAGTGCCTCGCCTCAACGACGTCCAGGACCCCCGATGACAGCGTTCGACTCCCGGGCGCTCAGCGGTCCTGGAAGTCGTTGATCTGGACGACGCCGTCGATGGCGATCGCTGCCGCGCTGCGACCGGCCGGGGTGACGTTGACGACGGTCATGCGGCCTTCCAGCGGGATCGCGACGCTGGTCAGGACGACCCGCTGGCGCAGCGTGTCCGCGGCCAGGTCGACGGTCCTCACCAACGCGCCGTTGACGCAGACCCCCAGCACGCCCGAGCCCGGGCCGCGGGTCCCGACGATGCTCAGCTCACGTCCCTCGTAGCGGCCGTAGACGCATCGTCGCGCCGGCTCCGCGGGTCGACGTACGCATGACCGTGCGGTCGCGTCCACTGCCCGGAGTACGACGCGAGGTCCTCGGTGTGGACGCCGTCCTGACGTCCGTCCACAGCCCGTCGTAGCCCGTGCGGCTGGCATCGAGGTAGCGCAGGACGATCAGCTCGTCCGCCTCGCAGTCCCCGCGGTGGCGTCCCTCGTTGACGGGGAGCAGCAACGACACGGTCGGGCGTCGGCGCTCGCGCCAGCCGGGACCCGGTCGAGCACCCGGTTGTGCTGGAGGTCGGTGCAGCTGACGAAGAACAGCTCGCAACCGTGGGGGCACGCCGGCGCCGACCAGGTGATCGACAGCGGCAGGCGCGTGGCGAGGTTGTTGACCACCGCCCCCGTCGGGACCCGGACGGTCAGCCCAAGGTCAGCGGCGCCGGCGGCCTGCGCCTGACCGGTCAGCGGCAGGAGCACCGACCCGACGAGGGCGAGGATCAGGAGCAAGCGACGCAGCATGACGGCTCCCTGGGCCGAGGTGTGGGCCGAGGATCGAACACCCGGCGTCGACCCCGCCCTTACTCGCAGGCCACGAACGCGAAGTTGACCCTCTCGCCGTCCCCGGCATCGGAGGAGCGCCAGAACGCCCAGGACGGGGGCGGGCAGGCCTGCTGGCCGTAGAGTCCGACGCCGCCGACCAGCGCGACGGCCAGGAGCAGCAACCACCAGCGACGGCTCATCCGGTGAGGCTAGGCGCCGGTACCTCGGCGCTCGACCGGCCTTGTCCATCCGCTTGCGTACGACGCATTGCGCGCGCTGAGCGCAGGTGTGTGCGGGGGCCCGCCTCACCAGCCACCGGCACCTCGGTCGTCACTGCCAGCAGCTCAGAGCCGCCCGTTGCACCCGCCGGCATCAGCCTGCGCGTGTGACAACAGCCGGGACCGGCGACCCGATCAGGGTGACCCGAGGCTGGGTTGGCAGCGCGATCCTCCTTGCCGCCGCGGCCTCCTACTACCTGCTGCCGGCCGTGCTGTCGCTCGACGAAAGCAGCTTCGCCTACACGTTCCCCGCGCTCCTGGTTCCCGCCTTGCCGGTCCTCGGCTTGTCCTGTGCCACTGGACGGTCGGTGCAGCGAGAGGTGTGCTGGCTCGCAGCAGCCTTGGGCGTGCTCCTCACGCCGTTCACCGGTCCGCTCATGCTGCTGACCGCGGGGCTGTACGCGCTAGCAGGTGCGGTGACACCGTGCCGTGACGAGGCAGTTCCCGTGTAGGCACCGTCAGCGCGTCCCGGCTCCGGCTGGTCCTCGGGCGGGTGGCTGAGCGTGTCGTCCTAGCGCGCGTAGCCGGCTCGCGTCGGCTGCATGACCGTCGCTGCCTGGCGCCTTCCACGACCGTTCGAGCGATAGCCGGCGTTAGCCTCTCCATATGCAGCCGCCCTGGCCGGTCGGCGTTGCCCTCATCCTGGTGGGGCTGACGCTAGCCATCGGCAATCGACTCGTTCAGGCCGACGTCAGGCGGAGTCCGGGTGGAACCTGGATGCGGCGTCATGCCCGGGGCATGCAAGCCGACGCGCAAGGTCGCAACGTCGCGGTCATCGGGGTCGGAGCAGTGTTCGTGCTGGTTGGAGTCCTGCTCCTGGTTGCTGCGCTTACGGCCGGGCGCTCCACAGGGCCGGTGCTCGACTCGCTCGTCGTCGACGGCGAGCGCTTCGACGTGCTGAGCAGGGACGGGGGCGAGGTCGACTCGTCCGCCTACACGATCTGCACAGCGACGGCGCCCCGGTCCTGCGGGCAGCTCCCCACCTTGGAGCAGTACACCAGCGTCGCGGTCCCGACAGCCCACGGCGGAGCGGTCCTGTTCATCGGGAGGGACGGGACGCTCGGACCGCTGCCCGGGGACCGGCTCGCGGTCCGCGTCGAGGGCGGCGAAGGGAAATCGTCCGAGCCCGACGTGACCTACCTACGCACTCCGCTGCTCGACTACGGCATCGCCGCCGTCCGCATGCCACGGTTCGCCCCGCTGTTCTGCGTGTCGGTCCTGCGCGAGGGTCTCGGTCGCAACACCATCGCGCTCGCCGGCGTCGAGAACCCGCCCGGCAACTGCGCCGACGGTAGCGGCAACTGCACCAGTGCCTCGGTCAGCGCTGGCCAAGTGACCGCTAGCCGATTCTCGAACTGATTGCCGAGGCTTGACCAACGCGCCTTCGGCAGGGGGTGTCTCAGCTACCGTCGCCTGATGCGCATGCGAGGCGACGTGACGGTTGGTGCCGCCATCACAGCATTCGCCTTGATCTCGTGCGGTGGCTCTGGTGACGGTGGTCCGTTCGGCGTTCAGGGCGCGGCCTACGGGTGGTCGACAGGGGTCGCCATCAACGACGTCTTCACCGACGGCCTGACGGTCTTGCAGAATCAGCTCGATCGTCCGGTACGCATCGTTGACGTGCGGATGGAGTCTGGCGAGCCGGGGCTCGAGCTGGTTGGTGTGAAGATCGCTGGCCTCGAGCGGGCCATAGGCGCGCACCAGCTGTTACCCGGCTTCCCGCCCGAGGACGCAAGCCTGGGACCACTAGCAGACCCATCTGGCTACATGATGCCGTCCGACGACCAGCACGCGACGAAGGGCGTCGAGCTGCTGCTGGGCATCCGGAAGGTCGTGCCGGGACGGGCAACGCGCACCGCCGTCCTGGTGACGTACGAGATCGACGGTCAGCGAGACGTCGCGCGCATCGCCAGTACCCTCGCGGTGTGTGAACCAGAACGGAAGACGTCGTGCCCCGGCGAGGACGGCGAGGACTGACGGTCGACAAAGTCGTCGCGACGCGTAGCAGGCGTCAGACTTGGGCGTGGTCGTCCTGCTTGTTCTCAGCCTGGTGACAATGTCTTCCTCCTTGCTTTCGCGGCTCCCGCAGCCGGTCTCGGCGCGTGGAACTGGCGGCGGGACTTCCGTGGATCGCCGGGCGCTACTGACGCCGGTGAGGGGCGCCACGGGAGGGAACCTCGCGAGCATCAAGAGCGTCTGACGGTCGTGCGGACAACGCTGCGGAGCCGGTGGACGGCTGCAGCCTGCGTTGGCGTCGTCGCCCTGGTCCTCCTGTCGGCTTGGCTCATGCTGACCCGGCAGGGAGACCCGACTACCGCTCCCACTCCGACCGAGCCCACTCCCTTCGCACAGCCGACAGACTCACCCGCGCCGATGAGGGAGCCGGGGCCAGTGCCGGTGCCGGTACCCCTGGAGCCATTCTTCGTCCCAGACCCGACGACCACGTGCGCCGACTCTGACGACGCCCAGGTCTAT
>CADCUO010000101.1 GCA_902805915.1 uncultured Propionibacteriaceae bacterium | reverse complement strand
GGGGTGGCCGAGTTCGGACTGGACGGCAAGGACCTGCACCGGCTGGGCCAGGCTGCTGCCGCAGCCGTCCAACAGGCCAAGGCGACCGGCGGGGAGCGAGTGCTTGCCGCTGGCTGTACCGACGTCGCCAACCTCCAGGTGGTCGACGTCGTCCTGGTCGAGGACGACGAGGCCCTGGCGGGCGTGCTTGTCACTGCCCTCCACACTCGCGGACTCCGCGTCGTACATATCAACGACGGCAAGGAGGCGCTCGCCCAGCTGAGCGGGCCGAACCGCCTTCGCTGCCGCGTTGTTGTGATGGATGTGGACATTCCCGGCATCAACGGGTTCGACCTCTTAGGCGAACTCGCCGCGCACGGTACGTTGAAGCACGTCAGGGTGCTGATGCTGACCGCTCGGTCCGGTGAGAACGAGGTGCTCGCCACACTTCGCCAGGGCGCCTTTGACCACATCGGCAAGCCGTTCAGCCTGCCCATTCTCATACAGCGAATTCGCCGCGCCCTCGAGGCCTGACGTGACGGCACTACTCCTTCCCGACATACCCCTGCCCTCGACGATGACAATGCTTCGGATCGCCAGCGGCGTCCTCGCCAGCCTGCTGCTAGTCGTATTGACGGCACTGTCTGTGTGCACCGTTGTCCGATGCCGCCGCATCCGGCAGCGCGCTGCAATCGAAAGCCACTGGCATGCCGCGGTACGGCAGAGGTCTATCGCCAACAGCCCTATCGAGCTGGCCACCGGCCTGAGTCGGTTGTCGGCTCGACACCGGGTGACCGCCATCGCGGGGCTCGTCGGGTCCCTGTCCAACAACATGGTGGCGGCCGTCACCGATTCTGCTGAGCTGACCGAGCTTCGCCGCCGAGGGGACAGGTGGACCCACAGCCGGCTGTGGTGGCGTCGACTCCGTGGCGTCCGGACTCTGGCTCAGCTTCGTGAGCCGCCTCGAAAGTACCGCCGGATGCTGACTGACACCCATCCTGAGGTACGGGCGGAGGTAGCTGGCTGGGTTGCGCAGGAGCCACATCGTAGCGATATTGAACGGCTGATCACCATGCTGGACAAGGATGTGAGGCGCTGCCGGTTCGCCGCCGAGAATGCACTCCGCACAATCGGCGTAGCCGCGGTTCCCGCACTGACTAAGTACCTTCGTGGCCCGGCACGGCACGCAGCTGTCGCAATGGACATCGCCTCTGCTGCCGGTCTGCCGGAGCTGAACCTGGTTGCTACCAGCTGGAGCGATGACTCCGACCCGGTCAACCGGGCAGCCAGCGCAGCACTGGTCGCAGCCATCGGTACCGACCAAGCCGGTGGCGTACTGCTGGGGCTGCTGGAAGACCCCGGCCCGCAGGTCCGTGCCGCAGCTGCGAACGGGCTGGGCACAATCGCGTTGTGGTCCGCCGCGCCCCAGCTGACCCAGCACCTGCATGACCCGGACTGGTCCGTGCGCCGCGCTGCGGCGGGCGCCCTGCGCGAGCTGGGACCAGTTGGGCGGCTGTGCCTGCGGCGCGCCGTGGACGATCCCGATGGACGGGCGGCCGAGATGGCCGAACACGTGCTCGACCTGCCTCAGTCGGCGCTCAACCCCCGAGCTCGGTGATGGTGGCACTCCTTCTCGTCACCGTGTCCAAGTGCGTGCTGGTGTTCTTCATCATCTGCAACGGCTTCCAGACCGTGCTACTCGTCGGGGCGCTGCGTGAGATGGTGCGCCACCTTCGCACCAACTGGAGCGAAGGTGCGCATCGGCTGCTGTCATTGGAGGCGACGCCGCGAGTGACCGTGCTGGCGCCGGCGTTCAACGAAGCAGTTACGGCGGCGGCCAGCGTTCGGTCACTGCTGACGTTGCACTACCCCAACCTCGAGGTGGTGGTGATCAACGACGGCAGCACCGACGACACGCTGGAGATACTCAAGGGGGAGTTCGACCTGTCCGAGGTCTCGCCCAGCTTCCCGACAGCGGTGGAAAGCAAGCCCGTGGTAGGTCTCTACCGGTCCACTCGACACCGCGGACTGGTGGTCCTCGACAAGGTCAACGGCGGAAAGGCTGACTCCCTCAACGCCGGACTCAACGTAGCCACCGGCGAGCTGGTCTGTGCCATCGACGCCGATACGCTCATCGAACCCGCTGCCCTTCTCCGGATTGTGCGCCCATTCCTGACTGACGACGCCACGGTGGCGGCAGGAGCCACCATCCGGGTCGTCAACGATGCCACCGTCCGGGACGGCCGTGTGGTGGCGGTCCGCGCCTCCACTCGGGCACTGCCGGGAATCCAGACCGTGGAGTACCTCCGGTCCTTCTTGTTCGGCCGCCTGGGTTGGAACACGATCGGCGGCAACCTCATTGTCTCGGGGGCGTTCGGCATGTTCCGACGGTCAGCCATGATCGACACGGGGGGCTACCGCCACGACACCGTGGGCGAAGACATGGAGCTGGTGGTGCGGCTGCGTCGCTCGGGGGTACGTCAGCGCGGGCCGAGCAAGGTGGTTTTCGTCCCGGATCCAGTGGCCTGGACCGAGGTGCCGGAGTCGCTACCCGTGCTGGCTCGACAGCGGGAGCGCTGGCAACGCGGGCTCACCGATGTGCTCTGGCGCCATCGCGGCATGCTCTTCAACCCCAGATACGGCCGAATTGGCTGGGTGGCGATGCCCTACTTCTGGATCGTCGAACTGATGGGACCGGCGGTGGAAGCGCTGGGACTGGTGGCGATGGTGTTGGCACTGGCTTTCGGCGCGGTCAACATGCCATTCGCGGTGCTCTTCCTGCTCGTTGCTTACGGCTGGGGTCTGCTGCTCACTCTGTCCTCCCTCCTGTTGCACCAGGCCACCGCAGAGGAACCGTTCCAGGCTAGCGATCTGCCGGCGTTGATTGGCTGGTCGCTGGCGGAGAACCTTGGATACCGACAGCTCACGGTGGCCTGGCGGCTGAAAGGCACATGGCGCTACCTGCGCGGGCGGCGCGACTGGGGCACGATGTCCAGGACAGGCTTCAGGCCACCGACTGGGAGCGAGGTCGACCACCGCGAGATAGCCTGACCACGGAGGTCCACAGTGAGACATCAGGCAGCCGAGCAGCCGGAGTATCCACAGCGGGTGGCGATGGTCAGTATGCACACCTCGCCGCTGGAGACCCCGGGTGTGGGCGACGCCGGCGGGCTCAACGTCTACGTGGCCGAGGTGGCGCGCCGGCTCGGCGAACGCGGGCTGGACATCGACATCTTCACCCGCCGCCGAGACGTCTCGCTGCCGGAGGTGGTGGAGGCCTTCGAGCGCGTCAACGTGCACCACGTCACCGCTGGACCTCCCGAGCCCGTCCCGAAGGAGCTGCTGCCCGGGCTGGTCACGGAGTTCGCCCTGCAGATCGCCAACCGGACCAGCCGTTATGACCTCATCCACTCCCACTACTGGTTGTCGGGCCTGGTGGGGCTGGAGCTCGCCTCGGTCGGCGACCTGCCCCTCGTACACACCATGCACACCATGGCCCGGGTGAAGAACGCCGCCCGCGGTGCTGGCCACCTCAGCGAGCCTGACGTGCGCGAACGCGGAGAGGCCGCCATCGTGGCGCGGGCCGAGGTGCTGACCGCCAACACGCTCGAGGAAGCAGACGAGCTGCACACTCATTACGGTGCCGCAGCCGACCAGGTGATGATCGTTCCTCCAGGGGTAGACCTGCACGTTTTCCATCCCTGCGACCAGGCAAAGTCCCGGGCTCAACTGGGGGTTGCGGAGTCCTCGCAGGTGATCTTGTTCGTGGGCAGGATCCAACCACTGAAGGCTCCTGACGTGTTGATCAAGGCGGTAGCGAAAATGATCAAGGACCAGCCGGACCGTCGCGCACACCTGAAGTTGATCATCATCGGCAGCCCCAGCGGCCCGGAGGCTGCGTGGGCCAGCAGCCTGCCACAGTTGTGTACGGCGTTGGGTGTCGACGATGTGGTGGAGTTCCGAGCGCACTCAGCACGAGAGGAGCTGTTCCGCTGGTACTGCGCGTCCGACGTGGTGGGAGTACCGTCCTACAACGAGTCTTTCGGACTGGTTGCTCTCGAGGCTCAGGCATGCGGACGGCCCGTGGTCGCGACGGATGTCGGCGGCCTCCGTCATGCCGTCAACGACGGCCATACCGGTCTCCTGGTCTCAGGCCATCAGCCCGCCAACTGGGCAGCTGCCTTGAGTGGAGTCCTGTATGACCATGACAAGCGGCTCCGGCTCGGTGGAAACGCTGCAGCGCATGCAGCACGCTTCAGCTGGGACAACTCCGCAGCGGCCACCCTGGAGACGTACTCCGCAGCCCAGCTCCGAAGGTAGGTTCAGCCCATGCTGTGCCGAACCGTTGTGCTGGCCGCGATGACGCTGCTGCTCGCCGGCTGCGGAGTCACGGAGTCGGCAGCGTGCACCCAGATCGCTGCCCAACCTGGGCTTGCCGTCACCGTCGAGCCAGGCCCGGCTCGCTCGATCACCAGGCTGACCCTGACAGTGTGCTCGGGAAACAAGTGCCGGACCCACCAGGTCAGGCTTGCCCCCGGGTCCGACATGGTGGACCAGGGATGTGTCGGCACCGACCCCGACGCTGCGTGCTCCGCCACGGCGGTACCGAACCAGACCTCGGTGGGATTCGTGGAGATCGCAGGCATGACCGAGGGGCCACTCCGCGTTTCGGGGAAGGCGACGTATGGACGCCGCACATCCCCGCTGCGCCAAGCCTCCATCGTCGCCACGATGGTGCACCCCAACGGCGCCCAGTGCCCAGGCTCAGCACCGCAGGCCTCCGTCGCCGTGACCGCAACTGGGCTGCGTTAGCTCCTCTCGCCCCAGAACACGCGGTTCACCACGCCCCGGGCTCGTCGGGTCACCCGTTGGTAGTCGGCCAGCAGATGGGACGACTCCCCCGGGCCATAGCCCATCAGCTCCGCGAGCGCCGCAAGCTCGCGGTTGTCGCTGGGTAGCGAGTCGGAACCGCGGCCGCGGACCAACATGAGCTGGTTCCTGATCTTGCCGGCCATCAACCACGCCGCCTCGAGATGCCCCGCGTCGGTCGACCCGATGATGTCCGCGCTACGGGCCGCTCGAAGCGCTTCGATGGTTCTGGTCGACCGCAGCGTCGGCACCTCCCAGGCGTGTTGCAGCTGCAGCAGCTGCACTGTCCACTCGACGTCAGCGAGCCCGCCGGGGCCGAGCTTGGTGTGCTTCACCGGGTTGGCTCCGCGCGGCAGCCGCTCCGCCTCGACCCGCGCCTTGAGCTTGCGGATCTCGGTCACCTGCGAGGTGGTGAGCCCACCCGCCGGCCACCGCCGGGCATCTATCTCGTCCAGCAGGCTTTGTCCCAGCTCCTCGTCCCCGGCCAGAGCGTCCGCCCGGACCAGCGCCTGCATCTCCCAGGTCGAGGACCACCGGCTGTAGTAGTTGCGGTACGCAGCCAGCGACCGGATCAGCGCGCCTCCCTTGCCCTCTGGGCGGAGGTCGGCGTCGATGCTCAACGGCGGATCGGCCCCGGGGCGCGTCAACAGCTTGCGCATCTCGGTGATGATGGCGCTAGCGGTCTTGGTCCGGTCGCCGTCGGTCTCGGCGTCGTCCATGACGAACATCGCGTCGGCGTCGGAGGCGTAGGACATCTCCCGCCCACCCCAGCGACCCATGGCGATCACCGCCATCCGCGGGAGCGACTGAGCCTGCGACGCCTCCCGGGCCACCGTCAAAGCTGCGTCGACGGTGGCGGAGGCAAGGTCGGTCAACGCATCGCCGACAGCCAACACATCACTGAGCCCGAGCAGGTCGGCCGCAGCCGTCCGGAACAGCTCCCGACGGCGGATCGCCCTGATCGCCTCCACTGCGGCAACCGGGTCGCCGTGCCGCCGCCCGGCCGCCCGCATCTCCGCCTTCAGATCGGCCAGGGGTCGCGGCGTGAGCTGCTCGTCATCGCCCAGCATCTGCACCGTCTGTGGTGCTCGGGTCAGCAGCGAGACCGCGTACCGGCTGGAAGCCAGGATGCGCGCCAGTCGCTCAGCCGTACGGCCCTCGTCACGCAGCGCTCGTAGGTACCACGGCGTGGTGCCCAGCGACTCCGACACCTGGCGGAAGGCCAGCAGTCCGTGGTCGGGGTTGGGTGCGTCGGCGAACCAGCCCAGCATCGCCGGCAACAGGTGCCGCTGAATCTCTGCCTGCCGCGTCACCCCCTGGCTGAGTGCGCCGATGTGGCGCAGCGCAGCAACCGGGTCTGCGTACCCGAGGGCCTTGAGCCGGTCCACCGCCGAGTCGGTGGTCAGCCGAAGCTCCGAGCTCGGGATCCGGGCGACCGTATCGAGCAGCGGTGAGTAGAAGAGCCGCTCATGCAACCGCCGGACCAGCTGCGTGCACGACTTCCAGATCGTCAGCAGCTCCTTCACCGGGTCGTTGTAGCCCAGGGACCTGCCGAGCCGACGAAGATGTGCCTCGTCGTCGGGCAGCACGTGGGTGCGGCGGAGCTGATAGAGCTGGATCCGGTGTTCCAGCGTGCGCAGGAACCGGTACGCCAGACCGAAGCCTTTACCGTCCTCGCGTCCCACATAGCCGTTGTCGACCAGGCCTTTGAGACCGTCAAGCGTGCCGCGGCAACGCAGCCGGACGTCGACCCGGCCGTGCACCAGCTGGAGGAGCTGCACGGAGAACTCGACATCGCGCAGGCCACCCTCACCCAGCTTGAGCTCTCGTCCGGCGTCGCGGGCGGGGATGTGCGCCACCATCCGCTTGCGCATCGTTTGGGTGTCGGAGACGAAGTGCTGGCGTTCGGCCACCTGCCACACCAACGGCGAGACCATGTCGACGAAAGCCTGCCCGAGCTCCAGGTCACCGGCGCTTGGCCGGGCCTTGAGCATGGCCTGGAACTCCCAGGTCTTGGCCCATTTGGTGTAGTAGACCTGGTGGCTGGCGAGGGTACGTACCAGCTGGCCGGCCTTGCCTTCCGGCCGCAGGGCGGCGTCCACCTCCCAGATGGTCCCGGCGGCGGTATGGGCCGAACATACCCGGCTGAGCTCGGCTGCCATCCGGGTGGCGACGGTGACCACCCGGTCCCTGGCCAGCAGTGGCTCACCGTTCTCGTCGCAGGCAGATTCGGCGACGTACAAGACGTCCACATCGCTGACATAGTTCAGTTCCTGCGCTCCACACTTTCCCAGCCCGACCACGGCCAACCGGCAGTGCAGCGCCTCTGGGCCGGCCTTGGCCCGTCCGATCGCAAGCGCTGCCTCCAAGGTCGCGTCGGCCAGGTCCGAGAGCTCGGCGGCGATATCAGCCATGTCCTCGATCGGCTCAGGCGCGCAGACGTCCCGGGTCGCGACCCGCAAGAGCGCACCGCGGTACGCGATCCGCAACCTGTCCCCGGACTCGTCGGTAGCCACGGGAGTACTCGAGGTGGGGTCCGCGCCAACGGAGAGCAACATCTGCGAGCGCAGCTCGTCCGCCGGTATCCGTTGCGCCTCGCAGGAGAGCAGCTCGAGATGCTCGCGATGGGCCACCAGATGCTGCTGCAGTGCTGCGCTCGATCCGAGCACCATGATCAGCTGTCTCGCGAACACCGGATTGTCCAGCAACCGATCGGTCACCTGGGGATCCTGGTCCGCTAACCGGTCTAGACCTGCCAGCGCCAGGTCAGGGTCTGCGGCGCCGGTCACCAGATCAAGGAGTGGCTCGTGGGACTGGTCCCACTGCTGCACGATCCGCTCGGCCGCGGCTGAGTCGGCGAAGCCCCGCCGGGCGAGGTTGCCTTGGGTCGTTTGCAGTCGCGACACGTGTTGATGCTAGCCAGTCGGAACTATCAACAACCGGGGCAGGCTGCAGTCATCACCCGGCGACGGCTGACCTTCCCGACAATGACTGTGGCGCGCGCTGATAGCGTTCCCGCTCATGGCTCGGGCGCGGTCGAATCCGGGGGAGGCTCTGGTTGAGCAGTCTCAGACGCTGCTCCAGTGGCTTGAGGAGCTGCCGGTCGATGAGTGGGTCCAACCAAGTGTGCTGCCTGGGTGGGATGTCCGCACGCTGGCTGGTCATCTCTGGCAAGCCCACACCGATCTGCTCCGGGCGCTGAGTCAGCCGACTCGGAAGAGAGGACTGCCGCTCGCCGAGCTCATCCGGCGCTGTCGCAGCGATGCAGGGACGACCGCTGCTACGACGCGATCTTTCGCTGCGGACACCGAACCATCCGCGCTCCTCGCCCGACTGGCCGAGGCGGTCACTTCCCTCACCACGGTCCTGCAGGCGCCACCAGAGGAGCTGCCGAAGGTCGTGGACACCGCCAACGGACCAGCCAGCATCGCTGACCACTTTGCCCTCGGCGTCATCGAGCTGGTTGTGCATTCCGACGATCTGAGCCGGTCGCTACCTGGTCGGGAACCGGTCCAGCTGCGCCGTCAGGCATTGGCGATCAACAGCCGCACCCTCGCGGCGCTGCTGGCGGCTCAACACCCGGGACGGTCAATCGAGGTACGGGTGCCGCCGTTCGCCGCCGTACAGTGCGGCATCGGTGATCCGGGCCCGACCCACACCCGCGGTACCCCACCCAATGTGGTGGAGACCGACGCAGTCACATTCCTGCGGCTCGCAACCGGTCGGATCACCTGGCCAGCAGCCACAGCCCAGGGCGCCGTCCACGCCAGCGGCCTCCGGGCCGACCTCTCAGCGGCCCTGCCACTCCTCTGACCGACACCCTGCCTGCGGCGGGTAGGTAAGGCGGGTTAGCGGACCGGGCGTCTTAGAGGACGGGGAGCAGCCTGTTCAGCTCCATCGGGGTCACCTGGCGGCGATACTCCTCGAACTCTGCCCGCTTGTTGCGCAGGAAGAAGTCAAAGACGTGCTCCCCCAGGGTCTCCGCCACCAGCTCGGAGCTCTCCATGGTGCGGATCGCCTCGTCCAGGTTGCGCGGCAACGGCGCGATGCCCAACGCGCGCCGCTCCCGCTCAGTCAGCGACCAGACGTCATCCTCGGCTCCCTCGGGCAGCTCGTACTCACCCTCTATGCCGGCAAGTCCGGCAGCAAGCATCAAGGCGAACGCGAGGTAGGGATTGCAGGCGGTGTCGATGGAGCGCAGCTCGACCCGGGCTGAGGCACCCTTGTTCGGCTTGTACATCGGCACCCGGACCAGGGCGGACCGGTTGTTGCGGCCCCAGCAGATGTAGCTCGGCGCTTCGCCGCCCCCCGCGAGCCGCTTGTAGGAGTTCACCCACTGGTTGGTGACAGCGGTGATCTCGCCGGCGTGGCGGAGCAGACCGGCGATGAAGTAACGGGCCACCTTCGACAGGTGGTGCTCGGCGCTGGCGTCGTAGAAGGCGTTGTTGTCCCCTTCGAACAGCGACATGTGGGTGTGCATCCCTGAGCCCGGGTGCTCGGTGAACGGCTTCGGCATGAAGGAGGCGTGGATGCCCTGGGAGAGCGCCACCTCCTTCACGACGACGCGGAACGTCATCAGGTTGTCAGCGGTGGACAGCGCATCGGCGTAGCGCAGGTCGATCTCCTGCTGCCCAGGTGCGCCTTCGTGGTGGGAGAACTCCACCGAGATGCCCATCTGCTCCAGCATGGTGATCGCCTTGCGACGGAAGTCGCTACCGACGCTTTGCGGCGTGTGATCGAAGTAGCCGGACTGGTCCACCGGGGTCGGCGGCACACCAGGGTGGACCGGGTCCTTGAAGAGGAAGAACTCCACCTCAGGATGGGTGTAGAAGGTGAAGCCGAGGTCGGCGGCCTTCTTCAGCGCCCGCTTGAGCACGTACCGGGGATCGGCGTACGACGGCGACCCATCGGGCATCTTGATGTCGCAGAACATCCGAGCCGTTGCCGGCTTGTTGTCCCGCCACGGCAGCACCTGAAAAGTGGAGGGGTCGGGGTTGGCCACCATGTCGGACTCGTACACCCGCGCGAAGCCCTCGATCGCGGAGCCGTCGAAGCCGATGCCCTCGGCGAACGCCCCCTCGAGCTCGGCGGGCGCGATCGCGACCGACTTCAAGAATCCCAGCACATCGGTGAACCACATCCGAACGAACCGGACGTCACGTTCTTCGATGGCTCGCAACACGAACTCGGTCTGCTTATCCACGGCCTAAGTGTGCATTGACGGGTGTAACGACGAAGTTACGACCCGCGCCAGCCGTTTGGCCGGGCGTTCTCCACCTTGGGCATCGCAGCCCAGCCCGCGGGTCGTCACGTTAGGCTCCCCGACATGCCGCATCTTCGACTTGCACTGGCCCAGCTGAACGCAACGGTCGGCGACATCTCTGCCAACGCAGATCTCGTTGTGGACTGGGCCAGGCGCGCCGCGGAAGCAGGAGCGGACGTGGTGCTCTTCCCCGAGATGGTGCTCACCGGCTACCCGGTGGAGGACCTCGCGTTGCGGCAGAGCTTTGTGGAGGCCTCCCGAACCTCGATCACCCGGCTGGCAGCGCGACTGGCCGACGCTGACCTCGCCCATCTCGTTGCGGTCGTCGGATATCTGGACCGTACCGACGAACCGGGGCACCCCAAGGGCGGGCATCCACAGAACAAGGCGGCCGTGCTCACCGGCGGTCAGGTGGTCAGCTCATATGCCAAACATCACCTGCCCAACTACGGGGTCTTCGACGAGTTCCGATATTTCAGGCCAGGGCAGGAGCTCCAGGTCGTCAGGTTACGCGGCGTCGATATCGCGATCGCCATCTGCGAGGACCTGTCGCAGGACGGCGGCACGGTGGCGGCAGCAGCCGAGGCCCAGGCCGGGCTCCTCGCGGTGATCTACGCCTGCCCGTACGAGCGGGACAAGGACGACACCCGAGGGGAGCTGGTGGCCCGGCGAGCAGGCGAAGCCGGATGCCCGCTGGCTTATGTGAACCTGGTCGGCGGTCAGGACGAGCTGGTCTTCGACGGCGACTCGATGATCACTGACGCTACCGGGGAGATTGTGGTTCGCGGCCCGCAGTTCGTCGAGGAACTGGTGCTGGCCGATCTGGACCTGCCCGCTGCCGTCGTGCCGATGGACGCGTCTGCCACCGCGGAGGCGGCTGGCCTCAGCGGCATGGCCATCGCCCGGCGGCTGGTCAGCGAAGCGCCGGCAGAACAGCCGGACCGGGGATGGATCACCCCAAGGGTGTTCGACCGACTGTCCGGACTGGAGGAGGTCTATCTGGCGCTGGTGCTGGGGCTTCGTGACTACTGCAAGAAGAACGGGATCCAACGGGTCTATCTGGGTCTGTCCGGCGGGATCGACTCCACCCTGGTGGCGACCCTGGCCTGCGACGCGATCGGGGCCGCCAACGTGTACGGCATCTCCAACCCCAGCTCCTACTCCTCAGAGCACTCCAAGACCGACGCGCTGGAGCTGGCACAACGAACCGGGCTGAACTTCGCCACCGTACCGATCGCACCGGTGGTCGACGCCTTCGAAGCAGCGATCGACATCGACGGCATCGCAGCGGAGAACCTGCAGGCGCGGATCCGTGGCGTCATCTGGATGGCCGAGTCCAACCAGCACGGCCCCTCCATCGTGCTGGCCTGTGGGAACAAGAGTGAGCTGGCGGTTGGCTACAGCACCATCTACGGCGACGCTGTCGGCGGTTTCGCACCGATCAAGGACGTACCCAAGACGTGGGTGTGGAAGCTGGCAACGTGGCGCAACGAGAAGGCGATCGCTTGCGGCCAGCAGCCCCCCATCCCGGAGAATGCCATCACCAAGGAACCCAGCGCGGAGCTCCGGCCCGGACAGAAGGACACCGACTCGCTGCCCCCGTACGAGGTACTGGACGAGATCTTGGCCGACTATGTCGAGGGCGACAAGGGTCGCGACGACATCCTTGCGATGGGGTATGACGCCGACCTGGTGGATCGGGTGATGCGCATGGTGGATCTGGCTGAGTACAAGCGTCGGCAGTACCCACCGGGCACCAAGATCTCGTTCAAGGCCTTCGGACGGGACCGCCGTCTACCCATCACCAACGGCTGGCGGGAAGGGAGGTCACCGGTGCCCGCCCGAACGGTGGGCAAGAACGACCCGGAACGGACCGCGTCGTAGCCCGCCTAACACGCTCGACACCTCGGGGAGCACAATCGGCTCATGCTTGTCGCCTTCAGTATCGCCCCCGCAAGCACCGACCCTGACGGGTCAGTGAGTGCCGCCGTCGCCGACGCCATCCGGATCGTCCGCGCCTCTGGGCTGCCCAACGAGACGAACGCCATGTTCACCAACATCGAAGGCGAATGGGACGAGGTGATGGCGGTAGTCAAGGAGTGCGTGGATGCCGTGGCGGCTCACGCGGACCGGGTCAGCCTCGTCCTCAAAGCCGACATCCGGCCGGGCCACACCGGTCAGCTCACTGCCAAGGTCGAGCGTGTCAACCAACGGCTGGGAGAGTCGACAACCTAGTCGTCGTTCCATCTCGGGTCGTTGTCCCAGGCGTCGTTGCGCTGGGCAACCCGCTCGAGGGCGTGAGACGCATCGTCCCGCGAGGCGTAGGGACCGAGCCGGTCGACCGCTTTGCAGGTGGCGTCGTCCGGCTCCACCGTCTTGTGCAGGATGCAGTACCACCATTGCCCGTCTGCCATGACGTTCCTCCTTTCGTCGTTTCCTGAGGCTACTCCGCGGAGCCGCCGCAGGGCGCGGCCGCCTAAGATCGGGCTGTGACATCCCAGTCGACGACCGGCTCTCGCGCGGCCGGTCCCGTCCGCCCAGGCGTAGTGTCGCCGCGGCGCGGGGTTCCGGCGTCAATCGTCCGACCCGAGTACGTCGGCAGGGGAGCACCTACGCCCTACACCGGTCCCCATGTGCAGACCAGCGAGACCATCGCGAAGATGCGTGTCGCCGGGCGAATCGCAGCCCGAGCGATGCGGGAGGCGGCCAAGTCGATCGCACCGGGGGTGACGACCGACGAGATCGACCGGATCGGGCACGAGTACCTGCTCGACCACGGCGCCTACCCCTCGACGCTTGGTTACCGCGGGTTCCCAAAGTCGTTGTGTACGTCGGTGAACGAGGTGATCTGCCACGGTATCCCCGACTCCAGGCGCCTTGAGGACGGCGACATCGTCAACATTGACCTGACCGCATATATCGGCGGCGTGCACGGCGATACCTGCGCCACGTACCTGTGCGGCAACGTCGACGAGGAGTCCCGCTCCCTGGTTGAACGTACGGAGGAGGCGTTGAATCGAGCGATCAAGGCGGTCCGTCCTGGACGCCAGGTGAGTGTGCTCGGTCGGGTGATCGAGAGCTACGCGAAGCGTTTCGGGTACGGCGTGGTGCGCGACTACACCGGCCACGGCGTCCATACCGCCTTCCACTCCGGGCTGGTCATCCCGCACTACGACGAGCCGCGCTATGACACCGTGATCGAGGCAGGCATGACCTTCACCATCGAGCCGATGATCACCTTGGGCACGCACGAGTGGACGATGTGGGATGACAACTGGACCGTGTTGACCGCTGACGGGAACAGGACGGCGCAGTTCGAGCACACCGTGGTGGTGACTGGCAGCGGGGCGGAGATCCTCACGCTCCCCTAGGAGGGGCGCTTGCTCTGCCGGCCGTCCGGCGGCGGCGACGTGGACGGTGATTTCGCGCTAACCTTGGCCGCGGACGAGTCGGTCAGGCGGTCGCGGCAGCTCAGTTGAGCTGTCGAGGAAAGTCCGGACTCCACAGAGCAGGGTGATGGGTAACGCCCACCCGGGGTGACCCGCGGGACAGTGCCACAGAAAACAGACCGCCTCCGGCGCGGTGCAAGGTGCCTGTCGCCTCGCACCACAGCTGGCGGTAAGGGTGAAACGGTGGTGTAAGAGACCACCAGCACCTCAGGTGACTGAGGTGGCTCGGTAAACCCCACCCGGAGCAAGATCAAGAGGGTGCACTTCGGTGCACCTGCGGAAACGCCTGAGGGTTGCTCGCCCGAGTTTCCGGGTAGATCGCACCAGGCCGCTGGCAACAGCGGTCGCAGATGGATGATCGCCGCCCGCCGTTCGCGGCGAGCACAGAATCCGGCTTATCGACCGACTCGTCCTCACCCTGGCTCGGCGAGCCGGGGCGAGGATGACGGCGCGAGCCGGTCGAGCGTCACCGAAAGTGTTTCCTCAGCGCTGCCAAACCCGAACGTAGTCGACCTTGACTGCGCCCGCGGAGCCGAGCACCGGTGCCCGTCTGTTGGACTTGCCTATGTTGAAGATCAAGGTGTGTCCGCCGCCGCTGTCGTGAGTCTGGTAGGTCCTGATCAGCTTCCCGTCCCAGTACACATCGGCCGACGTAGCTTTGCGGTGGACTCCGTAGACATGGTAAGCGTCCTGCCAGGTACCCGACACAGGTCCGGAGTTGTTTGCGACGTGGTGGTGGTAGTCCGAGCCGTAGTGATAGTTGGCCGTCAACCGGCCGGACAGACCTTCGGCGTAGTCGTGCTCACCGTTGGACGGCCATTGGTGGCCGCTGGTCCAGGCAGCAGGGAAGTTGTAGATCGGCTGATTCCTGTCACCGGGGAAGTAGACCCGTGATTCGGTGTAGCTCCCGATCTTCGCCTCGAAGCCGGGCTTGCCCCAGTACCGGTTGGGTTCACTGCTGGAAACGGCGCCGCCGTTGGATGAGTTCGACAGCTTGAGGATCAAGCTCCCACCGGACACAGAAACATTGGACTTGCGGAGCGTGACGTTGTTCATCAGCTTGCCGTCCAGCGTGTTCCACTTTGCGGTATTGAGGGCGGTGCCGTTGAACTCATCCCCGAATGCCTGCGTCCACTTCCCGGGAACTCCTACCGGTACAGGGTTTCTCGGTCTCGGTGTCGCCGTGCCTGGCTGGATGAACGTCACGGCACATTCGGCTTTGCCGTCACTGTCGACGCCGAGCTGGATCGATACCTTTGCCCTGCCGGGGGAGCTCGGCGGGTTCAGCGGGTTCCGCCTGTCCCACACAGTTCCGCGATAGTAGTTGGCATTGTGGTTCGTCTTGATGAGGGTCTGAAGGAGCCTTCCCGCCCCGTCATACGACCTGACCATGGAGTCGGTGGGCAGAATGCCGGAGCGGTTCGTGGTCCACCCGGCGTAGTCGATTCGCTCCCGCCGGACGCCGGCCGCGTCGGTGTAGTCAGCACCCCACACCGCCTTTTGTCGCCATACGACGCCTGCGCCGTCGGTGCATGTGGCAGTTGCGGTGGTGGTAGCCGCTGCAACAGGGCCCGAGGCGGCGAACTGGGTCGTCGTAGCGGCTGACGCGGCTGCGACCAGACCGGTGAGGACCCCGGCCACCAGGACGGTCCGAATGGAGACGAGAGAGCGAGACATGGTGCCTTCGGGGTTTCTCGGAGGCAGCTATGCCGGCCGATGGGTTTGACCCCCAAGAAAGCAACAGCACGCATCACCCGAGAGTGCGAAACCTGTTGATGTGAATAATTTACCTTAACAAGAGCTCATTAGCACAATGCATACCTTCAGCTGCCGGAAAATGGCGGTCCGTTAGCCGGGCGGGGCGCTATGGCCGGCGCGAAAAGGCTCGTCGAGCCGTCCTTAAGCGGCTAGAGCGCTCGTGAAGGCACGGTGATGCTGCGGGAGCCGCAGCTGCCGGAGAGGATGGCTGACAGCTTCGCTTGCTCAGCGGAGTCGATGGTCAACCGCCATCGGTACTTCACCTGCACCCATTGGATGGCGTACGTGCACCGGACTGCCGTGCGGGGTGGCAACCACGCAGCCGGATCGCTGTCGCCCTTGGACTGGTTGACGTTGTCAGTCACCGCCACCAGCGAGGCCGAGAAGCCCAGGTCGTTGGCGTAGCGGCTCCGGTCTCCAGCTGTCCATCGCCGAGCTCCGGACTCCCAGCCCTCTTTCAGGGCGACCATGTGGTCGATGTCCACGTCCCCGGGGTTGGTCCAGGTGATCCCGTCGTAGTAGGAGAACCAGGCGCCCCTCACCACGGTGCAGCGGCTGGAGCCGTAGGTAGGCGTGACAGTCGACTCCGCGATGAGGACTTCCGCTCGGGCGTTCTGACAGTCGCCATTTGCGTCAGTCCAGTGATTGAAGTAGTCCCGGCTGTAACTGCCGCTTCCGACCTCACTGCTCACCGCGAGCTTCGACAGCAATGTCCAGGCAGTCGTGGTGCTGGCCGACGCTGGAGCCACGCCCAAGACCGCCACAAGTGCGGCGATGACTAGCGCGCCGAGCATTCTGGCGCCGACTCTCGGCAGCCGATTCTCGTTCCTGTTGGAGGTAGGCAACTTCGAATCCTCCCGTAGCGGTGGGTCGGCGCAGTGCTGGCGACACGACCTGTGCATCACTCTGACTCGAAAGTGGCTCACTTACTGTTCGAATGCGTCCCGCGGTAGAAACTCACCTGGCTATTGGCCCCCGGCTCAGGACTGTTCCCTTTGGCGTTGCAGTGCGCTGCGCTATGGTTTCTGAGAAGTCGCTCGGGGCCAGATCCGAAAGGCACCCCGTGCGTGATGACATTTCCGCCTCCTCCACCGCGCGTGTGCAGCGATGGCTCACCTGGACTGTCAGCGCGGGGCTATTGGCGTCCCTGGCTCTCCCCATCCTGAACGCGGATGCGACCGGCACGCCGACGCCAGCGCCGGGCAAGCCTGCTACTGCCCAGTCGGGCGCTATGCCTAGTGGCAGTCCTGCGGCCAGCACCAGTGCCACTGCGAACCCCGGCAGCACTGCCAGCCCCGGCACCACACCAGCTGATCCGACGCCGACCACCTGGCCTACGTCCGTCGACGCCCGGCCCAGTCACAAAGCCGGGGCGACGCCCCCGATCAGCCTCTCCATCTCGGCCGGCGGAACACCGCAAGCCGGAATGTTCTTCGAAGACATCGGCTTCTACGCAATCAGCGGTGGCGTTTCCTCCAAGGCGAGTGGGCAACGGG
>CADCUO010000100.1 GCA_902805915.1 uncultured Propionibacteriaceae bacterium | reverse complement strand
GTTCATGGTCGCGATCCGGAGCGTTAGGCCTAGTCAAACACACCTTCTCCAAGTAGCCCCGACGGGATTCGAACCCGCGCTACCGCCTTGAGAGGGCGGCGTGCTAGGCCGCTACACAACGGGGCCCTAGCCGCTGACCATCGCAGGCCAGCCGTGGAAGCCTACCAACCGGACTCCGCATCCAGCCAATCGGCTTCCTCCGCTGGGGTACTAGGACTCGAACCTAGACTAACTGAACCAGAATCAGCCGGGCTGCCAATTACCCCATACCCCACCGTCGGCATCGCCGCCGACCGCGTCGTGCCCCTGCTGGGGCACGGGGAAGAACTTTACTGTAGACACCCCCGCTCCCCCAAACCGGGCCGTCGGGCGCCATGAGCGGGTGCAGGGGCATGCGTCAGCGGGCGGTGAGCACCCGCAGATCGACCGAAGTCTGGAGCTTGAGTCGACGCGCCAGCAGCCACGCCAGCAGCGCAAAGACGGCGAAGCCGCCCACGTCAAAGGCGGCATCTACCCAGCCGATGCTTTGGATTGCTTTGACATTGGCGATGGATGTTGTGAGGCCCGCGATGACGTACGCGAAGACGTTGTTGACCACGTGGGCGGCAATTCCAGCTTCGAGGCCGCCGGTCCTCCAGACCAGGAGTGCGGCCAGCAGGCCGAAGGCGAGCCGGTCGATGAACAGCGGCAGGTTCTGGGTGCCATGGAACAAGGCGAAGATCACCGAGGACACCACCACGCCGAACCACGGCTGGGCGACGAGGCTTCCCATGGCCTGCATCAGATAGCCACGGAAGAAGTACTCCTCTGCTGCAGCCTGGATCGGCGAGGTGAGCACGATGACCACCAGGAAGCCCCAGAACCCCGGCTGCATGGAGAAGCTGATGGGGCCGTCAACAACGGTGGACAGCGCCAGCACCGCATTCAGCGAGACCACAGCGATACCGAGACAAGCCAGCAGGTACCACCAGCGGATCCGAGCTTGGACGGAAGACAACCACTGGGGACTCACCCGATGGACCATCACCATCAGCAAGAATGAGATCGGGATCAGCGTGGCGATGCCCAGGTTCGCGCCCACCATGCCGCTTGGTCGTTCGAACGCGAATGCTGACCGGGCATAGTCGGGATAGCCAGCCGACCGCGAAGTGACTCCCCAGGCCACCGCAACCACCAGCTGGCTGACCAGGGCGGTCAGCAGGAGGAAGAACGACAGGCCCATCGCCACCCCGAGCATCGACCGCCACCACGAGTACCCAGGACCACGCAGGATCTGCGGATAATCCGCCCCAGACGGCGGCGGGACAAGTCCGAAGTCGGGCAGCAGGGGCGTGCGTGCCGGCCGCGGTTGTCGCCCCGACCGCTCCACCGCAGATTGAGACTTGGCCGCTGAGCCAGTGGGGCGCGACTCGGCTCGGGCCGAAGGCTGGGTACGGCCCGCCGGGTTGCCCGTGCGCTTGCCACGGCTCTTCTTTCCCGGCGACCGCGGGCGGTTTTGCCCAGCCATCAGCGGCAACGCGTGGGGGTGTTCACTGCTGCAGGCTAGCTACGACGGCCGAGATGCGCGCCAACGCTGACTCACGCCCCAGGAGCTCCAGCGACTCGAACAGCGGCGGGGAGATGCGGCGTCCCGTGATGGCCGCCCGGACCGGCCCGAAGGCCACCTTGGGTTTGAGTCCGAGGTCTTGGATCAGCGATGCCCGCAGCGCCGCCTCGATGGACACGTGGTCGAAGGGGTCAACAGTCTCCAGGGCACCGTGGGCCGCTCGCAGTACCGGGAGTGAGTCGACGCTGACTCCGGCGCTGGGATCGATCTTGATCTCATCGTCGGGCAGGAACAAGAAGCCGAGCATGTCGACCGCTTGTGACAGGGTGGTTATCCGCTCCTGCACCAGCGGAGTAGCAGCAGCCGACAACTCCTGCTGTCGTGCCGAAGGTGGATCCGTCACCAGTCCTGCAGCCCCCAGGAACGGCATCAGGTGGCTCGCCAGCTCAGCCGGCTCCAGCATCCGGATGTGGGCGGCGTTGATCGCCTCGCACTTCTTCGGGTCGAAGCGGGCCGGGTTGGCGTTGACGCGTCGAATATCGAAGGCAGCAACCATCTCCCGCATCGTGAAGACGTCGCGGTCCTCCGCGATCGCCCATCCCAGCAGCGCCAGGTAGTTGAGCAGGCCTTCGGGCAGATAGCCCTTCTCCCGGTACTCAGCCAGACCAGAACCCGCGTCCCGCTTCGACAGCCGGCGGTTACCTTCACCCAGCACGGTAGGAAGATGGCCGAAGATCGGGATCTGACCGCTGCCCACACCGATCTCCGCCAACGCCTCGTACAGCACGATCTGCCGAGGCGTCGACGGAAGCAGGTCCTCACCCCGGAGCACATGGGTGATGTTCATCAGCGAGTCGTCAACGGGGTTGACCAGCGGGTACAGCGGGTCTCCACTCGCTCGGACGATCACGTAGTCGGGTACGTGCTCGGGAGAGAACGACACCGGGCCTCGTACCAGGTCGCCGAAACTAATTACCGCGTCTGGAACCAGCATCCGTACTACCGAAGGCGTCGAGCGTGCCTCCAGCTCGCTGACTCGCTCCTGGCTGAGATTTCGACAGTAGCCGTCGTAGCCAGACGGTGCCCCCTTGGGCCGGTCAGCCTGCCGCGCCTCGAGCTCTTCACGGGTGCAGTAGCAGCGGTACGCCCGCTTGGCATCCAGTAACTTCGCCACCACGTCGCGGTAGATATCGAACCGCTCCGACTGGACGTAAGGGCCGTACGGGCCTCCCTTGCCCGGACCCTCATCCCAGTCCAGGCCGAGCCAGCTGAGTGAGTCCAGCACCCCTTGGAAAGAGTGCTCAACATTTCGGGCAGCATCGGTGTCCTCGATTCGCAGCACGAAGGTGCCGCCGAAGTGCCGGGCGAAAACCCAGTTGAACAAGGCGCTGCGGACATTCCCCACGTGCAGGTTGCCGGTCGGCGAGGGCGGGAAGCGGACCCGTACCTCCTCGGGGGCGAAGCCGCCGGGTACGTCGTGCTGGGTCACCGAACTGATCCTTTGATTGAGGGGGTGCTACTGGCGCCGGGGGCGGAGCCGGCCACCGGGTTGGTCAGCGTACCGATCCCCTCAATCTCGATGCTGACCTCCTGGCCGGGCAGCATGGCACCCACGCCCGCCGGGGTGCCGGTCAAGATCACATCCCCAGGCAGCAGGGTGGTGAAGGATGAGATGTAGACGACCAGCTCTGGAATGGAGAACACCATCAGATTCGTGGAGCCGTGCTGGCGCTCCTCGCCGTCCAAGGTGGTGCGGATCTGGAGGTCAGCCACCTCCTCCAGGCTCTGGTGCGTGGTGATCCAGGGGCCGAGCGGGCAGAAGGTGTCATAGCCCTTGGCTCTGGCCCACTGCCCATCAGTCTTCTGCAGGTCGCGCGCGGTGACGTCGTTGGCGATCGTGTAGCCGAAGATCACGTCAGCAACCCGCTCCAGCGGGACCTCTTTGCAGATGCGCCCGATCACCACCGCCAGCTCGCCTTCGAAGCTGACCTCGTTGCTGGCCGGTGGGTAGATGATCGACTCACCCGGCCCGATCACAGCCGTGTTGGGTTTGAAGAAAGTCAGCGGAATCGTTGGTACGTCGTTGCCGAGCTCGGCGGCGTGGGCGGCGAAGTTCCGGCCGACCGCGACAACCTTGCTTCTAGGGATGACCGGAGCCAGCAGCCTGACTGCGTCAAGCTCCCGCCGCTCACCGGTGAGCTGGACCGGCATGGCGATGGGATCCCCGGTCAGCACCGCGACGGTGTCGGGATGGTCCCCGCCATCCTCGGCCAGCTCGACGATGCCGAACTGTGGGTCTCCACCGGCCGCAAAACGTGCAATACGCATTGGGACAGACTAGCGAGTGCGGCTGCGGCATACTCGCAGCCATGACGACCGCGGCCGCCGACTCATCGCGCCCCATCGTGGAGCAGTTCGATGCCGTTGAGCTCATCCGAACCAAGCGCGACGGTGGCACCTTCACCGACGCAGAGGTCGACTGGATCATCGACGCGTACACCCACGGAATCATTGCCGAGGAGCAGATGGCGGCGATGAACATGGCCATTTTCTTCAACGGTCTGCAGCCCGGTGAGCTGCTGCGGTGGACCAACGCGATGATCGCCTCGGGTGAACGGCTCGACTTCTCGGCCCTGTCTCGACCGACCGTCGACAAACACTCCACCGGTGGTGTCGGGGACAAGATCACCTTGCCGCTGGCTCCACTGGTGGCCGCGTGCGGTGTTGCCGTACCGCAGCTGTCAGGGCGCGGGCTCGGCCACACCGGCGGCACCTTGGACAAGTTGGAGGCCATTCCCGGCTGGCGCGCCTCGCTGAGCAATGATGAGATGCTGCGGCAGCTGGAAGAAGTCGGTGCGGTGATCTCCGCTGCCGGCTCCGGGCTGGCGCCGGCGGACAGGAAGCTGTACGCGCTGCGCGACGTAACCGCCACCGTGGAATCGATCCCGCTGATTGCCTCGTCGATCATGAGCAAGAAGATCGCCGAGGGGGTCGGGGCGCTGGTGCTGGATGTGAAGGTGGGCTCGGGTGCGTTCATGAAGACTCGCGGCGACGCGACGCGGCTGGCCCACACCATGGTGGAGCTCGGCACCGGGGCAGGCGTGCCGACGGTGGCGTTGCTCACCGACATGTCGACACCGCTGGGCCGGACCGTCGGGAACGCCTTGGAGGTAGGCGAGTCAGTCGAGGTACTGGCCGGCGGCGGTCCGGCCGACGTAGTCGAGCTGACTGTCGCACTGGCGCGGGTGATGCTTACCGCTGCCGGCCGAGATGATCAAGATCCCGCAGACATCCTCGCCTCCGGCAAGGCGATGGATGTCTGGAGGGACATGATCCGTGCTCAGGGCGGCGACCCGGATGCCGCGCTACCGACTGCCAAAGAGACGCAGGTGGTCCGCGCCGAGCGCGACGGGGTGGTGACTGGGCTGGACGCGATGGCAGTCGGTGTGGCCGCGTGGCGCCTCGGTGCCGGCCGGGCCCGCAAGGAAGACCACGTGCAAGCGGCTGCCGGGGTGGTCATTCATGCCAAGCGGGGGGGACGGGTCCGCGCGGGCGAGCCACTGCTGACTCTGCACACTGACACGCCAGATCGCTTCCCTCGTGCGGTTTCGGCGCTGCAGGATGCGTACACGGTGGCGGACGCGGAGGCTTCGGCGCCGGTACCCCTGATTATCGAGCGGATCGACTAGAACCGGGTCAGAACCGCGCTGGGACGTCGGGGTTCGAGACGGCGGCAGGCGGCGTGGAGTGGATCAGCCCGTACAGGTAGGCCTCGGCGAGCGCCTCCCAGGACGCCTCCACGATGTTCTGTCCCACCCCGACGGTGGTCCAGGCGCGACGCCCGTCCGTGGTCTGGATCAGCACCCGTACGGTGGCGTCAGTCCCATGTCCCTGCTCTAGGATGCGAACGCGGTAGTCGATGAGCTCGAACTTGTCGACCACCGGGTACGCGCCGGCGAGGGCGTTGCGAATGGCATGGTCCAGTGCGTTGACCGGACCGTTGCCTTCCCCCACCACACGCGAGGTCTGGCCCCGTGCGGTCAGCCGTACGGTGGCTTCGGTGTCGGCATCCTGGCCCTCGTGCGCCTGGGTGAACACACGCCAGGAGTGCAGCGTGAACAGATCTGGAAGCTGGCCGAGCTCCCGACGCAGCAGCAGCTCGAAGCTGGCATCGGCTGCCTCATAGGTGTAGCCGCTGGCTTCTGCCACCTTGACCTGGTCGGTGATCTTGGCTGCCAGTTCCCTGTCGGACAGGTCGAACCCGAGCTCCTCACCCTTGATCTGGATGTTCGCCCGACCGGCCATGTCGGAGATCAACATCCGCATATCGTTCCCCACCTCTCTCGGGTCGATGTGCTGGTAGAGGTTGGGGTCGACCTTGATCGCGCTCGCATGCAGTCCTGCCTTGTGGGCAAAGGACGACAGGCCCACGTAGGGCTGACGAGCGCTCGGTGGAACGTTCGTCACTTCGGCGATCGCATGGGATAGTCGCGTCGCCTCGCGCAATGATCCGGCCGGGAGCAGCGGCCAGCCGTACTTGAGCTCCAGGTTGGCGATGACGGACACAAGGTCCGCATTGCCGGTACGTTCGCCGTAGCCGTTGACAGTTCCCTGGACGTGCATCACCCCTGCATCGACACCGGCCAAGGTGTTTGCGACTGCGCAGCCGGTGTCGTTGTGACAGTGAATTCCTAGCTGCACACCGGTCTCGGCCGTGGCGGACACGATCTCGCCGATCCAGGGTGGCAGCATCCCTCCGTTGGTGTCACACAGCACCACCACCTCGGCCCCGGCCGCGGCGGCTGTCCGTACCACCTCGAGAGCGTAGTCGGGGTTCTCCCGGTAGCCGTCGAAGAAGTGCTCACAGTCGACGAACACCCGCTGCCCCTCCGAGCGCAGATGGTTGACCGTGTCGGTGACCATGGCCAGATTCTCCGCGAGCGTGGTCCGTAGCGCCTGCTGGACGTGCCGGTCGTGGCTCTTGGCGACGATGCAGGCAACCGGGGCATGCGAGTCCCGCAGCGCAGCAGTCAGCGGGTCGTCGGCAGCCGCCATACCGACGCGGCGGGTGAAACCGAACGCGACCAGGGTGGCATGGTTCAAGGTGAGGTGGCCGTCGGCCATGGCCTGGAAGAAGGCGGTGTCGTTG
>CADCUO010000099.1 GCA_902805915.1 uncultured Propionibacteriaceae bacterium | reverse complement strand
CGGGTGATCCGGCTGAACTTGCGCGGGTTGCCGATGGAGTCCAGCGACATGAGGCAGACGCGGGTGGCCTCGTCGTCCTCCCAGTACTGCATCACGTCGTTGCCGGTCACGTCGGCGAAGTCCCCGGTACTGATGAAGGAGGACAGCCCCAGGTTCTGCCGGACAGCGTGGTTCAGCAGTGCCACCCCGACGGCAGCTGACTGGCAGAACAGGCCTACTCCCCCGAACCGCGGCATTGGCCCCGGACTGGCGTTGAGCGCGACTGCGGGGTCGGTGTTGATCAGCCCGAGCGCGTCTGGCCCTAGCGCCCGGATCCCGTAGGCACGCGCCAGATTGACCACCGTCCGGTTGTCGTTGGCCTGGTAGTCGGTGCCGGTCAGCACCACCATGGTGTGCGCACCCTTGTGTGCGGCGTCGATCACGACGGCGCCCATCGCGGCGGTCGGGATGGACACCACGACCAGGTCGATCCGGCCCTCGATGGTGGCGATCGAGGGCGACATCGGTACGCCGGACACCGGGATGTCGTCAGTGCTGACGGCGATGATCTCGCCGCGGAACCCGCCGCGCAGCATGGACGTGACCAGGCTCTGCACCCGATGGCCACGACCCAGCACCACCACCCGTCCCGGAGTCAGCATCCGCTCCATCGACGCGCCCTCGGCCCGATGCTCGCGTCGCTCCATCACCCCCACGGAGGTATCGGTGGGGTTGATCGGGAACTCCAGGTGAAGAACCCCGTCCTCCATACCCTTCGACACCCGGTACCCGGCGTCGACGAAGACTTGCGCCATCCGCCGGTTCTCCGGCAGGACCTCGGCGACGAAGCCGGTGATGCCGCGTTCGCGGGCCGCCTCAGCCAGGTGCTCGAGCAACAGCTGCGCCACACCCCGTCCTTGATGGGCGTCCTCGACCAGGAAGGCCACCTCAGCCTGGTCGTTCTCGATCCGGTCGTAGCGACCGACGGCGATCATCTGCTCGCCGATCGTCATGATGAAGGCCACCCGGTCGACGTAGTCGACGGAGGTGAAGCGCTCCAGATCCCGTTTGCTCAGCTTGGGGTACGGAACGAAGAACCGCAGGTACTTCGACTCCGGCGAGACCCGGTCGTAGAACTCGACCACCATCTGCGCATCGCTGGGCTTGATCGGGCGCAGCCGGGCTACCTGACCGTCAGTGAGTACGACGTCGGCCTCCCACTCGGTTGGGTAACCGGGAGGTCTCTGCTCCTGGGTGGCACGCACGACGTCAGCCTACGCACCCGTGGCGCAGGTCTACTCCGGATTCCCGGGACCGGTGAGGAACTGGCTGTGGTAGGTGGCGGCCTTAGTGCGAACCGTCCGAGGTGGGAGCTCTTGACGGCGTTGTGGTTGGCTGGACCCCACCGGCGTGACCGAGAGGACCTCATGGCTGACTTCGTTGCGGCAATCGACCAGGGAACCACCAGCACCCGATGCATGCTGTTCGACCACGCCGGCGACGAGGTCGGCAAGTACCAGCTGGAACACGAGCAGCTGATGCCGCAGCCGGGCTGGGTCGAGCACAATCCGCTTGAGATCTGGGACCGGACCCAGACGGTGGTGCAGTCGGCGATGAACGCCAAAGGTATCGACGCCGCGGACCTGGCCGCAGTCGGAATCACCAACCAGCGCGAGACCACCGTGGTCTGGAACCGGCACACCGGACGGCCGTACTACAACGCCATCGTGTGGCAGGACACCCGTACCGACAAGATCGCCTCAGCACTGGAACGCGACGGCACAGGTGAGACGATCCGCCGCCTGGCGGGGATCCCCCCTGCGACGTACTTCGCCGGCGGCAAGCTGAAGTGGATCCTGGACAACGTGGCAGGAGTGCGGCAGGACGCAGAGGCGGGTACGGCGATCTTCGGCACCATCGACACCTGGCTGCTGTGGAACCTGACCGGAGGCACCCGGGGGGGCGTCCACCTCACCGACGTCACCAACGCCAGCCGCACCATGCTGATGAACCTGGAAACGCTGCAGTGGGACGACGAGCTGCTCACCATCCTCGACGTCCCGCCTCAGATGCTGCCCGAGATCCGGCCCTCCTCCGACCCGAACGGCTACGGGCATACCGGAGCGCGGGGCGCCTTCAGCGGCGAGGTGGCGATCACCGGGGATCTCGGCGATCAGCACGCCGCCATGGTCGGACAGGTGTGCCTGTCCGCCGGGGAGGCCAAGAACACCTACGGCACGGGCAGCTTCTTGCTGCTCAACACCGGCGAGGAGCTCGTCCGCTCCTCCAACGGGCTGCTGAGCACCGTGTGCTACCAGTTCGGCCAGGACCCGCCGAGATACGCGCTGGAAGGCTCGATCGCCGTCACCGGGTCGGCCGTGCAGTGGCTCCGGGACCAGCTCAAGATCATCGGCGGCGCAGCGGAGACCGAAGCGCTGGCCCGCACCGTTGCAGACAACGGCGGGGTCTACTTCGTACCGGCCTTCTCCGGCTTGTTCGCACCGTACTGGCGATCTGACGCCCGCGGAGCCATCGTCGGTCTGTCCCGGTTCAACACCAGCGCGCACATCACCAGGGCAACCTTGGAGGCGATCTGCTACCAGAGCCGGGATGTGGTCGACGCGATGGAATCCGACTCCGGGGTGCACCTGGAGGTGCTCAAGGTCGACGGCGGCGTGACCGCCAACAAGCTGTGCATGCAGATCCAGGCCGACACCTTGGGCGTGGACGTCAGCAAGCCTGTGGTCGCTGAGACCACCGCCCTGGGTGCGGCGTACGCAGCCGGGCTGGCGGTCGGCTTCTGGTCCAGTCCAGACGAGCTGCGCGACAACTGGCACGAAGCGGAGCGCTGGACGCCACAGACCACGCCCGAGCAGCGCGACAAGGGTTACGCCGGCTGGAAGAAGGCAGTGGAGCGCACCCTGGACTGGGTGGACGTCTCCTGAGCTACACCCGTGCCGAGCCGACCCGACGCTGCATCCTGTTCTTGCTGGAACCCTCACTGCGATAGGAAGAAGACATGCCCTCCACGACTTCACCGCTGAGCCCGTCGTCGCGGGCCCAGGCCCTGCACCGGCTGGCCACCGAGGAGCTCGACGTGCTGGTGATCGGGGCCGGCGTCACCGGCGCCGGGTGCGCGCTGGATGCGGTGACGCGGGGGTTGAAGGTGGGGCTGGTGGAGGCGCGCGACTTCGCCGCCGGCACCTCCAGCCGTTCCACCAAGCTCTTCCACGGCGGGCTGCGCTACCTGGAGCAGCTCAACTTCCACCTCGTCTTCGAGGCGCTGAAGGAACGCCAGCTGGCGTTGACGAAGCTCTGCCCGCACCTGGCCAAGCCGGTGCCCTTCATCTATCCGCTGACCAAACCCGTCGTGGACCGGGCCTATGCCGGGCTCGGCATCGGCGTCTATGACGTGATAGGCGCCGGCCGTGGCGTCCCTTCCCACCTTCGCCACCTCACTCGGCGCAAGACCCTGGAGTCGTTCCCGTCGGCCAACCGCGAGGCCCTGGCCGGGTCGATCAAGTTCTACGAAGGGCAGGTCGATGACGCCCGGCACACCATGATGCTGGCCCGGACTGCCGCACACTACGGCGCCGTCTGCGCCGCCAGCACCCGGGTGACGGGCTTCATCCGAGAAGCCGACCGTGTCGCCGGGGTGGTGGTGAGCGACCTGGAGTCAGGTAACGAGTTCGAGATCCGCGCCAAGCAGACCATCAACGCCGCCGGTGTCTGGATCGACGAGATCCAGCAGATGCTGGGTGGGCGGGGCCAGTTCCGGGTGCGCGCCTCCAAGGGCGTCCACGTGGTCGTCCCCCGCAACCGGATCAACTCCGCGACCGGTGTCATCACCAGGACAGAGAAGAGCCTGCTGTTCATCATTCCCTGGGGCAGCCACTGGATTCTGGGCACCACCGACACCGACTGGAATCTGGATCTCGCCCATCCGGCGGCCAGCGAGGCCGACATTGACTACATCCTGGCCCATGCCAACGCGCTGATGGCTGATCCGCTGACCCGCGACGACGTGGTCGGGGTCTACGCCGGCCTCCGACCGCTGCTGGCGGGCGAGGAGGAGTCCACTTCGAAGCTCTCCCGCGAGCACGCGGTGGCCTCTCCGGTCCGCGGGCTGACCATGATCGCGGGCGGCAAGTACACCACATATCGGGTGATGGCCAAGGACGCAGTCGACTCGGTGGTGCACAACCTCGAGAAGGTGGTGCCGAAGTCCTGCACCGAAGACGTCCCGCTGCTGGGTGCCGACGGCTACCAAGCTTTGTGGAACGGGCGGCAGCACCTGGCGGAGCGGGTCAACCTGCGGGTCGGGCAGGTGGAACACCTGCTTAACCGGTACGGCTCCCTGGTGAACGAGTTGCTGGAGCTGGTGGACCAGCAGCCCGGCCTGGCCCAGCCCCTGGACAGCGCCAGCGAGTACCTGAAGGTGGAGGCGCTCTACGCCGCCTCCCACGAAGGTGCGCTGCACCTGGACGACATCCTGGCCCGACGTACCAGGATCTCGATCGAGACCTGGGACCGAGGAATCGCGGCTGCCACGGAGGTGGCTGAGCTGGTCGCTCCGGTATTGGGCTGGGACTCAGACGACATCGCCCGCGAGGTCGAGCACTACCACAAGCGGGTCACGGCTGAGCGGGAGTCGCAAGACCAGCCCGACGACCTCTCCGCTGACGCTGCTCGGCTGGGCGCACCTGACGTACGGACCGGCCGGAAAGCAGTACCCTGAGGCGTTCACGCGCACCGAGAGCTGTGTCCACCGGGGGTCGCATCCCTGTGCGGTGAACAGGAGGGTGTCAGCATGCCACTGAACTGTCAGGTTCGGGCGGCCCGAGACTTCTTGGTGCAGCATCGGGACGAGTACGAGGTGGCCTACCAGGGCTTCACCTGGCCGGACCTCCCGCTGTACAACTTCGCCACCGACTGGTTCGACGGGCTGGCCGAGGAGAACCCCGACGGCATCGCGCTGTGGGTGGTCGACGGTGCGGCAGAACAGAAGCTCACCTTCGCCGAGCTGTCGAGGCGATCAGTCGCCGTCGCCCACCTGCTCGCCGACTGCGGGCTCCGTCGCGGCGATCGGCTGCTGGTGGTGCTGGGCAACTGCGTGCCCTTGTGGGAGATCATGCTCGGTGCGATCCGGCTCGGCGCGGTGCTGATCCCGGCCACCCCCCAGCTGTCGGCCGCCGACGTGGCCGACCGGGCGGTCCGCGGCGACGCCAAGCTGGTTGTCGCGGGTCGTGGTGATGCAGCGAAGTTCGACGGGCTTGACCTCCCGTTGGGCAAGATCGCAGTCGACGACGCGGAGCGTGGAGACACCGGCGGGAACACCGGCGGGGAGGACTGGGTCAGCTATGCCCGGGTGGGTGAGTTCGTCGGCGCGGACCCGCACTTCCCCGGTGCCAGCAAGGGATCGGACCCGGTGCTGCTCTACTTCACCTCAGGTACGACTGCGCGGCCGAAGCTGGTCGAGCACACCCATACCTCGTACGCCGTGGGTCACCTGTCCACCATGTACTGGATGGGCCTGCGACCAGGCGACATCCATTTGAACATCTCCTCACCTGGCTGGGCCAAGCATGCCTGGAGCAACTTCTTCACACCGTGGCTGGCCGGGGCGACCGTGCTGGTCTACAACTACACGCGGTTCGACCCCGCCGAGCTGCTGAGGGTAATCCAGCGGATCGGCGTCACCACCTTCTGCGCGCCGCCGACTGTCTGGCGGATGCTGGTGCAGACCGACCTCGCCGGCGCCCAGACGGTGCTGCGGGAGTGTCTGTCCGCCGGCGAGCCGCTCAACCCGGAGGTGATCGAGCGGGTGCAGCAGGCGTGGGGCATCATCCTGCGTGACGGCTACGGTCAGACCGAGACCAGCGCCCAGGTCGGGAACCCGCCGGGGCAGCCGGTGAAGCCCGGGTCGATGGGGCGTCCGCTGCCTGGGTACGCGGTGCTGCTGGTGGATCCAGCCACCGGCGAGCTGTCCGACGCCGAAGGCGAACTCTGCCTGCAAATCGAGCGGGTCGACAACGGCGTCACCACGCCATGGCGTCCGCTGCCGCTGATGACTGGATACAAGCAGCGTGCCGACCAGTTCGAGGACGAGCTGAACTTCGCTGCATTCGCCGGAAACGTCTACCACACCGGCGATGTCGTCAGCCGGGACTCCGACGGGTACCTCACCTACGTCGGCCGCTCCGATGACGTGTTCAAGTCCAGCGACTACCGGATCAGCCCGTTCGAGCTGGAGTCGGTACTGATCGAGCACGACGCTGTCGCGGAGGCTGCCATCGTGCCCGCAGCCGACCCGGTCAGGCTGACCGTGCCCAAGGCGTACGTGGTGCTGGCTGCGGGTCACCAGCCCGACGCCGAGACGGCCCGATCCATCCTCGGCTACGCCCGGGAGCACCTGGCTCCCTACCAGCGGATCCGTCGGCTGGAGTTCGCGGAGCTCCCCAAGACCATCAGCGGCAAGATCCGCCGGGTGGATCTGCGCACCATCGAGACCGAGGCCGCCGGACGCGCCGGCGCCGAGTTCCGAGACTCAGACTTCAGCTGGTCCTGACCGGCGCGGCGCTTCTGATTCGGCAACGCCCTGACATGGGCAGCGGCGCGGCTGTGAGGAGGCTTTAACCGGGCGTTACATCTGCTCCCGGGCGTTGTAACAACTCCCTAGCACGATGAGTCTGTGCCCGCCCCAACGCTCACCCACTGCCCGTACTGCTCCCTGCAGTGCGGGATCAGCCTGGTTGCGGGTGACCGGCCGGCGGTCCTGGAGCCGCAGACGGACTTCCCGACCAACCGGGGTGGCCTCTGCTCGAAGGGCTGGAACGCCGGCTCACTGCTGGACCACCCGCAGCGGCTGCTGACCCCGCTGGTACGTACCATCCGGGGGGACCGGGCCAGCGAGTTCCGTCCAGCTACCTGGGACGAGGCGCTGGACCAGGTGGTGGAGGGGATCACCGCCAGCCAGCGAAGCTACGGGCTGGACAGTGTGGGTTGCTTCGGCGGCGGCGGTCTGACCAACGAGAAGGCCTACGCGTTCGGCAAGTTCGCCCGCGTGGCGCTGCGCACTGCGGCGATCGACTACAACGGGCGCTTCTGCATGTCCTCGGCGGCGACCGCGTCGAACCGTGCCCTGGGTGTCGACCGTGGGATGCCGTTCCCCCTGGCCGACATCGCGCAGGCACAGGCGATCCTGCTGGTCGGGTCGAACCCGGCAGCCACCATGCCGCCCGCGATGCAGTTCTTCGACGAGGGCAGAGCCGGTGGAGCGACCCACATCGTCGTCGACCCGCGGCGTACCGCCACCGCGGCCGGCTCCACGCTGCACATCCAACCGCTGCCAGGCACGGACCTGGCCCTGGCCAACGGCCTGCTGCACTTGGCGATCAAGGAGGGGTACGTCGACTGGGACTACGTCGCCAGCCGGACCAAGGGCTTCGCCGCCGTCAAAGCCGGCGCCGGCTCCTACTGGCCGGACCGGGTAGAGCGGATCACCGGAGTGCCGGTGCACCAGCTGCGGGAGATCGTACGGATGCTGGCCGAGGCACCCAGCGCCATGATCCTGACCGCACGTGGAGCCGAGCAGCACAGCAACGGCACCGACACCGCCCAGGCGTTCATCAACCTCGCTCTCGCCCTCGGGCTGCCGGGCCGGCCGTACTCCGGCTACGGCACCATCACCGGCCAAGGCAACGGACAGGGCGGCCGCGAGCACGGGCAGAAAGCTGACCAGCTGCCTGGATACCGCAAGCTGGCCGACCCGGTCCACCGAGCCCACATCGCGCAGATATGGGGAATCGACCCCGACGACCTGCCCCAGCCGGGACTGTCGGCGTTCGAGATGCTGGACCGGCTGGGGACGCCGGGAGGTGTACGCGCGCTGCTCGTACTCGCCTCCAACCTTGCCGTCTCTGCGCCGGACGCGAACCGGGTGGCGGACAGGCTCCGCGCCCTCGACCTGCTCGTGGTGTCTGACATCTTCCTGGCCGAGACAGCCGAGTTCGCCGACGTCGTGCTGCCCACCGCCCAGTGGGCCGAGGAAGACGGCACAGTCACCAACGTCGAAGGCCGGGTGATCCGCCGTCGGCGGGCACTGAGGCCGCCCGCCGGGGTGTGGACGGACCTGGAGCTGCTGAAAGGAATCGCGGACCGGCTCGGCCGCGGCCAGTTCTTCTCCACCAACCCACGCGAGGTGTTCGAGGAGCTGCGACGGGCCAGCGCCGGCGGCATCGCCGACTACGCCGGCATCAGCTACGAGCGGATCGACGCCGAGCAGGGCGTCTTCTGGCCGTGCCCATCGGTCGACCATCCCGGCACGCCGCGGCTGTTCGAGCAGGGATTCCCGACAAGTGACGGCCGGGCGAGCTTCATCCGGGTGGAGCATCGTGACCCGGCCGAGGTGCCGAACGCCGACTTCCCCTATGTGCTGACGACAGGGCGGCTGATGGCGCAGTACCAAAGCGGCACCCAGACCCGTCGCCATCCCAGTCCCGCCCAGTCCCAGGTACAGCCGGAGGCCCAGCTCCACCCGGACCTGGCCCGGCGCTTGGACATCGCCACCGCCGACATCGTTCAGCTGCGTACCCGGCGCGGCACCGCCAACTTCCGAGCGCGGGTGACCGCGGACATCCGCTCCGACACGATCTTCGTCCCCTTCCACTGGGGCGGGGCATCCAACGCCAACCTGCTGACCAACCCGGCTCTGGACCGGCATTCCAAGATGCCCGCGTTCAAAGCATGCGCGGTGAATCTGGCGCGAGTGGGCTCACCCGACGGCATCCAGCTCCTGGCCATCCCACCCGTGCACACCGCCTACTCGGCGCCGACCCGCCCCACGCTCAACCAGCTGCTGCAACCTTCCCGCCGAAAGGATCTCCCGATGATCTCCAAGAACCGTTTCCTACAGGGCATCTATCCGTTCGAGGGCGCCGGCCTGGACAAGCCGGTTCCCATCCACGGCGAGCTGTCCCACCTCGTCCCGGACGGTGTGATCAACCAGACGTTGTACTTCCGCGGCGGCAACTCATCCGCGGAGTTGATCACCGTCGTACTGATGCGCGACGGGGTGCCGATGCGTTTCTTCCCCATCGGCGCCAAGGGTGACGTGCACGTCCCGCTCCGCGTCGTGGAGGACATCGAGGGCGGCTCCGTGATCGAGCTTCAGCTGGTCGCGGAGCTGGGAACCAGCGGGTCAGTGGTCGTGGACCTAGGCATGGTGGAGCACTAATGGGAACGCACGAGCGTAGCGAGTTCCACCCATCGGCGGGAGGTGAGTCGATGAGACGGCACGAGCGCAGCGAGTTCCAGCCACACCGGCGAGGTGAGTCGTGACTGCAACTTTGAACCGTCCCACGGAGTTTCTGACTCCCACCGACACCCGCCGGCGCCTGGTGGTGATCGGCAACGGCATGGCCGGTGCGCGCGCCGTTGAGGAAATCCTCGAGCGCGGTGGCGGAATGCAGTTCACCATCACCATGTTCGGCGACGAACCGTACGGCAATTACAACCGGATCATGCTCAGCCACGTCCTCTCCGGTGAGGAGAGCGACGCTGACATCTTCCTCAACTCCATGCCGTGGTACGAGGAGAACGAGATCACCCTGCACGCTGGGGTGCGGGTCGAGAAGATCGACCGATTCGCCAAGCTGGTGTTCTCCAACGACGGGCAGGTGACGCCGTACGACGTGTTGATCATCGCCACCGGCAGCCGGTCGTTCATGCCCACCATGGACGGCCTCTACACAGCCGACGGATCACTGCTCCCAGGCGTCTTCGCCTTCCGTACCATCGACGACACCCGCAACATGGTGT
>CADCUO010000098.1 GCA_902805915.1 uncultured Propionibacteriaceae bacterium | reverse complement strand
GATGGTCGCGAAGAAGCCCGGCGAGGCGGCCGATCCGGAGCCGGTGAGGCGAACGCTGTTCACCCCCGGCTTCGGGTCGATGTAGACGAAGCGGCGGTCGACCTCGCGGCGAGCGGGCCTGCTCTGGAGAGCGCCTATCGCGGGCCGGACGACCTGGGGACCGCTCGCCAGCATGCCAAAGGAAAGCTGACCGTCCGCGAGCGCCTCGAGCTGCTGCTCGACCCGGGCACGTTCACCGAGATCGAGACCTTTCGCCGGCACCAGTCCACGGCCTTCGGGCTCGACGCACGGCGCCCTTACACCGACGGCGTGGTGACCGGCTGGGGGCTGGTCCACGGACGCAAGGTCTTCGTCTACGGACACGACTTCCGGATCTTCGGCGGGTCGCTGGGCAGCGCGCACGCGGCGAAGATCCACAAGCTGATGGACCTCGCGCTGATGGTGCGGGCCCCGATCGTCGGGCTCAACGACGGGGCCGGCGCACGCATCCAGGAAGGGGTCAACAGCCTGGCCGGCTACGGCGGCATCTTTCGCCGCAACGTCCAGGCCTCAGGCGTGGTGCCACAGATCAGCGTCATCCTCGGGCCGTGCGCAGGCGGAGCGGCCTACTCACCCGCCCTCACGGACTTCGTCTTCATGGTCCAGGACACGTCCAACATGTTCCTGACCGGGCCGGACGTGATCCGTGCCGTCACAGCCGAGGACGTCTCCACCGAGGAGCTCGGAGGGGCTTGGACACACGCCAGACGCTCAGGCGTGGCGACCTTCGTGCACGAGGACGAGGACGCCTGCCTCGAGGACGTCCGCTACCTGTTGTCGATGCTGCCGGCCAGTCATGAGGAGCCGCCGCCCTGGTTCGAGCCGGAAGACGACCCTGGACGTTCCTGCGACAGCCTGCTCACGGTCGTCCCCACCAACCCGCAGCAGCCCTATGACGTCCGCGACGTGGTGGCCGAGATCGTCGACGACCACGAGCTCATCGAGCTGCAGGAGCACTTCGCTCCCAACGTCGTGTGCGCCTTCGCTCGGATGGGCGGCCATGTCGTGGGAATCGTGGGCAACCAGCCGATGGTCCGGGCAGGCGTCCTGGACATCTCCGCGGCAGAGAAGGCGGCGCGCTTCGTCCGCACCTGTGACGCCTTCAACATCCCGCTGATCACCCTGGTCGATGTCCCGGGCTTCCTGCCGGGGGTCGACCAGGAGCACGGCGGCATCATCCGTCACGGCGCCAAGCTCCTCTACGCCTACTGCGAGGCCACGGTGCCGCGGATCCAGCTGATCCTGCGGAAGGCGTACGGGGGCGCCTACATCGTGATGGACTCGCGCTCGATCGGGGCCGACCTCTCCCTGGCCTGGCCCAGCAACGAGATCGCGGTCATGGGTCCGGAGGCTGCCGCGGACGTGGTCTTCCGACGGGAGCTGGCACAGTCCTCCGACCCGGTCGAGCTGCGGCAGACGCTCAGCCGGCGCTACAGCGAGGAGCTCACCCACCCCTTCTACGCAGCCGAACGTGGCTATGTCGACGAGGTGATCGACCCCCGGGACACGCGCACGGCACTGCTGGAGAGTCTCGAGATGCTGCGGACGAAGCGGACCGAGCAGCCCTGGCGCAAGCACGGCAACCCTCCGATGTAGCGGAGTGCGCAGATGTCGACCCTGAGAGCTGAGCGACAGCTCGTGAGCGCCGAGATCGCGGCCGAGGTGACGGAGATCGTGTGCGAGCTGATGGACCTCGAGCACTTCGAGCTCACCGCGACCAGTCCGCTGAGCCGATACCAGAGCGGGTCGCGAGAGCCCGCCGAAGAGATCGCCGCCACTCTGGAGTGTGCCTTCGGCGTCACCTTCGATCGGGCTGCCGTGGCGAGGATGGGAACTTTGGAGAGCGTCTGCCTGGCCCTGGAGGCGGCGCTGAGGTCGAAGAGACTCACCGCCCGGTGACGCGGCCGGCGACGGCAGTGCCGGCAGGGCCAGAAGTATTTCCGCGGACCCGGCCCGAGTCTGCTCAGCAGAAGACATCTCTGGACCACTGAGGAGGGTGATCAACATGGCTGTTCGGGTGACCCGGGACTGGCGAGGGGTGAAGTACAAGATCAGCGAGTGCTCGAGCGACGAGCTGGCCAGCGTCCTGGCGAATGCTCAGCGGACGCAGAGCGAGCTGGAACGCTTCCTGCGGCTCATCAACGGCGAGCTGGTGGAACGAGGCGCCGGACGGCAGCGTCCGGGCTCGGCAGCAGGCAGCGGGTGGCCGTCATGACCGAGATTCTCCGCAGGAGAGGTATCAATTCTCCCTGCAGGGGGTCAGTATGGGCACATCGAACGGTGGACGCCAGCCTCGGTGCATTTCAGCGCCTAGAAAAGGAGGGTCATCGTGGAGAACGATGACGGCCCAAGTGTCACCGAGCTGGTGCAGGCAGCCAGCGACGGCGACCAGGAGGCTTGGGAGAGCCTGGTCAAGAGGTACCTGCCGCTGATCACGTGCGTGGGCTTGCGGTATCGAGTCTCCGACGACGATATGGCCGACATCTCCCAGACCGTGTGGATCCAGCTGGTCCAGCATCTCCCGGAGATCAGAACGCCCGCGGCCCTGCCCGGCTGGATCGTCACCACGACGCGGAACGAGTGCTTCAAGGTCCTCAAAGCGGGACGCCGAACCATCCCCGTGGACAGTCTCATGGACCAGTTCTCCCCCGTTACCGGGCGGACCAGGGCCGAGGAGCCCGATTTCGACGAGTTTCTCGTCCGTGAAGAGCGACATGCAGCGTTGCTGACCGCTTTCGCCGAGCTTTCCGACCAGCACCGGTCCCTGCTGGCCCTACTGGTGGTGGACCCACCACTCAGCTACGAGGAGATCAGCGCTCGGCTCGACATGCCCATCGGTGGCATCGGGCCGACGCGCGCGCGAGCCCTGGACCGGCTTCGCCGGAGTCCCGCGCTGGCGGCTCTCATGTCGGGGAACCTTACCGAGGACACCACCAAGAGAACAGGGAAGTGAACGACATGAATCCGCATTTTCTTGACGACGATGTGGCACTGCTTGCGTTGCTCGGGGAGGCTCTGGCCGAGTCCCGGCACCCGCGCAACGACGAGCTGATGGCGGGGGCTCTGGCCGCGTTCTCGTATCGGACCATGGACCAGGAGCTGGCCAGTCTGATCTACGACTCGATGCTCGAACCCGAGCCGGTGGGGGCTGAGCGCACTCTGGACACGCTCCGGACCATCGTGTTCGAGGCCGATGAGGTGTCGATCGAGATCGAGATCGGAGACAAGGGCATCGTCGGCCAGGTCGTCCCTCCCGGGAGGGCGACAGTGACCGCGGAGCACCGGGACGGAGCCCGCATCCAGGTGGTCACGGACGAGCTGGGCTGCTTCACCCTGGACACCCCGGGCCGCGGGCCGGTGCGGTTGCACGTCATCACGAAGGGCACCACTGCGGTGACCGAGTGGACCGACCTCGGCACCCCGAACTGATCAGCCGGCGCAGGCCTCCCAGCGGAGCGCGCGCCCCTCTTCTCTGACTGTCACTCCACTCCTACACATCTCGAGGGACCACCGATCATGACGACATCCTCCACCGCAGCGCCACGGAAGCCGGTTGCCAAGCACGTACCACTGGTCATGTACGAAGAGGACGAGATCATCGTCGCCCAGCAGCACGAGCGCGTGCTGCGGCGCCTCCTGAAGGATAAGGATGTGGAGGTGGGGCACGCAGAGTCCAGCGACGTGCTCGGCCTGGCGAAGCTCAGGCTCACGAACCTCACCGACGCCGAGGCCCGGCTGGCGCCGACAGAGATCTCCACCTTGCTGCGCGGCGAGGAGGAGAAGGAGGCCCTCGCCGAGTGGCAGCTCGTTCATCCCCGCCCCAATTCCGACGTGCCCATCGACCAGATCCTCTGGGCGTTGCGAGCCGTCTTCGCGGCCCGCTGCTCAGGTTGGACGCCGACGCTGGGCAAGAACCGGTTCGTGGGCCAGGTGCACGGAGTCGGTGAGGTGATCCACGGCGGCGGTGGTGATCCCCAAGCGGTCGACAAGGCCGACATCAACCCGTTCGCAGCGAAGGCCAGGGACACCGCACCCGGTTCCGGGGTGCGGGTGGGTGTCCTCGACACTGGCATACATTCCCATGCCTGGCTGGCCGGCAGCTGGACGGCCGGCATCGACGACACGGTGACGAGCCCGGCTGACTCCTTCGCCGACGGCCACGCCACCTTCATCACCGGACTGGTCCTCTCACAGGCGCCGGGGGCCACGGTGCGGGTGCGCAAGGTCCTGGAGAACGGCACGGCGAACTCCTGGGACGTGGCCAAGGCCATCGTCGAGTTCGGCAACTCGGGTCTCGATGTGCTCAACCTCTCCTTCGCCTGCTACACCGAGGACGGCGAGCAGCCGATGGCGCTGGCGGCGGCCATCGACCGGCTCGATCCGAACCTCGTCGTGGTGGCCGCAGCCGGCAACCACGGTGAGGCAGGGAAAGAGGACGGCTTCACCAAGGCGGACAACGACAAGCCCGCCTATCCGGCTGCCTTCGACGACGTGATCGCCGTGGGCGCCGCCAATGACGATGGCAAGCGGGCGTCGTTCTCACCCAACGGGTGGTGGCTCGATCTCAACGCCCCCGGCGACAAGGTGACGAGTACGTACCTGCCGGAGGTGAAGCCGGGAAAGGGGGGAAGCACGATCAAGTTCCGCGACAGCTTCGCCCGGTGGAGCGGCACCTCCTTCGCTGCCGCGCTGGTCACCGGAGCCGTGGCGGCCAAGATCGAGCCCGGCCACAAGACGGGGCGTCAAGCGGTACGGGAGATCTTCGACTCGCTGGCCTCGCCTTCGGGGGAGCCCGATCTCGGCTCACCCGAGCCGCCCTTCCTCAAGCTCTGGCCCCCGTCGTGACATCGGCGAGTTGCGGCGGAACGCGTTGACTTGACCGCCCAGACGTC
>CADCUO010000097.1 GCA_902805915.1 uncultured Propionibacteriaceae bacterium | reverse complement strand
GTAGCGCTTGGCTTCGCGCTCGTTGGTGCTGCCCGGACCGCTCACTATCCCGCCGATGCTGATCGGATTGTGGATCTGGTCCTCGGAGTTCGGCTGGGCGAGACAGTTCGAGCTGTGATGGCTGCATACCAGCTGGCACGCACGGCGAGTTATGTCGTTCTTCACGTCCCCGTTGGCTCAGAAGGTTCTACGCGAGGCAGAGAGGCCTGGCAAACCGTGACGCCCAGCCGCCGCAACCGACAAAACTCAGCCATCCCACCAATCGCGCGACGCGCCTCGGTGGATCGAGGCTTAGGCCGTAATTCGTTCCGCAGCATGATGCCCGACCCAACCGGGATCGCCTCCGTAGGGGAGGCGGTTCACATACGCCGGCAAGGATTTCTCTTAAGTGACGGGTGTCCGATGGCCGATCGGCTCTGCGACAGTGGGCGGTATGTCGGAACGCGTGGTACGGATGAATCGGGCGGTCTGGGAGTCGGCGTCCTACAAGCACGTCCGCGAGTACGACGATCTGCTCAGGCAGGCACAGATCGGTGAATCGCTCACCAGTGCCGAGCTGGAGATTCTTGGCCCGATTCTGCGGCGACGGCCCGCTGTGGTTCACCTGCAAAGCGGCCACGGTCTCGACGACATCGCCCTTATCAAGGCCGGTGCTGACCGGGTCATCGGCGTCGACTACAGCAGCGTTGCCGCTTCAGCGGCGGCCCGTCGCGCCCGGGAGCTCAAGGTGCCGTGCGCGTATGTGGTGGCTGAACTACCGCCCGCCCCGCTGCGCGATGGATGCGCTGACCTGGTCTACACCGGCAAAGGGGCCCTGATCTGGATGCCGGACATCTCAGCCTGGGCCAACGACGCCACGCGGCTGTTGGCTCGCGGCGGCCACCTGTTCGTCCACGAAGCGCATCCGATGGTGCCGCTCTACGACTGGGACCCCCATGTGGCCCGGATCAGATCGGACCGCGGCTACTTCAACCGCTCACACGTCAACGACACCTTTCCGGCACAAGGCGCCGTCGAGTGGCAATGGAGTATTGGGGAGATCATCACCTCCATCGCAAGTGCAGGGCTGGCGATTCGTGAGCTGCGCGAGCACCCCGAGCCGTTCTGGCGTCCTGACGACGTTGCGGCAGCTGCCTGGGACGGCCGACTCCCCAACACGTTCAGCCTGCTGGCTCAGCGCCCCTAGCTTGTCCCGCTACGGCGGTCCGAGCTGCTCCTTGCCGGCGTTCGACCTACGGGACAGTCTGTACTCGCTGCCGTCGGCCTAACCCCGGGGATGGCCGGGCTGCGGAGGCCCATCACCTGGATATCGGGGGTCAGGAGACCAATGTGTCGCCATCCTGGGACCGGTAGAGACGCACAGCCGGATTGACAGCGTCAGCAGAGGTGCGGCCAAGGAGGGCGCGATCATTGGGGAACGCCCTCACGCAAGCGATCGTGCAACTCCGACGAGGAGATGTACGGGGTGCTGTCATCGTGGACGTTCATGCTCGGACCTGTCGTTGCCCGACCTCGTAGTGGGCCTGCTAGACGACGACGCTCACCAGCCGTCCGGGGACCACGATGATCTTGCGCGGTGTGGCACCGGCAAGCAGTTCAATCACGCGAGGATGCTGCAGCGCCGCCTCTTGCACGGCAGCCGGCTCGGTGTCGGCTGGCAACTGAAGCCGGGCACGTATCTTGCCGTTCACCTGTACCGGGTACTCCAGTTGCTCGGCGGCGACCAGCGCCGGGTCGGCGGTCGGGAAGTCGGCGTAGGCCAGGGACTGGGCGTGGCCCAGCCGCGCCCACAGTTCTTCCGCGATGTGTGGGGTGAATGGGGCGGTCATCAGCACCAGCGGTTCAGCGACCTCGCGCGGCGCACCCGTGTTGGCGCTGACTACGCCGGTCAGGTGGTTGTTGAGTGTGATGAGCTTCGCGACCGCGGTGTTGAACCGGAGCTCGGTCAGGTCTTCCCGCACGCCGGCAATCGTGCGGTGCAACAGCCGGCGGGTGGTGTTGTCGGCGGGCCCCTCGTGGACCCGCAGCGCGCCGCTGTGCTCGTCGACCAGGTTGCGCCACAGCCGTTGCAGGAACCGGAACATGCCCACCACTGCGCGGGTCTCCCAGGGCCGAGACACATCCAGCGGCGCCATCGACATCTCGTACAGCCGGAAGGTGTCCGCGCCGTACTGGGCGTACAGCTGATCCGGATTCACCGAGTTCTTCAGGCTCTTGCCCATCTTCCCGAACTCACGCACCACCGGCTGCCCCCGCCAGCGGAACCCGTCGTCGGTTTCGGTGACCTCGGCAGCTTCCACTACCTGGCCGCGCCCGTCCCGGTACGCGTATGCCTGAATGTAGCCCTGGTTGTAGAGGCGGCGGTACGGCTCCCTGGAACTCACGTGGCCGAGGTCGTAGAGGACCTTATGCCAGAACCGGGCGTACAGCAGGTGCAGCACCGCGTGTTCGACGCCACCCACGTACAGGTCCACTCCGCCCGGGTCTCCGGGAGTCTGCGGCCCCATCCAGTACCGCTCCACCTCCGGATCGCAGAACGCCGCCTCGTTGGTCGGGTCGAGATAGCGCAGCTCATACCAGCACGAGCCGGCCCACTGCGGCATCACGTTCAGCTCCCGTCGATACCGTCGCCGGCCATCGCCCAGGTCGAGATCAACCGTGACCCACTCTCCCGCCCGCGCCAGCGGTGGCACCGGCTCCGAGGTCTCGTCGTCAGGATCCAGCGCCGTAGAGCGGAAGTCCGGCAGATCGGGCAGCTCAACGGGAAGGTGGTCGGCGGGCAAGACTCGCGGGTGGCCGTCCTCGTCGTACACGATGGGATACGGCTCACCCCAGTAGCGCTGCCGGGAGAACAGCCAGTCCCGTAGCTTGTAAGTCACCGTCGCCTCGCCGGCGCCCTGCTCGACCAGCCAGCCGGTGATCGCCTCCCTCGCCGCCGCGACGTCGAGCCCATCGAGGAAGCCGGAGTTGATCGCCGGCCCGTCTCCGGTGTATGCCCGCCCCTCGAAGCCGTCCGGCGGCTGGACCGTACGGACGATGGGCACGTCGAACGACTCCGCGAACTCCCAGTCCCGCTCGTCCTGGCCGGGCACCCCCATGATCGCACCGGTGCCGTATCCCATCAGCACGTAATCGGCGACGAACACCGGGATCGGGGCGCCGGTGGCCGGGTTGGTGGCTACCGCGCCGACGGCCACACCCGTCTTCAGCCGGCTCTCCTGGCGCTCCCGTTCGCTCTTCGATGCGGCGGCGTGCCGGTAGCCGGAAAGCGCCTCACTCGGGCTGCCGGCCCCTCCCCGCCAACTATGCGGGACGCCGTCCGGCCAGCTCGGCGGCACCAGCCTGTCGAGCAGCGGGTGCTCCGGCGCGACCACCAAGAACGTTGCGCCGAAAACGGTGTCGGGTCGGGTGGTGAACACCTCGATCGGGCCCGCGGATGTGGAGAACCGGAGTGTGGCGCCCTCGCTGCGCCCAATCCAGTTGCGTTGCATGGCCTTGATGGACTCCGGCCACGCCAGGGCGTCGAGATCATCCAGGAGTCGGTCGGCGTACGCGGTGATGCGCAGCATCCACTGCCGCATCGTGCGGCGGAACACGGGGAAGTTGCCGATGTCGCTGCGCCCGTCGGCGGTGACCTCCTCATTGGCCAGCACCGTGCCGAGCCCTGGGCACCAGTTCACCGGGCCGTCGGCGAGATATGCGAGCCGACGGTCATCGACGACCGCCTGCTGTTCAGCCGCCGACAATTCAGCCCACGCGCGGCCGTCAGGGGTCGACCGGCGACCGCTGGCCAGCTCGTCGAGCAGCTCCGCGATCGGCCGAGCTCTGCCGTCATCGGTGTCGTACCAGGCCTCGAAGATCTGGCTGAAGATCCACTGGGTCCAGCGATAGTACGCCGGATCGGTGGTCGCCACGCTGCGGCGCGGGTCATGGGCCAGACCCAGCTGGCGGAGCTGACGCCGGTAGTTGGCGACGTTGGACTCCGTTGTCGTCCGGGGATGCTGCCCTTGCTGTATGGCGTACTGCTCGGCCGGCAGGCCGAACGCGTCGAAGCCCAGGGTGTGCAACACGTTGAACCCGGCCATCCGATGGTAGCGGCCGTACACGTCGGTGCCGATGTAACCGAGCGGGTGCCCGACATGCAACCCGTACGCCGAGGGGTACGGGAACATGTCCAACAGATACAGCTTCGGTCGGTCGCCGAGCCCGCGTTCTCCGGCTAGCGGTCCCACCGGGTTCGCGGTCTGGAAGGTACCCTCGGCGTCCCAGCGATCCTGCCATCGACGTTCCAGCTCGGCCGCGAGCAGCGCGGTATAGCGGTTCGGTGGGGCGCTGCCGGAGTCCGGGGAAACCACCCTGCCAACCTAGCGGTTAGACCGCGATCGCCGGCCCACCCTCAGGCTCCCCTCCTCGCGCCGTGCCATGGAGCGGGTCGCCATGCTCCTTTGGCGTGTCAAGCGACTCTCCTGAGGGTTCATCGATGATTGCTGCTTTAGGGCGACGTACAATTCTCGGGCGACGTAGCGCGTCACACAGCGGATAATCTCGGGTTCTGACAGGCCCTTCTGGGGCGTGGCTCGACGTAGGAGCGGGTCCGTGCGTCGTAGCGCACACGAGCCGTGCTTGACCGCCGATGGGTAACCTTGGCTGCGTGTCCGTGACCGTCGAGCAGAAGCGGGCCCGCGTACGTTCCGGGCTGCCGCAGGAGCCAGACCGGTCTCAGCCGCTGCCAAAGCGTCTGCTGAACAACAGACTGTTCCTGCTCAGCGTCGTCATGGTGGTGGTCTACCTCACTCTGCTGGTGCTGCTCTACCGCCAAGTAGTGCCCGACCAGGAGGTGCCCGGAGGCAGGATCGTCGGGCTCGGCACCGAGGCCGTCCCCATTGCAGCAAAGTACGCAGCCATCACCGCTGTTCCGCTGTCCCTGCTGTTCTTGTGGGCCGACCGCTTCCGGCCGCAGCGGTTCTGGGTCTGGCTGATGACGTTCGGCTGGGGCGCGTGCGTTGCAACGTTCGTGTCGGCCCAGGTCAATACGTGGGCGGCGGGACACCTCAGCATCATTGGAGACGGCGACCCGGCCAGCGGAGCCCGCGCGGCCATCTACGTCGCGCCTTTCGTCGAGGAGGCGGCCAAGGGAACCGTGCTGTTCTGGCTCGCCATTCTGATGCGCTACCAGTGGGTCAGTCGGCTCAGCGGGATCGTGCTGGCGGGATTGTCCGGTGCCGCCTTCGCCTTCGTAGAGAACATCTTGTACTACGGGCGGGCGTACCGGTACGCGGCGCAGACCTTCGGGGAGGTCCCCCCGCTCGAGGCGCTGCAGTCACTGTTCGTACTTCGAGGGCTGCTGACCTTCTTTGGCCACCCACTCTTCACCGCCATGACAGGCATCGGGCTGGCCGTGGCGCTGCGGTCTCGCAGCAAGGTTGTCCGCATCGTCGCGCCGCTCGTCGGTTTCTGCGCGGCAGCGCTGCTGCACATGATCTTCAACGCGACAGCAACCTTCGTCACCGGGCGGCAGCTGCTCTTGGTCTATCTTCTTGTCGCCGTACCAATGGTGATCGGGATGATCATCTTCATTGTCCGGCAGCTGTTTCGGGAGGGCCGGGTCATCCGCGAGCGGCTCGTCGACTACGTTCGGCTCGGCTGGCTGCCCGACACGGACCCGGTCAATCTGTCCGCGCTGCGGATGCGCACCAAGTGTCTGTGGCACGCGTTGCTCACCGGCCGCGACGTCTTCTTCGCCACCATCTCCTTCCAGCGCGCAATGACCGAGCTGGCCTACTTGCGGGATGCGATGACACGTGGCCTGGTGGACACGGCCGGCCTGGAACGGGAGAAGGTGTTGCTGGCGAAGGCCCGCACGCTGCGACCCTTAGCGATCGTCCACACCGAAGGACGGGCGCCGTACCCCAAGCTTCAGCGGCCGGCCTTCGGGCGGAAGCGGGCCGTCCAGGCCCCCGCCTATGCCCCCGCCAGCTATCCCGGGCCCGCCGGGATCGGCGGCAACTTCCCGGCGCCGGCGCAGCTGCCGGCCCCGCCGCCGTTAGGAACCGCTCCTTTAGGGCACACTGCTACTCAGTACTCCGAGGTTGACCCGAGCTGGAAACCTCCTGGCCAGTAGGAGCCGCAGATGACGGGCAGGCAACTGTCGCCGCTGGAGTCTGCCCTAGTTGACCTACGAGCCGCGGTCGCGCCGGTCCGGCTCCCGCTGCCATTGCCGCATGCAGCCGAACAGCAGCAGGTGGTCGGCCAGATCACCAGCCAGCTCGACGACTATGTGCTGCCCCGACTGGCGACCATCGACGCCCCACTGCTCGCTGTCGTCGGTGGCTCCACAGGCGCCGGAAAGTCCACCTTGGTGAACTCGCTGGTGGGTCGCCGGGTCAGCGAACCTGGCGTCATCCGCCCGACGACTCGGGCGCCCGTCCTGGTGCATCACCCACTGGACGCGCACTGGTTCGCCGACGACCGGATCTTGCCCGGGCTGGCGCGTTCCTCGGGCTCGACCAATGACTCCCACTCCTTGCAGCTGGTGACCGACGACTCCATCCCGGCTGGTCTGGCGATTCTGGATGCACCCGACATCGACTCGGTCGTGGCCGAGAACCGAATCTTGGCAGCTCAGCTGCTGGCGGCGGCTGACCTGTGGCTGTTCGTCACCTCAGCCGCCCGGTACGCCGATGCGGTGCCCTGGGACTTTTTGCTGTCGGCGGCGGAACGCAGCGCCGCAGTCGCTGTCGTACTGGACCGCGTTCCGCCACGGGCCATGGGGGATGTGCCGCCGCACCTTGGGCAGATGATGAGCGAGCGTGGTCTGGCCAGCTCGCCGCTGTTCGCGGTCCCAGAAACCTCCGTGGACGCGCAAGGTCTGCTACCTCCGGCCGCCGTCCAGCCCATCCGGGGATGGTTGGCCACCCTGGCCCGAGACCAGGCCAGCCGCGCCGAGGTGGTGCAACGCACCCTCGACGGCGCCATCGGGTCGCTGGCGGCGCGCACCCACCCGCTAGCGCAAGCGGTGGACGAGCAGGCGGAGGCGATCGCCCGGCTGCGCGCCGACGTAGACCACTCCTACGCCGAGGCGGCCCGGACGGTAGTCGTTCAAACTCAGGACGGCACGCTGCTTCGCGGGGAGGTGCTGGCCCGCTGGCACGAGTTCGTGGGTACCGGTGAGTTCTTCCGAGCGCTGGAGCAGAAGATCAGTTGGCTCCGCGACCGGGTGGTGGCTGCGTTCAAGGGTGAGCCGGCCGCCGCAACCAACGTTGTGGTGGCAGTTGAGTCCAACTTGGAAGCCTTGATGCGGGAGGAAGCCGAAGCGGCAGCGGAGCGAGCGGAGGCATCCTGGCGGGCCAACGCCGCCGGCCGGTATCTGCTCGGGCAGCGCCGGGAGGATCTGTCCCACGCCTCAGCCGGCTTCCCGGCGGCGGCGGCGCGGGCGATCCGGGACTGGCAGGGAGCCGTCTTGGACCTGGTCGCGGACGAAGGCATGGGCAAGCGGTCCCAGGCTCGCTTCCTCGCCCTGGGTGTCAATGGCGTCGGCGTGGCCCTGATGATCGTCGTCTTCGCGCACACCGGCGGGTTGGTTGGTGCCGAGGTGGGCGTGGCCGGCGGTACGGCGGTGCTTGCTCAGCGAGTGTTGGAGGCAGTGTTCGGTGACCAGGCCGTACGACGATTGGCGGAGACCGCCAAGCAGGACCTGGATGCCCGAGTGGAAGCACTGATGGCGGCTGAGCTGATCCGCTACCACGCCGTGCTGGACGCCCTACAGGTCGACCCGGACCAGGCCGCCCGGCTGCGGAGCGTTGCGCGGTCGGTGGAACAGGCGCGCGCTGGTGGGCTGCCGACGCGGGCAGCACCAGCACCCCCGGCGCTGGGCCGGGAAAACCGGCTGGAGCTGGAGGCACCCGCGGTACGGCAGGTGGACATCGACCGGGCGCTGCAGACCGACCCGGTGAGCGACATCGTGGACGCAGAGCTCATCGAGGTGCCGAACGAGGACTCGACCGACCGCAGGGACCGTCGCTGATGGCGCGGAAGGATCCGACCGCTCGGCTGGTGGAACAGGTACGACTGCTGGACAAGGCCGCTGACCTGTGCAAGGGCCGGGTTGACGATGCCGTCGTTGCCGAGGCTCGGCGCGTCATCCAACAGGCCGACCGGCGGCTGGCTGTCTCGGGCGACGCGACAGTGGTCGCACTGGCTGGGGCAACGGGATCAGGCAAGTCCAGCACGTTCAACGCGATCAGCGGCACCGACCAGGCCACGGTCGGGGTACGGCGCCCGACCACCTCCCATGCGTTGGCCTGCAGCTGGGGTGACGACTCCGCGGAGGAGCTCCTGGACTGGTTGGAGATCCCACGGCGGCACGCCCTGGAGCGCGACCCGTCCATGGCAGCTGCGCTGGACGGTCTGGTCCTTCTGGACCTGCCCGACCACGACTCGACCGAGACGGCCCACCAGCTGGAGGTCGACCGGCTGGTCAAGCTGGTCGACATGCTGGTCTGGGTGGTGGATCCGCAGAAGTATGCCGACGCGGCGCTGCACAACCGCTATCTGAAGCCGCTGGCCCAGCACGCCGAAGTGATGATGGTGGTGATGAACCAGGTGGACCTGCTGTCGCCGCAGCAGCGTGACCAATGCCTGAAGGACCTCCGCAGGCTGCTCGCCTCCGAGAACTTGGAGCGGGTCGAGGTGATGGCGGTATCGGCCGCGACCGGGGAGGGAGTCGAGCAGCTGCGCCGCAGGTTGGCTGCCCGGGTGGCTGACAAGAAGCTCGCTGCGCGTCGGTTGGCGGCTGACGTGTCAGCGGCGGCACAGGCACTGGCGGCCGCCTCAGGTACAGCGCCGGCGGCACCAGTGTCCCGGCAGTCGGTGGACCGTCTCAACACAGCGCTCGCCGAGGCCGCAGCTGTGCCGGTGGTAACCGAGGCCGTCGGTAACGCCTGGCGGCTGCGTGGTGCCCTGGCCACGGGGTGGCCAGTCCTGTCCTGGATGGCGAAGTTCAAACCGGACCCCCTGCGGCGGCTGCGGCTGGGTCAGCTCCGGGCCGGCAAGCAGCAGTCGGCCCTGGACACCGGTCCGGTCGGCCGAACCTCCTTGCCGAGCGCTTCCGGCGTGCCGAAGGCCCGGGTGGACAGTGCCCTCCGGGCCCTAGCCGACGACGCATCGGAAGGGCTGACCCGCGGCTGGGCAGACACCATCAGGGCCGCAGCCCGGACGAACGCGGCTGCGCTACCCGACGCCTTGGACCGCGCGGTGGCAACTACCGACCTCGACCTGGACCGCCATCGCCGCTGGTGGCACCTGGTCCGGGTGGTGCAGTGGTTACTGGTCGCCGCTGTGGTCGCTGGACTGGTCTGGCTGGGAGCGGCATTTGTGCTGGTGTACCTCCAGCTGCCCCCGTTGCCGAGGGTGACCTGGTGGGGAATCCCGGCGCCCACCGTGCTGACGGTCGGCGGAGTGCTCGCCGGCCTGCTGCTGGCAGGTCTCAGCCGGATCGGGGTCGAGATAGGCGCTCGTCGGCGCTCCGCCCAAGCCCGCCAGGCCCTCAACAGCGCCATCAGGCAAGTCACGCGAGAGCAGGTCCTGGCTGGGGTGGAGGGCGAGATAGAGCGGTACGAGGCCGCCCGGACTGCGCTGAACCGGATTACCTGACGGTCCACAACCAGCGGCCCTACTCATCCCACCGTCCACAGGTGATGGGACTAGGCGCAGGTTAGGCCAGCAACGGCGGAACCTTCCCGCACAGGCATCCCAAGACAGGGATGGGTGATGAGGAGGGTTTGCGATGGAAGCACTGGTGACGATGAGCGGCTGGGTCGGCGGCGAGATCGAGTACCGCAACAACAAGACGGCCACAGCAAGCTTTCGGCTGGCATGCACACCGCGGGTCTGGCGGCCCGGTGGCTGGACCGACGGCGAGACGACCTGGCTCACGGTGACGTGCTTCCGCACGCTGGCCGAGAACGCGGCCGCCAGCATCGCCAAAGGCGATGCCGTGATGGTATCGGGCAAGCTGCGAACGCAGGTGTGGGAACGCGACGGGGTGTCGTACGAGCGGACCGTGCTGGAGGCGCAGGTCATTGGTCATGACCTGACCCGCGGGACCAGCGCCTTCCGCAAGCTAGACCGGCAGCAGCCGGTCGAGGACACCAGTGAGCTGCATGAGCTCATCGACGCCGTCGAGCGGCAGCCGGTCGACGGCGAAGCGGTCGCCGAGCAACGGACCGTCACCGAGGAGAAGACGGCGGACCGCACGTCCGCGACGCCGGACGCGGGGACGACTCGCGACCAGGTCAGCGCGAAAGCGGGGGAGCGAACCCGGAAAGCGGCCTGACCACCTCCGGAAGCCGATTGCCGGACCGTACCCCGGGGGCGGTCCGGACGCTCGGCACCCTTCCTGGCCGCCACCGACTCCCACTCGTGTCTCAGCCACTAGATTGATCTGCTAGTCGGACCGGGCGGGAGTGATGCAGGTGGCTGAACAGCACGCCAAGGATGGGCATCAGGTGCTGCCATTCGAAACCCAGGCCGCCTTCGAAGAGTGGCTGGAGAACCATCACGAGACGGTCTCAGCACTCTGGCTCAAGCTGGCCAAGCGCGGAAACCCCGTGTCGTCGGTGACCTACGCCGACGCCGTCGACGCAGCGCTGTGCTTCGGCTGGGTCGATGGTCAGACGTTGCGCTGGGACGATGACTGGTACCTGCAACGGTTCAGCCCACGCAAGGCACGCTCGATCTGGTCCAAGATCAATGTCGACAAGGCAGAAGCGCTGGTTGCGGCGGGACGGATGAGGCCGTCCGGCTTGGCGGCGATCGAGCGGGCCAAGGCTGCCGGATACTGGGACGCCGCGTACGAGGGCTCGGCCAGCATCGAGGTGCCTGAGGACCTCCAGGCCTTTCTGGATGCGCACCCCGAGGCAGCTGAGTTCTTCGCCAGTCTCAGCTCCCAGAACAGGTACGCCTTGCTGTTCCGGCTGAAGACGGCAGTGCGTCCCGCCACCAGAAAGAACCGGTTCGACAAGTTCACCGCAATGCTGCTGGCCGGGGAGACCTTCTACCCCTGACCGCTAGCCTCACCACGGTGCCTTCAGACGTGGCGCCGCACGCCTGGCCGAGGGTCGGTCACCGTTTGGGTAGGCGGCGCGTGACCTATAGGTTTAGTCGCGCGCTGGCCAACACCTGCCGGTGCTGGATCAAGGCAAAGGTTTGAGTGAATGGCTGAGTTCATCTTCTCGATGCACAACGTGCGTAAGGCTCTCGGCGACAAGGTCGTCTTGGACAACGTCACCCTTGACTTCCTTCCGGGAGCCAAGATCGGCGTTGTCGGGCCGAACGGGACCGGCAAGTCGACGCTGCTGAAGCTGATGGCCGGGCTGGAGACGGCGAACAACGGCGAAGCCCGGTTGGCCAAGCAGGCCACCGTCGGGATCTTGTTGCAGGAGCCGCCGCTCACCGAAGGCAAGACCGTCCTGGAGAACATCGAGGAGGGCGTGGCCGAGACCAAGGCCCTGGTCAACCGCTACAACGAGGTCGCCGCAGCCATGGCCGACCCGGATGCCGACTTCGATGCCCTGATGGCGGAGATGGGCGACCTGCAGACCGAGCTGGACCACCGCGACGCCTGGGAGATCGACTCCCAGCTCGACCAGGCGATGGACGCACTGCGGTGCCCGCCGCCGGACGCAATCGTCGACGTCTTGTCCGGCGGTGAGCGTCGCCGGGTCGCCCTCTGCAAGCTGCTGCTGCAGCAACCCGACCTGCTGCTCCTCGACGAGCCGACCAACCACTTGGACGCCGAGTCGGTGCACTGGCTGGAAGGCCATCTCAAGAGCTACTCCGGCGCTGTCCTCGCCGTCACCCACGACCGGTACTTCCTCGACAACGTGGCGGAGTGGATCCTCGAACTTGACCGGGGACGTACCCACCCCTACGAAGGCAACTACTCCACCTACCTGGAGACCAAGCGGTCCCGGCTGCAGCTGGAAGGCCGCAAGGACGCCAAGCGCGCGAAGATCTTGGAACGCGAGCTGGACTGGGTCCGCTCCAGCCCGAAGGCCCGCCAGGCGAAGAACCGTGCGCGGCTGGCCCGTTACGAGGAGCTGGCGCTGGAGGCAGACCGCAACCGCAAGCTGGACTTCGAGGAGATCAACATCCCAACCGGTCCGCGGCTGGGCAGCCAGGTGCTCGACGCCGACAACCTGGTCAAGGGCTTCGGCGACCGGTTGCTGTTCGACGGTCTGAGCTTCTCCCTGCCACGTGCCGGCATCGTCGGCGTGGTCGGCCCCAACGGGGTAGGCAAGTCGACCCTGTTCCGGATGATCGTCGGTGAGGAGACGCCGGACAAGGGTGAGTTGAAGGTGGGTGAGACCGTGAAGATCTCCTACACCGATCAGAGCAGGTCCGGCCTGGACCCCAAGAAGAATGTCTGGGAGGTGGTGTCCGATGGCCTGGACTTCATCAAGGTCGCCAACTTCGAGGTCCCGTCCCGCGCCTACGTAGCCTCCTTCGGCTTCAAGGGCCCGGACCAGCAGAAGCCCGCCGGAGTGTTGTCGGGTGGGGAACGCAACCGGCTGAACCTGGCGCTCACCCTCAAGATGGGCGGCAACACGCTGCTGCTGGATGAGCCGACCAACGACCTGGATGTTGAAACCCTGCAGTCACTCGAGGACGCCCTGCTGGAGTTCCCGGGCTGTGCGGTGGTCATCTCCCACGACCGCTGGTTCCTCGACCGGGTCGCCACCCACATCCTGGCCTGGGAGGGCGACGTCGAGAACCAAGCTCAGTGGTTCTGGTTCGAGGGCAACTTCGCCGACTACGAGGCAAACAAGATCAGCCGCCTTGGCGCCGAGGCTGCCCGCCCGCACCGCGCCACCCACCGCCGCCTCACCCGCGGCTGATCTCGGCCCCTGACCATGAGTGCACACGTTCCCAGCGAGGACCTACCCGACCCGACCCACACCACCCCTCACGGGGTCAGTGACGAGACGGTAGGCGCGCTGGGCCAACTGTCCGAGGCGCTGGAGACGGTTGACCAAGCCCGGGGACACCTGTACGCCTTCCACCAGCTGACCGGCGCAGCCGACATCAAGTTGAGTGAGGCGGTGACGTCGCTCCGGGCGGCCGGCCACGACGCGATCGCCGAGACCCTTGAGCGGGACCTGGTCGGTCGCAACGTACTCGCCGGGCGTTGGACCTTCCAGATCGTTGAGGACTATGACGACAACTACTGGGAGCTGTTCCGCACGCTGGAGAAGGACGCCCGGGACCAGCTCGTGGACGGACGTCGGCACCTGTATGAAGCCCGGTTGAAGCAGCAGGAGCGCAGCAGAGGCAATTCCGGCCACGAGGCCACCCCGGAGGACGTCTCCGCGCTCTAGCCCCGGCTGGACTGCGCCAGCAGCTCTGCCAGCGTGATGGCCTCCCGGCCGGCAAGCTCGGCCAGCTGCGTCCGGCAGGAGAAACCGTCAGCCAGCACGATTGCGTCGGGGTGTGCCTCGACCGCCGGCAGCAGGTCGTGCTCGGCGACCTTGACCGACACGTCGTAATGGCCCTTCTCGACCCCGAAGTTCCCAGCCAGCCCGCAGCAGCCGCCGACGGTGGTGACCGAGGCCCCGCTCGCCTTGAGCAGGGCGGCGTCGGCCTGCCAGCCGATGACCGAGGCATGGTGACAGTGTGGCTGGGCGACCAGCTCCACGCCCGACAGGTCTGGTGCCTGCCAGTCTTCGGTGCGCTGCAACAGCTCGGCCAAGGTGAACACCCCGGCCGCGACCTCGGCGACTCGCGGATCGTCGAGCAGCTCGGGTGCGTCGCTACGCCAGACCGCCAGGCAGGATGGCTCCAAACCGACGATCGGCGTACCGGCGACGACGTGGGGATGCAACAGGTCGAGGCTCGCGCGCAGCTGCCGCCGGGCGCCGTCGAGCTGGCCGGTGCTGATCCAGGTCAGACCACAACAGGCAGACCGTTCCAGGAACTGCGGCGCGTAGCCCGCGCCCTTCAGCACCGCGACAACAGCCTCGACGCCGTTGCCGGTGAATGACTCTGAGAACGAGTCGACCCAGATGACGACCGGCTCTCCCTGCCGTGGCTCAAGCTCCACCCGGCGGCTGGCGGCACGACCCGCGAAGCTGGGCAGCGACCTGCGCTGGTCCACCCCGGCACTCCAGCGCACGATCGAGCGGAGTCCCGGCGTCCCGGTGGAGAAGTTGATTAACGAAGACAACCCGGGCACCTTGGTGATCATCCGACCCCAACGCGGCAGCCAGCCGAGCGCGTAGTGGCTGCGCGGGCGGATCTTGCCGCGGTAGGTGTGGTCGAGAACCTTGGCCTTGTACGCCGCCATGTCGATCCCGGTCGGGCAGTCGCGGGCACACCCTTTGCAGGACAGGCAAAGGTCCAGCGCCTGATGCACTGCGGGGGATTTCCAGCCGAGCTGGATCACCTCACCGTTGATCATCTCCTGCAGCACCCGAGCGCGGCCGCGGGTGGAGTCCTTCTCCTCCCGCGTCGCCTGGTACGAGGGGCACATCACCCCCAGTCCCGGGGTGGTGTTGGCCAGGCACTTGCCGACGCCGGAGCAGTTGTGCACCGCGGCAGCGAAGTGGCTGGTGTCCTTGATCGCCACCGCCCGCAGGTCGGCGTCGACCGGCCGGGGGTCGACCAGAACGCCGGGGTTCAGCAGGTTGTCCGGATCGAACGCGGCCTTGACCTCACCGAAGATGTTGATCGCCTCAGCGGAGTACATCGCTGACAGCAGCCCGGAACGTGCCCGGCCGTCACCGTGCTCGCCGGACATGGAGCCGCCGTAACCGGCGACCAGGGAAGCGGCCTTCTCCACGAACGAGCGATAGATGCTGCTGCCGCCCGCCTCGGTCAGCGGGAAGTCGATCCGAAGATGAACGCACCCGTCGCCGAAGTGCCCGTACGGCAGCCCGTCCAGGCCGTGGTCGGCCAACAGGGCGTCAAGATCGCGAAGGTAGGCACCCAGGTGCTCCGGCGGGACCGCCGAGTCCTCCCACCCGGGGTAGGCCGGCCTGGACAGGCTGACCCCGGCCAGCCCTGCTCCGTCCTCGCGGATCTGCCACAGCGCGAGCGCCTGGGCCGGGTGGTCCACCACCCAGCCGTCCAGCGCTCCGCCGTCGGTCAACAGGGTGTCGGCCAACAGCGCGTCGGCCCGCTGGCGTACCTCCGCCGGGTCGTCGCCCACCAGCTCCACCAGCACCCAGCCGTCGCCCCGGGGCAGTGGCGGCACCGCGGCGTCACCCTTGGAGCGGCGCACCACGTCCACGATGCGCCGGTCGATCCCCTCACACGCAGTCGGGGAGTGCTTTAAGATCACGGGTGCGGCATCAGCCGCGTCTGGCATGGTCGGGTAGCCCAACGCGACCATCACCTTGTACGGGGCGTCTGCCACCAGTCGAACGGTTGCGCCCAGGATGACCGCCAGCGTGCCTTCGGTGCCGGCCAGGAACTTGGCGACGTTGAACCGGTTCTCGGGCAGCAGATGCTCCATGCTGTAGCCCGACACCTGGCGGCCGAAGCGGCCGAACTCGGTACGAATCGTGCCCAGGTGGCTGCTCACCACTCCCGACAGCGCGTGCAGGCTGGCGAAGTCATCGGCCCGGGTGGTTCCGTCCATCACCATCCGTTCGCCTGACCCGGTCACCACGTCCAACGCCACCACGTTGTCCGCGGTCTTCCCGAACCCCAGCGCGCGCGGGCCGCAGGCGTTGTTGCCGATCATGCCGCCGATGGTGCAGCGGTTGTGAGTGGAGGGGTCCGGTCCGAACCGCAGCCCGTACGGTGCCGCAGCGGCCTGCAGCGACGCCTGCACCACGCCGGGCTGAATCACCGCGGTCCGGGCCTCCGGGTCAAGGGTGCCAATCCGGGTGAGGTAGCGAGCCGTGTCCAGGATCAACCCGGGACCCACGGCGTTGCCAGCACACGAGGTACCCGCGCCTCGGGTGGTCACCGGCATTCCGACTGCTCGCGCGGCGTCCAGCACGGCCAACGTGTCTTCGACGTCGCGCGGGTAGGCCACAGCCTGGGGGACGACGCGATAGAGGGACGCGTCGGAGGAGTACATCGCGCGGGTCAGCTTGGTGGTGTCAAGCACGTGGCCGACCCCATGGCGCTTCAGCTGGAGGCGGAGCTCGGCGGCGCCAGAGGAGATGGCAATGGAACTGATCATGGGCGCGTTGAGTTCATGGGCACTGAGAATGCTAGCCAGTGGTCCGGCATGGGCCCTTCCGCAGCCACAGGCTGGTCAGCCGCCGGGTAGCGGCCGGACTCAGCAGCCAGCTCAGTCATCCTCGACACCCAGCACGGCGTCGAACGCGCGACCGATGGCGGCGTAGTCAGACGACCCCACCGGGTCAAGGAAGTTGCGGCGAACGGCGTCCACGTGGCTGGGCGCCGCCTTGACCAGCAGGTCGAACCCGGCTGGGGTCAGCTCGGCCCAGACACCGCGTCGATCCGTCGGGCAGGTGCGGCGGACTACGAGCCCGTCCTTCTCCATCCGGGCGACTGTGTGGGTCAACCGGGACCGTGACTGGTGTACGGCCTGAGCCAGCTCCGACATCCGGATCCGCTGCTCAGGTGCCTCCTCCAGACAGACCAGAATCTCGTACTCGGCCAGGTCGATACCGAACTGGCGAAGATCGGCGTCCAGCTTCTCTGAGAGCCGGGCGCTGCCGAGCAGATAGGCGCGCCACACCCGCTGCTGCTCTGGGCTGAGCCACCGTGGCGGGGCGGTCTGCTGCATAGGAACGAGGATATCGCTGGCAGTTGACTGTTCAATTGTGTTAGCCAACCGCGCAGATTCTTCCGCTCCAGTGGGACATTTCGGATGTACGCTGGAATGACCTACTGGTGAGTAACAAGGAGACGCTGCACGATGAAGCGGACGGTATTCGAGGAGGATCACGAGGTCTTTCGGGCTAGCTGTCGGACGTTCGTCGACCGCGAGCTGCGTCCAAACCAGGAGAAGCACATCGCCAACCACGAGTTCGGTCGGGAGATGTGGCTGGCGCTGGGCAAGCACGACTTCCTCGGGCTCAACATCCCGGCCGAGTACGGCGGCGCAGGGGTCAACGACCCCCGCTTCTCTCTGGTGCTTGCCGAGGAGCTGGCCAAGCTGGCCTTCGCCTACTCCTCCTGTGTCGGCATCCACTGTGACTGCGTGGCGCCCTATCTGGTCGAGCTGTGCACCGAGGAGCAGAAACGACGCTGGCTGCCGAAGTTCTGCAGCGGAGAGCTGATCACAGCGATTGCCATGACGGAGCCGTCGGGCGGATCAGATCTGGCAGCATTGCGCACCACCGCGGTCCGCAGCGGCAATGGGTGGATTCTCAACGGCACCAAGACCTTCATCACCAATGGCTACTGCGCGGACCTGGTGGTCGTGGCTGCCCGGACCAGTCCCGAGAAGAAGGCCCACGGCATCACGTTGTTCGCCGTCGAAGCCGGGATGCCCGGGTTCGAGCGTGGTCGCAAGCTGGACAAGGTCGGTCAGCCTGAGGCCGACACCGCCGAGCTGTTCTTCGCTGACGTCGCTGTGCCGGACGACAACGTGATCGGCGAGGTTGACCACGGCTTCGGCTACATGATGCAGCGACTGGTCGTTGAGCGGTTGGGGTCGGCGGTCAACAACCTCGCCCACGTCCGGCAGATCCTGGCCGAGACCCTCGACTACGCCAAGCAACGCAAGGCTTTCGGTCAGCCGATCGGTAGCCTCGGCGCCAACAAGTTCAAGCTGGCGGAGATGGTGACCAGCTGTGAGGTCGCGCAGGCCTTCGTCGACGCATGCGTCGCCCAGCACACTACCGGCACGCTGTCCGCGGTCGATGCCGCCAAGGCAAAGTGGTGGAGCGCGCAGGTACAGAACGAGGTTCTGGACGGGTGTGTCCAGCTCTACGGCGGGTAAGGCTGCATGAACGAGTACCGGGTGGCCCGGGCCTGGTCCGACGCCCGGGTGGCCAAGATCTGGGCGGGGTCCAACGAGATCATGAAGGAGCTCATCGGGCGTGATCTGGGCCTGTGACCTCGGCGTCGGCACATACCTGGACCCCAAGGAAGTTCGATGCCTGAAGCCGTGATCGTCGCCGCCGCTCGTACCCCGATAGGACGGGCACGCAAGGGGTCCCTGGTCGAGGTCCGGCCCGATGATCTGGCTGCCGGAGTGATCGGCGCGGCACTGGCCAAGCTGGACGGTTTCGACCCGGCCACCCTGGACGATATCTACCTCGGGTGCGCCGAGCCACGCGACGAGCACGGTGGGAACATGGCGCGCCGGGTGGCGGTACAGCTCGGTCTGGACGGCGTGCCGGCAGCCACCATCAACCGCTTCTGCGCCTCTAGCGTGCAGACCGCCCGGATGGCATTCCACGCCATCAAGTCCGGCGAGGGCGAGGCTTTCGTGTCTGCGGGTGTGGAGTGCGTGTCGCGGTACCGGAACTTCGGCTCCGCCGGAGTGGAGGCCGGTGGCACCGAGAACCCGGTCTTCGCCGGCGCGCAGGCCCGTACGGCGGCGACCGCGCAGAGCAACACAGTTTGGCAGGATCCCCGACTGCACGGAGAGCTTCCAGACATCTACATCGCTATGGGTCAGACTGCCGAGAACGTGGCCACCTCTCTCGGAATCTCCCGGTCGGAGCAGGACGAGTTCGGCGTACGGTCCCAGAACCTGGCCACACAAGCCATTGCCGACGGCATCTTCGCCCGTGAGATTGCGCCCGTGACCTTGCCCGACGGCACCGTGGTGAGCACCGATGACGGACCCCGCCCCGGCACCACTCTGGCTGCGATCTCCGGGCTGCGGCCGGTGTTTCGAGCCGAGGGTACGGTCACCGCCGGCAACTGCTGCGCACTCAACGACGGTGCCGCGGCGGTCGTGATCATGAGCGACAGCCGGGCTGCCCGGTCAGGACTGACCCCACTGGCCAGAATCGTGGCCACGGGAGTCAGCGCGCTCAGCCCGGAGGTGATGGGGCTTGGCCCAGTGGAGGCGTCGAGACGGGCGCTGGCTCGCGCAGGTATGACCATCGACGACATGGACCTGGTCGAGATCAACGAGGCGTTCGCGGTGCAGGTGATCGGGTCCTACCGCGAACTCGGGGTCGACATCGACAGGCTCAACGTGCACGGGGGTGCGATCGCCCTGGGCCACCCCTTCGGGTCCACCGGCGCCCGGATCATGACCACACTGCTGAACGCGATGCGGCACCGCGACGCCGAGTTCGGCCTGGAGACGATGTGCGTGGGAGGTGGCCAGGGGATGGCTGTGATCTTGCAGCGGCTCTCCTGACACGGGATCTTCGCCCGCAGAGTGTCACAGCGGCAGTGCTGCGAGCCTGAGGTTGGCTAGGCTGGCAGGTAGGCGATCGAAGGACCAGGCTGGCTTTCGGCTGCGATAGGGTCCATGATCGGGATCTAGTGGTGGGAGCTGTGATGTCAGAGTCGGTAGAAGAGCGGCTTGTGATGCGCCCGGCCTCGGTCGGAGCCATGCTGCTGGACCAGGTCGGAGCCTCCGGGCAGCGGGAGGCGTTCAGGTATCTTCAGGACGGTCGCTGGGTGTCCCTCAGCTGGGCAGATACCAAGGACCGGGTCTTCGTGCTCGCCGCAGGCCTGCTGTCGTTGGGCATTGAGCGCGAGGACCGGGCCGCGATCGCATCCGGGACCCGGATCGAGTGGATCCTGGCTGACCTGGCAGTGATGTGCGCTGGCGGTGCTACCACCACGATCTATCCCACCACCCAGCATGAGGACGTCGCCTACATCCTGAGTGACTCCGGCGCCAAGGTCATCTTCGCCGAAGACGAGCTGCAGGTAGCCAAGGTGCTGGACCATCTCGACGACCTGCCTCACGTCAGCACCATCGTGTTGATCAGTGGACACGTTGACCATGAGAAGGTCCATGACTGGGCACAGTTGGAGTCTCGTGGCCGGGAGTACCTGGCCGCCCATCCCGACGCAGTGGACCAAGCGGTCGCTGCTGTGGGTCCGCATCACCTCTCGACCTTGATCTACACCTCCGGCACGACTGGCCGGCCGAAGGGTGTCCGGCTGCTGCATGACGCCTGGACCTACGAGGGCGTGGCGGTCGAAGAGATCGACATCATCGAACGCAACGATCTTCAGTACCTGTGGCTACCGCTGTCGCACGTGTTCGGCAAGGCGCTGCTGGCCATACAGCTGCGCATCGGCTTCGCCACCGCCGTGGACGGGAACGTCGACAAGATCGTTGAGAACCTGTCAGTGGTCCAGCCCACGTTCATGGCCGGTGCCCCCCGTATCTTCGAGAAGGTGCGGGCCAAGGTGATGATGGGCGCGGCACACGGCGTCAAGGGGAAGATCTTCGACTGGGCGTTCAGCGTCGGTCGCAAGGCGAGCCCGGTCAGGCTGGCAGGCAAGGAGCTCAGTGGACCGCTCGCAGCCCAGTACAAGATCGCCGACAAGCTCGTCTTCAGCAAGATCAAGGACCGGATGGGCGGCCGCATCCGGTTCTTCGTATCCGGGTCAGCAGCCCTGAACCGCGAAGTTCAGGAGTGGTTCTACGCCGCTGGCCTGCTGGTCCTCGAAGGATACGGCCTGACCGAGACCAGTGCGGCCAGCTGCTTCAACAGCCCTCGTACTCCTCGGTTCGGGACGGTGGGCCCTCCCCTACCGGGAACACAGATCAAGATCGCCGACGATGGCGAAATCTTGATCAAGGGCCCAGCCGTGATGGCCGGCTACCACAACCAGCCGGATATGACCGCCGAGGTGCTCTCTCCCGACGGCTGGGTCTCCACCGGCGACATCGGTGAGCTCGACGAGATGGGCTACCTGCGGATCACCGACCGCAAGAAGGACTTGATCAAGACCTCCGGCGGCAAGTACGTCGCCCCGCAGAAGGTGGAGGGCACGCTCAAGGCGGCCTGCCCCTACATCAGCCAGGTGGTCGTGCACGGGGAGGGCCGCAAGTATGTCACTG
>CADCUO010000096.1 GCA_902805915.1 uncultured Propionibacteriaceae bacterium | reverse complement strand
GCCCGACCTGCGCTTCGGCCTCGAGCTCACCGAGTGCACCGACTACTTCTCCGACACGCCGTTCCGGGTCTTCCAGGCCCCGTACGTCGGCGCCGTCATCATGCCCGGTGGCGCTGCGCAACCCCGCAAGCAGCTGGATGCGTGGCAGGACTTCGCCAAGCAGCGCGGGCACCGCGGGCTGGCGTACGTGCTTGTCGGCGAGGACGGTGAGCTGAGCGGACCGGTGGCCAAGAACCTGTCCGAGACTGAGCGAGCCGGTCTGGTCGCGAGGGTCGGCGCCAAGCCCGGTGACTGCGTTTTCTTCGCCGCGGGCCCTCGCGCCAGCGCTCAGGCGCTGCTGGGGGCCACCCGGTTGGAGATCGGCCGCAAGGTCGGCCTGATTGACGAGTCCGCCTGGGCCTTCGTCTGGGTCGTCGACGCACCCCTGTTCGAGCCGACCACCCAGGCTGTCGCCAGCGGGGACGTCGCCGTGGGCTCGGGGGCCTGGACCGCCGTGCACCACGCCTTCACCTCGCCCAAGCCGGAGTCGATGGACACCTTCGACACCGACCCCGGATCGGCGCTGGCCTACGCCTACGACATCGTCTGCAACGGCAACGAGATCGGAGGTGGCTCCATCCGGATCCACTCCCGGGACGTGCAGGAGCGGGTGTTCGCGGTAATGGGGCTCGGCAAGGCCGAGGCCGAGGAGAAGTTCGGGTTCCTGCTGGACGCCTTCAACTACGGGCCGCCGCCGCACGGCGGCATCGCCTTCGGTTGGGACCGGATCTGTGCCTTGTTGTCGGGCACGGACTCGATCCGCGACGTAATCGCCTTCCCGAAGTCAGGTGGTGGGGTGGACCCGCTGACCGACGCTCCGGCGCCGATCACAACGCAGCAGCGGAAAGAGGCTGGGGTGGACGCCCGGCCTGCTGAGGCGACCGTTTCGGCTGCTGCTGGCTGATTTGCGTGGCTGGGTTCGTGGTGAGCCGACGGCGGCCAGGTCCCGCCCTCCTCAGTCGCTTCGCTCCTTCGGAATGCCCGACCGAACCCTGACCTGGCCGCCGTCGGCTCACCACTCCCGCCGGACGCGCGGTCTGTCAGCGGCCGTGGTTAGGATCGGCTGGGTGAAGGGGCGGTGCTGGCATGGGTGAGGACCTCTTCGGGAACCTGATGGGACCGCAGGCGGCGGGGTCAGTTGCGGGTGGCGGCAGCTTGGGCGACACCGACCGGGCTGGGCTACCGCTGGCGGTACGGATGCGGCCGCGGACTTTGGACGAGATCGTCGGGCAGCAGCATCTGCTGACGCCGGGGTCCCCGCTGCGACGGTTGTCCGCCGGCGAGGCGATGTCGGTGTTCCTGTGGGGGCCGCCCGGGGTGGGCAAGACCACCATCGCTTCCGTGGTGTCGCGGCAGACTGACCGCCGGTTCGTCGAGATCTCGGCGGTCACCGCCGGCGTCAAGGAGGTACGGGCGGTACTGGACCAGGCCCGCAACGAGCTCCGGCAGGGTCGGCAGACGGTGCTGTTCGTCGACGAGGTGCACCGGTTCTCGAAAACGCAGCAGGATGTGCTGCTGCCGGCCGTGGAGAACCGACTGGTCACCCTGATCGCCGCCACCACGGAGAACCCCAGCTTCTCGGTCATCTCCCCACTGCTGTCCCGGTCGCTGCTGCTGACCCTGCGGCCGCTCACCGACGACGACATCTCCGGGCTGCTGACCCGCGCCCTGACCGAGGAGAGAGGGCTGCGAACTTCCGGGACTACCGGGATCCCCGCCGGGGAGCCGTTCACGCTCACCGATGAGGCCCGGGCGGCCGTGCTGCGGATGGCCGGCGGGGACGCTCGTCGCGGCCTCACCTATCTGGAGGAGGCAGCTGCCGGAGCTGAGGCCGTCGGCACCACGGAGATCGACACCGAGACGGTGGAGCGGGCGGTGGACCGGGCCGCGGTGCGCTATGACCGTGACGGTGACCAGCACTACGACGTCATCAGCGCCTTCATCAAGTCCATCCGCGGTTCCGACGTACAGGCGTCGCTGCACTATCTGGCCCGGATGATCGAGGCCGGCGAGGACCCGCGGTTCATCGCCCGCCGGCTGGTCATCCTCGCGTCGGAAGACATCGGTCTGGCCGACCCGACAGCGCTCACCACGGCTGTCGCGGCGGCCGACGCAGTGGCCTTCATCGGAATGCCGGAAGGCAGGATCAACCTGGCACAGGCCGTCATCGCCCTCGCTGTCGCGCCGAAGTCGAATGCGGTGGTGCTGGCCATCGACGCCGCCCTGGCCGACGTACGGGCCGGCAAGATCGGTCTGGTACCGCCGCACCTGCGAGACGCCCACTATCCCGGCGCCAAGCAGCATGGCCACGGTCAGGGCTACACCTACGCCCACGACGCCCCGCACGGCATCGCCGCCCAGCAGTACCTGCCGGATCAGGTGCTGGGCGCCGTGTACTACCGACCGGTGGCCCGCGGCGCGGAGGCCGCGATGGCGGAGCGGCTGGCCCGGATCGAGGAGATCCTCGGCTCCGGCGCCGGCCGGACAACTATCAAGCCAGAACGCGGGCAGGCGCGGTAAGGTCGTCCCTGCACAAGCGGCGGAGCCCGAGTCAGCTAACAGCCCGAGTCACAGAAAAAGGTAAGGAACCATATGTCCGTAGGGGAGATCGCCGGTCTCATCGCCGCCATCGCCTTCGTCGCCCTGGTCGCCTTGACAGCTGTCCCGATGCTCAAGCTTGGTCGGGTGCTGGAGGAGGTGCGGCTGGCCGTACGCGATATCGGGCACGAGTCCGTACCGATCCTGACAGAGCTGCGTGGCACGGTGAGCGCCACCAACGCCGAGCTGGAGAAGGTGGCGCTGGTGACCGAGGACGTCGCCACGGTAAGCCGCAACGCCACCGTGGTAAGCGAGAATGCTGCCCAGCTGGCTGCCTTGTTCAGCGCCACCCTGGGCGGGCCGCTGGTGAAGACCGCCGCGCTCAGCTACGGGATTCGCAAGGCATTGAAGGGCGAGGGACGCCGTCCCGCCCGCGCGCGCGCCAGCCGGTCGCTGCGTCGACAGGAGGACTGAGCATGCGACGAGGCTTCTGGTTCGTCCTCGGGGTGGGCTGCACCATCTACGTCGGCGGCAAGGTTCGCGGCTACCTGCACCAGGCCACACCGCAGGCGATCGGCAACCGGGTCGCGGAGTCGGCCACCGGGATCGGCGACTCCGTCCGCGACTTCACCGACCGGGTCCGAGCCGCCATGGCCGAGCGTGAGACCGAACTCCGGGAGACGCTCGGCCTGCCCGACTGACCCCTTCCTCATCGATCCTCAAAGGACCACACATGTTCACCGCCGAGATCCGGCGTCGCTTCCTGGACTTCTTCGCTTCCCGCGGCCACGAAGTCGTCCCGTCAGCCCCGCTGCTGTACAACGACCCCACCCTGCTGTTCGTCAACGCCGGCATGGTGCCCTTCAAGCAGTACTTCACCGGTGCCGAGACCGCGCCGTTCGCGCGTGCCGCCAGCGTGCAGAAGTGCGTCCGGACCCTCGACATCGAAGAGGTCGGCAAGACCACCCGGCACGGCACGTTCTTCCAGATGAACGGCAACTTCTCCTTCGGTGACTACTTCAAGGCCGAGGCGATCAGCTATGCCTGGGAGCTGATCACCAAGTCCCAGGTCGCCGGTGGCCTCGGCTTCGACCCCGACAAGGTCTGGGTCACGGTGCTGCACTCCGACGACGAGGCCGCGGCGCTGTGGGCCAACATCGCCGGGCTGCCCGAGGAGCGGATCCAACGCCGCGGCTTGCTGGACAACTACTGGCATATGGGCATCCCCGGTCCCGGAGGCCCGTGCAGCGAGATCTACATCGACCGCGGTCCGGAGTACGGTCCCGACGGCGGACCGGTGGTCGATGAGGATCGGTTCCTGGAGATCTGGAACCTGGTGTTCATGCAGGAGGAGCTCTCCGCAGTTCGCCGCAAGGACGACTTCGACACCAGCGGTGACCTGCCGCGCAAGAACATCGACACCGGCATGGGCCTGGAGCGGGTGGCGTACCTGCTGCAGGGGGTGGACAACCTCTACGAGATCGACGAGGTGTTCCCGGTCATCACCCACGCCGCGGCAATGGCGGGCAAGCGCTACGGCACCGACCACGACGATGACGTGCGGCTGCGGGTGGTGGCCGACCATGTTCGCTCCGGACTGATGCTGATCGGCGACGGCGTCACCCCCGGCAACGAAGCCCGCGGCTATGTGCTCCGCCGGCTGCTCCGCCGCAGTATCCGCTCCATGCGGCTGCTCGGCGTGGAGGAACCGGTGCTGAACGAGCTGCTGCCGGTGAGCCGGGATCTGATGAAGGCGTCCTACCCTGAGGTCGAGAAGGACTGGGACCGGATCAGTGACATCGCGTACGGGGAGGAGGAGGCGTTCCGACGCACGCTCACCGCCGGTACGCAGATCTTCGACCTGGCCGTCGCCGACGTCAAGGCCAAGCAGCAGGCGACGCTGACCGGTGAGCGGGCGTTCCAGCTCCACGACACCTACGGCTTCCCGATCGACCTCACCCTGGAGATGGCCGCGGAGCAGGGGCTGGCGGTCGACGAGGCCGGGTTCCGGGCGCTCATGTCCGAGCAGCGCGAACGTGCCAAGGCCGATGCCAAGTCCAAGAAAGGCACCGGGATAGCGACCGAGGTGTATGCGCAGCTGCGGTCCCGTGGGGAGACGCCCTTTCTGGGATTTGAGACCCTCACCAAGGAGTCCGCGGTCCGGGGCATCGTGGTGGACGGCGAGCTGCGCAAGGTCGCCCTGCCCGGCCAGGACATAGAGCTCGTCTTGGAGGAGACGCCGTTCTATCCCGAGTCGGGTGGCCAGTCCGGTGACCGGGGCACGATCAGCGTGGACGGAGCCCACCTGGCGGTGTACGACGTGCAGCGGCCGGTCAAGGGGCTGGTGGTGCACAAGGTCAAGGTCGGCGAGGGTGAGGTTCGCCTCGGCCAGGGCGTACAGGCCTCGGTCGACCGGAACTGGCGCCTCGGCGCCTGCCAGGCCCACTCCGCAACGCACGTGATCCATGAGGCACTGCACGAGATCCTGGGACCGACCGCGTTGCAGGCGGGCTCGTTCAACCGACCCGGCTACATGCGGTTGGACTTCTCCTGGAACCATCCGGTCAGCGAGGCGCAACGTACCCGGATCGAGGAGCTGTCCAACACCGCGATCCGGTCCGACCTCGGCGTCAGCGCAAGCTTGATGCCGCTGGCGGATGCCAAGGCCCTCGGCGCGATGGCGTTGTTCGGTGAGGTCTACGGCGACATCGTCCGGGTGGTCGACATCGGTGAGGGGTGGTCCCGGGAGCTGTGCGCCGGCACGCACGTGGCGCAGTCGTCCCAGGTCGGGTTGCTGGCTGTCACCAGTGAGTCCTCGGTCGGTTCTGGGCTGCGACGGGTGGAGGCCTTCGTCGGGATGGAAGCCTTCCAGCACCTGGCGAAGGAGCGTGCCCTGGTGATGGGTCTGGCCGACACGCTGAAGGTGCAGCCAGACCAGCTCAGCGATCGGGTAGCCAAGATGGTGGCGCAGCTGAAAGAGGCCGAGCGCGAGATTGCCGCGCTGCGCAGCAAGAACCTGCTCACCACCATCGACCCGATCCTGGCGAAGTCCCACGACATGTGGGGAGTGACCTACATCGGTCACCACGCCGACGGTGTCGCCGGTGCCGACCTGCGTACGCTGGCGACGGAGGTCCGAAACCGGGTGTCGAACCAGCCCGCTGTGGTCTGCCTGATCGGCGGTACGGCGGGGAAGCCGAGCGTTGTGGTGGCCACCACCGAAGGAGCCCGTACCCGAGGGCTCAAGGCCGGCGAGCTGGTGACCGTGGCGAGCCAGGCTTTGGGTGGGCGCGGTGGCGGCAGGGACGACCTCGCCCAGGGTGGGGGCAGCGACGCCAGCCAGATCCCGGCGGCTCTCACCGCGGCGGAGCATGCCGTCGGGCACCGGGTCCAGTCCTGAGCGCCGGTGAGCGTGCGATGACCGCGCCGATCGGGCGTCGGTGGTCGCGGAGGATGGGCCAGCGCGATGGCGCCGCGTAACGGCGTACGGCTGGCCCTGGACTGGGGCGACGCCCGGATCGGGGTCGCCAAGTGCGACCCGTCCGGCACCCTGGCGTTCCCGCTGGCCACCGTCCGCGCCGGTGCCACGGAGCTGGATCAGCTGGTGGCACTGGTGCGAGACGAGCAGCCCCTGGAGGTCATGGTGGGTCTGCCTCGGTCGCTGTCGGGAGGCGAAGGGCCGGCTGCGGTCAAGGTCCGGGCCAAGGCGGTTGACCTGGCTCGGGCTCTGGGCCAGTCGGTCCCGGTCCGGCTGGTGGATGAGCGGCTGACCACAGTGACGGCCTCCCGACGGTTATCTGAGAGCGGGAAGCGGGTCAAGCAGCAACGCAGCCTGATCGACGCCGCTGCGGCGGTCGCCATCTTGGAGCACGCCCTGGACCTCGAACGTGCACGGGGCGAGGCGCCCGGGGAGCTAGTATCGGCTCCGGACCAGGCGGAATAGGCCGGTGCGCTGGCGCACACCGAGACGCTACGACCTCGCCACGCCACTGTGGACCGCAAGGAGACAGACGCTGTGACATCGCTGTTGGAGCCGGAGACCAAGCCGAGCCCTGCTCGTGAGGCCGCTCATCGGGCCAAGGGCTGCCTGGCCGTTCTCCTCGCTGTCGCGGTCTTGGCCGGCGGAGGGTACTTCTTCTACGACAAGACCAGCTCCTTCATCGCTACCTTCGGCGAGGTGCCCGACTACACCGGCTCCGGCAAGGGGCAGACGACGGTCACCGTGCCCGAGGGCGCCTCCGTCAGAGATGTCGGCAAGATCCTGGTCGAGGCCGATGTGATCAAGTCGACCAAGGCCTGGGAGAAGGCAGTGGACCAAGAGGAGCGTTCCACCACGATCCAGGCTGGTCGCTACCTGATCCGCAAGCAGATCCCGGCCATCGACGCGCTGCGGGTGTTGATGAACCCGGGCGAGTTCCGGATCCGCTCACAGTTCACCGTTCGTGAAGGTCTGCGACTCAGTGCGCAGGTCGACGCGCTCGTCAAGGGCACGAAGATCAAGAAGTCCAGCTTCACCAAGGCGTTGAACAACCCCAAGTCGCTGGGCCTGCCCGAGTACGCCGAGGACAACCCCGAAGGGTTCCTGTTCCCGGAGACGTACGAGATCACCGCAGAGGACAACGCCACCACACTGCTCAGACAGATGGTCGCTCAGTACAACCGGGTAGCAGCCGACATCGGGCTGGAGGAACGGGCGAGGAAGCTGGGGTACTCCCCGTACGAGGTGCTGATCGTGGCCAGCATCGTCGAACGGGAGGTGTCGAACCCGAAGTACCGGCCGAGGGTGGCGAGAGTGCTCTACAACCGGCTGGCGGCGGACAGGCATCTCGAGCTCGACTCCACGGTGACCTACGCCGAGAAGCTCAAGACCACGACGACGACGCCCAAGGACCGGAGGAGCAACTCCCCGTACAACACCTACCGGTACGAGGGTCTGCCGCCGGGACCCATCTCGGCTCCCGGCCGGGCGGCACTGGAGGCCGCTGCCAACCCCGAGGCAGGCAAGTGGCTGTACTTCGTCACGGTCAACCTCGACACGGGTGAGACCAAGTTCGCCGAGACGTTCGCCGCACATCAGAAGAACGTGGCCGAGTTCCAGGCCTGGTGCCAGGCAAACAAGGGCAAGTGCAGATGAGTGCGGCCCCGCCGCCCGATCCGGCCCGGCGGTGTGCGGTGCTGGGCTCCCCGATCGAGCACTCCCTGTCCCCGGTGCTGCATCAGTCCGCGTACGCCAAACTCGGTCTGGACTGGAGCTATGGCCGGTACGAGGTCACCGAACCCGAGCTGCCCGGCTTCGTCGCCGGACTGGACCCGTCCTGGCGAGGGTTGAGCCTGACCATGCCGCTCAAGGTCGCCGCGCTCGGACTGGGCAAGGTGGATGAGCTGGCCGCCCTGGTCGGCGCCGCCAACACGGTGGTCCTGGACCCGGGCGGCAACCGGGTCTACAACACCGACGTCGGTGGGCTGGTATCGGCGGTGGTCGGCGCCGGCGCGGAGCGGGTGGACCGGGTCACCATTCTGGGCGCTGGGGCCACCGCTCGTTCCTCGCTGGTCTCGGCCGCCCGGCTGGGTGCCTCCCGGGTGCGTGTGGTCGCCCGTACCCCGGCGAAGGCGGAGCGGCTGCGTCCGCTGGCGGAGTCGCTCGGGGTCGAGCTGGAGGTCGCCGACTGGCTGGCGCCGCTGCCGGTGGCAGATCTGGTGGTCTCCACCGTGACGGCGGGCTCCGCGGATGACCGCGCCGACGAGATCGCCGCTAGTGGCGCGGTCGTGTTCGACGCCATCTACGACCCGTGGCCGACGCCACTGGCCGAGGCGGCCAAGGCTGCGGGCCGGACGGTGCTGAGCGGGCTGGACCTGCTGGTGGGACAGGCCGTGCTGCAGGTGGAGCTGATGACCGGCCGGCAGGTTGAGCCGGCAGTACTGATGTCTGCAGGTCGAACTGCGCTGGGCCGGGCCGGCCCCGCGTGAAAGACTGAGCCCCATGCTCAGATGGCTCACCGCGGGTGAATCGCACGGACCCGCCCTGGTCGCAACGCTGGAGGGGCTGCCCGCCCATGTCCAGGTGACCAGCGCAGACATCTCGGACGCGCTGGCCCGGCGCCGGCTCGGCTTCGGCCGCGGTGCCCGGATGAAGTTCGAGGCAGACCAGGTGACCATCCTCGGGGGCATCCGGCACGGCAAGAGCCAGGGTGGCCCGGTCGCGGTCCAGATCGGCAACACCGAGTGGCCGAAGTGGGAGACCGTGATGTCGCCCGACCCGGTGGACCCTGAGGTGCTGGCTGGACAGGCGCGCAACGCCGCGCTGACCCGGCCGCGGCCAGGGCACGCCGACCTGGTCGGGATGCAGAAGTACGACTTCGAGGAGTCCCGCCCGATCCTGGAGCGGGCCAGCGCACGGGAGACCGCAGCCAGAGTCGCTCTCGGCCGGCTCGCCAGCAACTTCCTGTACCAGGCCTTCGGCATCACCGTGCTGAGTCACGTGGCGGAGCTCGGCCGGGCTCGGGCACCGTACGGGTCGATGCCACGCATCCAGGATCTGCCCGCTATCGACGCCGACCCGGTACGGTGCTTCGACCCCGACGCCAGCGCCGCGATGGTCGCCGAGGTGGAGGCCGCCCAGAAGGACGGCGACACCCTCGGCGGCGTGGTGGAGGTGCTGGCCTGGGGCCTGCCGCCAGGACTGGGGTCGCACGTACACGGGGATCGCAGGCTGGACGCGCAGCTGGCCGGTGCGCTGATGGGCATCCAGGCGATCAAGGGAGTCGAGGTCGGTGACGGCTTCGAGCTGGCCAGGTCCCGGGGGAGCGCGGCCCACGACGAGATCGTCCCCGGCCTCGATGGGATTGCCCGGGCGTCGCACCGCTCCGGGGGTACCGAAGGCGGGATGAGCACCGGTGAGGTGCTTAGGGTCCGGGCTGCGATGAAGCCGATCGCCACCGTGCCGCGGGCCCTGCGCACAGTGGACACCGCCACCGGCGAGCCGGTTGTTGCCCATCACCAGCGGTCAGACGTCTGCGCGGTGCCCGCGGCTGGGGTAGTGGCCGAAGCCATGGTCGTCCTGGTGGTCGCCAACGCCTGCCTGGAGAAGTTCGGTGGCGACTCGGTGGGGGAGGCCAAGCGCAACGCCGAGGGCTACCTGAAGCACGTGGCCGACCGCGGTCTCCAGGTCCACCCCCAGTGAGCGACGGAGAACTGCGCGCCGGAGGCGAGGCGGTCCCTGGCGGAGCGGAGGCGGTCCCCGGCTCAGAGGCGGGTTCCGACGGAGCCGACATCGTCTTCGTCGGCGCGCCGGGCTCGGGCAAGTCGGCGGTGGGGGAGCTGGTCGCGCGGCGGTTGGGCGTGGACTTCCACGACGTGGATGCGGTGATCGCGTACCGGGCCGGCAAACCGGTGGCGGAAATCTTCGCCGACGACGGCGAGCCCGCGTTCCGGGCGCTCGAGGTGACTACCACGCTGGAGCTGCTGCGGCAGCCGGGCGTCCTGTCACTGGGCGGCGGCGCGGTCACCTCCGCTGAGATCCGAGAGGCCCTCCGCGGTCATCGGGTGGTCTGGCTGCAGGTCTCCGTCGGTCAGGCTGCGCGTCGGGTGGGCCTGAACGAGGCACGCCCGCTGCTGCTGGGCAACGTCCGCGGCCAGCTGGTCAAGCTGCTGGCTGCGCGGACTCCGCTGTACGCCGCATTAGCCACCGACACCGTGGACACCGATGCACACGACCTTGACGCTGTGGTTGATCTGGTCGTGGAGCTGACGGGCGCTGACCATGGCTGACGGCACCGGTGTTGGAGTGACCGCAGTCGATGTCACCGCCGAGAGTCCCTACCAGGTCCTGGTGGGCCACGGTGTCCTGGACCAGCTTTCCCAGCTGTGCGGCGACCGGGCGCGCCGGGTGGCGGTGATCCACCCGCCCACCCTGATCAACGTGGCCGCCCGGGTGGAGGCCAAGTTGTCGTCGGCCGGTCTGGAGCCGGTACGGATCGACGTACCGGATGCCGAGGCGGCCAAGACGGCTGCAGTGGCCGCCACCTGCTGGTCGGTGTTCGGCACTGCGGGGTTCACCCGGTCCGATGTGGTGATCGGGCTGGGCGGCGGCGCGACCACCGACCTCACCGGTTTCGTGGCCGCGACCTGGCTGCGCGGGGTGCGGCTGATCACCGTACCGACGACCGTGCTCGGCATGGTCGATGCCGCAGTCGGCGGCAAGACGGGGATCAACACCCCCGAGGGCAAGAACCTGGTCGGCTGCTTCTATGAGCCGGCTGGGGTGCTCTGCGACCTGGATGTGCTGGCATCGCTTCCGGCCGCCGAGCTGGTCAGTGGCCTGGGCGAGGTGGTCAAGTGCGGCTTCATCGCCGACCCCGAGATCCTCAGTCTGGTGGAGGGTGACCCGACCGGGGTTCGCAGTGCCGGCTCGGCGGTGCTGCGGGAGGCCATCGAACGGTCAATCCGGGTGAAGGCCACGGTGGTGTCAGGGGATCTGCGTGAGTCGACCTCCAGCGGCACCCGGGTCGGTCGGGAGCTGTTGAACTACGGCCACACGCTGGGGCATGCGATCGAGCGGCGCGAGAAGTACCGGTGGCGGCACGGGGAGGCGATCAGCGTCGGCATGGTGTTCGCCGCTGAGCTGTCCAGGCTGGCCGGGCGGCTGGATCCCCAGTTGGTGGACCGCCACGTCCGGGCGCTGGAGCTGGTGGGACTCCCGGTGAGCTACCGGGCCGGTGTACTGGATGAGCTGCTGGCCACCATGGCGTTGGACAAGAAGACCCGCGGCTCCACGCTCCGCTTTGTGGTGCTCGACGCCCTGGCCAAGGCCTCCATCCTGGAAGGCCCACCGCCAGAGCTGATCGCCGCAGCGTACGAACGCGTCTCGAGCCAGTGACGCTCATGGAACCGCGGCAGACGTACGCGCTGGCAGCGGCGGGATTCGTCGAGCTCGTCGAGCGGCTGCCGGGCGACCGTTGGGAGGCGCCCGGGCTCGGGGTCTGGGACCTGCGCGCCTTGGTGGGGCACACCAGCCGCGCCCTGGTCACGGCTGACAGCTATCTGGACCGGCCGGCCTCAGCAGAGGACATCACCTCACCGGAGGCGTACTTTCTGGCTGCCGCGCAATCCGGAGGCAGAGCAGATCCCACAGCCGTCGCGGAACGAGGGCGGCAGGCCGGCGCCGCCTTGGGTGACGACATCGCGGCTTCAGTCCTGACGCTGGCGGAACGAGTCCTGTCCCGGGTGGTGGAGGCCGGCGACCCGGTGATCGAGACCATCGCGGGCGGGATGCGGCTGTCGACCTATCTACCGACCCGGACCTTCGAGCTGGTGGTGCACAGCTTCGACATCGCCGCTGCCGCCGAGGTAGCTCCACCCACCTTCGGCGCCGACGTACTGGCCGAGGTTGCCGCCCTGGCAGCCCGTGTCGGAGTCGGCCGGGGCCAGGCCGCGGATGTCATCCTCGCCCTCACCGGCCGCCGACCCCTACCCGCCGAGTTCTCCGTCCTCTGACCGACTAGGAGTGTCAAAGATCCCGTAGTCGGGAGAATCGACACAGCTAGCGGAGGGTCTCACCCGGCTGTCCACAGGTTGGTGGTTGGCAAGGGGTGGAGCTCTGGTGGAGCGGCAGGGTGGGATGGGTGTACGCCCGCCAGCCGTTCCCGGAGCAGCTGCTGCCCCTGCTGCGCCGGCAGGACGATGTGGTGACGCGGGCGCAGCTAACAGTCGCCGGGTTGCGAGACAGCCAGATCGCCAGAATGGTGCGTCAGGAGCTCCTGTGGCGCATCGACCGCAGCGTCTACATCCTCGGTCGCCAGGAGCCGAGCTGGCGACAGTACGCCACGGCGGGGGTGCTGCTCGGCGGCAACGGCGCCAGACTGATGGCCGCCTCAGCCGGAACGGTCGATGCGCTGTGTCCTGCGAGCCTGCCGGTTGTGGTGGGGATACCAGCCGGAAGCTGGACCGGGTCCCGACCGTGGGTCAGGTTCGTCCGAGAGACTGAGGGCCTACGGTCGCGATGGTCGGTCGGGCGTCCACCGCGGACCATCATCGAAGACACAGTGCTCGATATGTGTGCCGCAGCAACTGATTCGGCGGACGTGGTGGCAGTGCTGACCGCCTCCAGCCAGCGGCTTACCACAGCCGCCAGGCTGTCCGCAGCACTCCAGCGGCGGCAGCGGATCCGACACCGGCGGCTGATCGAAGATGTCATCGGAGACGTCCGCGACGGTGCCCGCAGTCCGCTGGAGGTGCGCTGGATTCGCGGCGTGGAGCGGCCCCACGGACTGCCGGCCCCGCGCCGGCCGTACCGGCTGCCCACCGGCAAGGTCGCTGACGGCGCGTACGAGGCGTACCAGGTGCTGCTCGAGCTCGACGGGCAGGCGTACCACAGCGGTGACCGGCAGTTTCGGGACTGGCGACGCGACAACGCCCACAGTGAGGACGGCTGGCTGACTGTCCGCTACGGCTGGCACGACACCGTCAACACCCCCTGCGCTGCAGCCGGAAACCTCGCCCGCATCCTGCAGCACCGAGGCTGGTCGGGCTCGATCCACCCCTGCCCCCACTGTCGATACGCCGAGGGCACTTAGCTGTGTCCGTTCTCCCGTAGTCGAGAGTTGTGCCACACCTTGCGCGGTTCTGGGGATGTCACGTTTGCGGCTAAACTGGGCCGCTGCCCTATGGCATTGGCTTGTGAGACTTGAAGAAGGGGTTCCCCCGCGTGGCATCAACGAACGATTTGAAGAACGGCATGGTCTTGGACCTGGACGGCCAGCTGTGGTCGGTGATCTGGTTCCAGCACCACAAGCCGGGCAAGGGCAACGCCGTGGTGCGGACCAAGCTGAAGAACGTGCTGTCGGGCAAGGTGGTCGACAAGACCTTCAACTCCGACAGCAAGGTCGACACCGCCAACGTCGACCGGCGTGATATGCAGTACCTGTACCACGACGGCAGCGGCTTCGTCTTCATGGACACCTCGACCTACGACCAGGTGACCATCAGCGACGCCACAGTCGGGGACGCGAAGAACTACCTGCTCGAGGAGCAGATCGCCACGGTCGCGATCCATGAGGGCAACCCCCTCTACATCGACCTGCCGGCTTCCGTCGAGCTCCTCATCACCTACACCGAGCCAGGCTTGCAGGGCGACCGGAGCACCGGTGGCACCAAGCCCGCCACCCTGCAGACCGGTTTGCAGGTGCAGGTGCCGCTGTTCATCGTCAACGGCGAGAAGGTCAAGGTCGACACCCGTACCGGCGACTATCTCGGCCGCGTCGCGAGCTGATCCGCCGGTGTCTGCCCGCAGCAAGGCGCGAAAACGTGCCCTCGACATCCTCTTCTAGGCCGAGCTCCGCGGCAACGACCCGCTGAGGACGCTGAAGGAGCGCACCCTGGACGCTGCACCCCCGGTCCGCGACTACACCAAGGACCTGGTCGAAGGGGTCACCGCACACCGCGACGCGATCGACCACCGGATCGCGATGGCGTCCGCGCAGGGGTGGAGCCTGGAACGGATGCCGCGGGTGGACCGCAACGCCGTACGCATCGCCGTCTTCGAGATCGATTACCTCGACGTACCGGACGCCGTCGCGGTCGCCGAGGCGGTCGCGCTGGTGGCAGACCTCTCCACCGACGACTCCCCGGCCTACGTCAACGGGCTGCTGGGGAAGATCATCTCCACCAAGGTGGCCTAACCGCCTCCCCGCCCGGAGTCAGCCGGGGCCGTTCCCGGTGGCCAACGACCCGTCCAGCCGGTGCATCAGCTCGGCCAGTTGTTCGAGGTCGGCCGGGTCCCAGTCGCTGAGTACCTGCTCGAACTGGGAGTTTGATCAGCTGCTGCCGCTGGGACGGGCCGCTCCAGCCTCCAGCTTGCGCAGGATGCCGAGCGGAGTGCCGTTGAGACCGAGCGCGTCGGTCTGGCGGTGGATGACCGCTCCGGTGGTACTCATGAGGCTCGCCATGGTGTCCAACAGCTGCATGGCACTGACCGTGGACCCTGGGGCGCGACCCTCGGTGCGTACCAGGTATGCGGTGAACGTCGACATCGCCGACGTGTCGAAAGTCAATCCTTGCTCCTTAGCTCAGGTGAGGACAGTGATAGAAGCAACCGCGCAGCGACGCTATTCCCGGGTGAAGATGGCGAGGTGTCCTCTCCGGTGGGCGGTGCGCACGGGAGTCCGCCGCGGTGAAGGCGTTCGAGCGGAGGCGTCCAGGCTGCTAACCTCGTCCACGGTCCACCACCCTTTAAGACCTGTCCAGTGAGGCAGGAAAGGACGGTCATGCTCGATTCAGCTGCTCCCGCCGCCGCGCCGCCGGCGCGGCCGAGCCCCGCCACCACAGCGTTGTTGGTTCTGGAAGACGGTCGCGCCTTCCCCGGCCGGGCGTTCGGCGCCATCGGTGAAGCATTCGGAGAAGCGGTGTTCGCCACCGCGATGTCGGGATACCAGGAGACCCTCACCGACCCTAGCTACCACCGCCAGATCGTCGTCGCCACCGCCCCACACATCGGCAATACCGGCTGGAACGACGAGGACGACGAGTCGGGGCGGATCTGGGTCGCGGGCTACGTGGTACGTGACTTAGCCCGCGTCCCGTCGAACTGGCGTTCGCGCCGTACCCTCGACGAGGAGCTGCAGGCCCAGGGCGTCGTCGGGATGAGCGAGGTCGACACCCGCGCCCTCACCCGGCACCTGCGCGAACGCGGCGCCATGCGAGTTGGCATCTCCAGCATCGGCACCACCCCGGACGCCCTGTTGCAGCGGGTGCTGCAGACCTCCTCGATGAAGGGGGCGCACCTGGCCGACCAGGTGACCACCGCCACGACCTATGTGGTGCCCGCGGTGGGTACCAAGAGGTTTACGGTGGCCGCTGTCGACCTGGGCATCAAGACCCGGACGCCGTACCGGATGGCCGAGCGAGGCATCGAGGTCCATGTGGTGCCGTCGACGGCCACCTTCGACGACATCCAGGCCATCGGCGCCGACGGCGTCTTCTTCTCCAACGGTCCCGGCGACCCAGCCGCTGCCGACGGGCCGGTGCAGCTCCTCCGCGACGTCCTCGCCGCCGGTATCCCGTACTTCGGGATCTGCTTCGGCAACCAGCTCTTCGGCCGAGCACTCGGCTTCGGTACCTTCAAGCTCGGGTACGGCCACCGCGGCATCAACCAGCCGGTGATGGATCTCGGCACCCGCAAGGTGGAGATCACCGCACACAACCACGGCTTCGCCGTCGACGCGCCACTGGACCAGGTGGTTGACACCCCGTACGGGCTGGCCTCGGTCAGCCACATCGGGCTGAACGACCAGGTGGTGGAGGGTCTGCGGCTGACCGACGCCGACGGCAACCTGCTCTCCTTCTCTGTGCAGTACCACCCCGAGGCGGCAGCCGGGCCGCATGACGCCAGCTACCTGTTCGACCGGTTCGTGGATGTCATGGCGGCCAACACCTCGAATCCGAGGAACGAGGATTCGCCGACCAACCGCCCGAGGAACGAGGGCTTGGTTGGGCGGAACCAAAATGACGCGAACGCGCAGCGTTCTTCTGGCTCTTCGGTGAGCGGAGCTCTGTGATGCCGCGCCGCGACGACATCTCCTCCATCCTGGTGATCGGGTCGGGCCCGATTGTGATCGGTCAGGCGTCTGAGTTCGACTACTCCGGCACCCAGGCCTGTCGGGTACTGAAGGAGGAGGGTTTCCGGGTCATCCTGGTCAACTCCAACCCGGCCACCATCATGACCGACCCGGAGTTCGCCCACGCTACCTACGTGGAGCCCATCACCCCAGAGTTCATCGAGCTGGTGATCGCCAAGGAGCGACCGGACGCGATGCTGGCCACGCTCGGGGGACAGACTGCCCTGAACGCGGCCGTCGCCCTGGACGAGGCAGGTGTGCTGGCCAAGTACGATGTCGAGCTGATCGGCGCTTCGATCGAGGCCATCCAGCGTGGGGAGAACCGGCAGCAGTTCAAGGCCATCGTCGAGGGCCTGGAAGGCATCGAGGGCGGACCTGGAGAGGTGGCGAGAAGTGTCATCTGCCACTCCATGGCCGACGTACTCGGCGCTGCAGCCGAGCTGGGCTACCCGCTGGTCGTGCGTCCCAGCTTCACCATGGGCGGCGTCGGATCAGGCTTCGCCCACACCGAGGAGGACCTCCGCCGCATCGCCGGTGCCGGCCTGTCCGCCAGCCCGACCACCGAGGTGCTGCTCGAGGAGTCGATCCTGGGGTGGAAGGAGTACGAGCTGGAGGTGATGCGGGACAAGGCCGACAACGTCGTCATCGTCTGCTCGATCGAGAACCTGGACCCGATGGGGGTGCACACCGGCGACTCGATCACCGTGGCTCCGGCCATGACCCTGACCGACCGGGAGTACCAGCGGATGCGCGACGTGGCCATCGGGGTCATCCGTGCCGTCGGCGTGGACACCGGTGGCTGCAACATCCAGTTCGCCATCGACCCCGCTTCCGGGCGGATGATCGTGATCGAGATGAACCCGCGGGTCTCCCGGTCCAGCGCCCTGGCCAGCAAGGCCACCGGCTTCCCGATCGCCAAGATCGCCGCCAAGGTGGCCATCGGCTACACCCTGGACGAGATCCCCAACGACATCACAACACCCGGGGGGAACGCCCCCCCGGGGTTCGCCCCGCGCTCACAAGGAACACCAGCCTCGTTCGAGCCTGCGCTGGACTACGTAGTTGTCAAGGTGCCGAGGTTCGCGTTCGAGAAGTTCCCGTCCGCAGACTCCACCCTCACCACCCACATGAAGAGTGTCGGCGAGGCGATGGCCATCGGTCGCAACTTCACCGAGGCGCTCGGCAAGGCGTTGCGCAGCCTGGAGGACAACCGGGCGCCGTTCGACTACGCCACCCCGGTCACCGAGTCGGTCGAGGAGCTGCTGCGGCTGGCCTCTCGTCCGCACGACGGCCGCCTCGGCGTGGCGCTCCAGGCGATGCGGGCCGGGGCCACCCCGCAGCAGGTGTTCGAGGCCACCAAGATCGACCCCTGGTTCGTGGACCAGCTCAGCCTGCTGCTCGAGGTCGCCGACGAGCTCGCCACCGCACCTGAGCTCAGCCCGGAGCTGCTCCGTACCGCGAAGCGGCACGGGTTCTCCGACGCCCAGGTGGCGGCACTGCGGAACCTGCCCGAGAACGTGGTCCGCGGGGTCCGCTGGGCGTTGGGGATCCGACCGGTCTACAAGACCGTGGACACCTGTGCAGCCGAGTTCGCTGCCACCACCCCGTATCACTACAGCTCCTACGACTCCGAGACCGAGGTCCTACCGAGGAAGCGCCCGGCGGTGCTGATCTTGGGCAGTGGACCCAATCGGATCGGCCAGGGGATCGAGTTCGACTACTCCTGCGTACACGCATCGATGGCGCTGTCGGACGCACCGGACAACGACGGCACCGGGTACGAGACCATCATGATCAACTGCAACCCCGAGACGGTCTCCACCGACTACGACACCTCCGACCGGCTCTACTTCGAGCCGCTGACGCTGGAAGACGTGCTTGAGGTGGTGCACGCCGAGAGTCTGGCCGGACCCATCGCCGGGGTCATCGTGCAGCTCGGCGGCCAGACACCGCTGCGGCTGGCCCAAGCCCTCAAGGATGCTGGCGTACCCATCGTCGGCACCAGCCCCGAGGCCATCCACCTGGCGGAGGAGCGCGGCGCCTTCGGTGCGGTGCTCGCCAGAGCAGGCTTGCCCGCCCCGAAGCACGGGATGGCACGTTCCTTCGACGAGGCGAAGCGGATCGCCGACGACATCGGCTACCCGGTGCTGGTGCGGCCCTCGTACGTGCTGGGCGGGCGGGGGATGGAGATCGTCTACGACGAGCCCAGCCTGAGCTCCTACATCCAGCGCGCCACCGAGGTCTCCCCGGAGCACCCGGTGCTGGTAGACCGGTTCCTCGACGACGCGATCGAGATCGACGTCGACGCCCTCTACGACGGCACCGACATCTATCTGGGCGGGGTGATGGAGCACATCGAGGAGGCCGGGATCCACTCCGGCGACTCCGCCTGCGCGCTGCCGCCGATCACCCTGGGCAACGAGGTGGTGGACCGGATCCGTACCTCCACCCTGGCCATCGCCCACGGCGTCGGGGTGCGAGGACTGCTGAATATCCAGTTCGCGCTCGCCGGTGACACCCTGTACGTGCTGGAGGCCAACCCGCGGGCCTCCCGGACGGTGCCGTTCGTCTCCAAGGCGACCGCCACCCCGCTGGCCAAGGCGGCGGCCCGGATCATGCTCGGCACCTCCATCGCCGAGCTGCGGGGCGAGGGTCTGCTCCGCCCCGACGGCGACGGCACCACCGACGTGCCGGGCGGACCCATCGCCGTCAAGGAGGCGGTGATGCCGTTCAACCGGTTCCGTACCGTGGACGGCATCTCAGTCGACACCATCCTCGGCCCGGAGATGAAGTCCACTGGTGAGGTGATGGGGATCGACCACGAGTTCGGCACCGCATTCGCCAAGAGCCAGGTGGCCGGCTTCGGTCCACTGCCGACCAAGGGCACCGTGTTCATCTCGGTCGCCAACCGGGACAAGCGCAGCATCATCTTCCCGGTCAAGCGGCTGGCAGATCTCGGCTTCAACATCGTCGCCACCGCGGGTACGGCATCGATGATGCGGCGGCACGGGGTGGAGGTGACCACGGTCCGCAAGTTCAGCCAGGGCCCGGGCGCCGACGGTGAGAAGACCGTAGTGCAGGCCATCCTGGACGGCGAGGTCGACCTCATCTTCAACACCCCGCACGGGCTGAGCGTCGACGGCCGACCCCGCTTCGACGGGTACGAGATCCGCACCGCAGCGGTACTGCGGAACATCCCGTGCATCACCACCGTGCAAGGTCTGGCGGCAGCCGTCCAGGGAATCGAGTCGATCCGGGCCGGCAACATCGGTGTCCGCTCGCTGCAGTCCTGGCACGGCAACGCGTGGCACTGACCCGGAAATGAGCGCGGCAGGCGTCACGGTGGGCGCGGCGCGGGACCGGATCGCGGACGCCGGCTATCGACGGCTGGTCCGACCGGTGCTGTTCAGCAGCTTCGGTGGCGACCCGGAGCGGGTGCACGAGCACACGCTGCAGGCCATCGCGCGGCTCAGCCGGTCCCGGACGGCGCTGCGGGCCGTCGCCGCCCTGGGTGGTGGCGCGCGACATCCGGTGACCGTGGCCGGGATCCGGTTCCCCGGACTGGTCGGGCTGGCCGCCGGGATGGACAAGAACGGAGTCGGTGTCGCCGCGTGGTCAGCGCTCGGCTTCGGCCACGCGGAGCTCGGCACCGTGACCGCGGAGCCGCAACCGGGCAACGATCGACCACGGCTGTTCCGGCTGCCGGCCAGCCAGGGTCTGATCAACCGGATGGGGTTCAACAACGACGGGGCCGCGGCGCTTGCCCGGCGGTTGGCAGCCGCGGGTGTCCGGCGCGGCAGCGGCGCGGTGGGGATTCCGGTCGGAGTGTCCATCGGGAAGACGAAGGTGACGCCGCTGGCGGAGGCGACAACTGACTACCTGACGTCGCTGCGGCTGCTGGAGCCGCACGCCGACTATGTCGCGGTCAATGTCTCGAGTCCGAACACCCCTGGGCTGCGCGCGCTCCAGGACACCGCTGCGCTGGCTGAGCTGGTGAGTGCGCTGGTGCTGGAGTCCAGGCAGCTGACGCCGGCCGCACCGGTACCGATCTTCGTCAAGATCGCGCCGGACCTTCTCCCCCCAGCGCTGGATCAGGTGCTGGAGGTCTGTGAGAACGCGGGCGTCCAGGGGCTGATCGCCACCAACACCACGCTCGGTCGGGACGGGCTCGCTGCGGCCGACCAGGACACTGCCGGCGAGCCCGGCGGGCTGTCCGGCGCCCCGTTGAGGGTCCGGGCCCGGGAGGTCGTCAACTATCTCACCACGCACTCTGCGCTGCCGGTGATCGGCGTCGGCGGCATCATGAGCGGCGCCGACGGCCAGGCCATGCTGGATGCCGGTGCCAGCCTGCTGCAGGTCTACACCGGCTACATCTACCGCGGGCCGGCGCTGCCGGCCGAGCTCAACCGGCTGCTGCCTCGGATCAGACAGGGGAGCCCATGACCCGCCAGCCGTACGGGGACCGGCTCAGCGCCAGCATCGCCGCACGCGGCCAGCTCTGCGTCGGGATCGACCCGCACCCGGCGATCCTGCAAGCCTGGGGCCTCAGTCCAGACGTCAACGGGCTGGAGCGGTTCAGCCGCGCTGTCGTCGAGGCGCTGGGGGACAGGGTTGCGGTGCTGAAACCGCAGTCCGCCTTCTTCGAGGCGTACGGCTCGGCCGGTATCGCCGTCCTGGAACGGGTGCTGGCCGACGTCTCCGCGGCCGGGGCGATCGCGTTGCTGGACGTCAAGCGAGGCGACATCGGCTCCACCATGGCGGCCTATGCGCAGGCGTACCTCAGCGACGGGTCGCCGCTGGCTGCTGACGCGATCACGCTCAGCCCGTACCTGGGCTTCGGGTCCCTCAGTGCCGCGATCGAGCTGGCAGGTAAGACCGGACGCGGGGTGTACGTACTCGCTCTTACCAGCAATTCCGAGGGCCGACAGATCCAGCACGCCAGGACCGCCGACCACACGATGGTGGCGCAGACGATCATCGACTCCGCAGCCGCGGTCAACGGCGATAGCCGTGGGCTGGGCCATGTCGGCGTTGTGGCCGGCGCGACGATCGGGCAGACCGGCGCCGACTTCACCGGCCTCAACGGGTCCATCCTGGCGCCCGGGCTGGGCGCCCAGGGAGCGGTCCCAGAGGACCTGGTCCAGGTCTTCGGCAGCGCCCGCGCCCTGGTGCTGCCCAGCTTCAGCCGGGAAGTGCTGTCGGCAGGCCCGGCGGTCGGTGACCTCCGCGCCGCCGCGCAGCGGGCAGTGGGGGGCGTGGAAGCAGCCCTGGTCTTGGGGTAGGTTCTTCGGAGTCTGCCGGGTACGTCTTACGGGGACCGGCACCTGATGGGGATTGCTCGAAGCGATGCGCAGGAAGAACGGAATCGAGCTGTGACGATACCGCCGCTGAGCGACGAACAGCGTCAGCAGGCGCGCTCGGCCGCTACCGAGGCCCGACGTCGGCGGGCGGACGTGAAAAAGGCCCTGAGCAGCGGTTCCAGCACCCTCGCCGATGTGCTCGAGCTGGCAGAGACCGACGACGTGGTCGCGCACGCCAAGGTGGTCGACGTGCTGAAGTCCCTGCCTCGGGTCGGCGCGGTCCGGGCCGAGCGGGTGATGAACCGGCTCGACATCGCCCCGAACCGCCGGCTGCGCGGGCTGGGCAAGCACCAAAGTGCCGCACTGATCGCCGAGTTCAGCGGCAAGGCGACCGGTTCCGGTCCCAGCTCTCGTGACCGCTGACCCCGCGGAGCAGGCTGCAGTGTCGCCGGCACCTGCCAGGCCGCCCCGGTTGACTGTGGTCTCCGGACCGGCCGGAGTGGGCAAGGGTACGGTCGTCGCCCGGCTGCGTGCCGAACGTCCCGAGGTTTTCGTCTCGGTTTCGGCCACCACCCGACCCCCCAGAGGTGGAGAGGTGGACGGCGAGCACTACCTCTTCGTCTCCGAGGAGGAGTTCGACGAGCTGATCGCTGCCGACGCCCTGCTGGAGTGGGCAACGGTGCACGGCGCCGCCAGATACGGCACCCCTTACGCCCCGGTACGGGCGGCGCTGGCCGCCGGCCGGCAGGCGATCCTGGAGATCGACCTGCAGGGCGCCCGGCAGGTCCGCGACACCTGCCCGCAGGCACGTTTCGTCTTCTTGGCGCCCCCGTCGTGGGAGGAACTGGTCCGCCGCCTCGTCGGTCGCGGCACCGAGACGCCCGAACAGCGGGAGAAGCGGCTGCTCACGGCCAAGGGGGAGATGAACTCGATGGCCGAGTTCGACCATGTCATCGTGAACAGCGAAGTAGGCCAGGCTGTGGATGAGTTGATAGTCTTGCTAGGTCTGTAGTCCTGCAGGCCCACTTTGGCCTGTCGTCTTAACTCCTCTAAGGAGCATTTTGTCCGGAAATCACGTCGTCGCCGAGGGCATCACCAACCCCCCGATCGACGAGCTGCTTACCAAGTCAGACTCCAAGTACAAGCTGGTGCTGTACGCCGCCAAGCGCGCCCGCCAGATCAACGCCTACTACTCCCAGCTCGGTGAGGGACTGCTCGACAACGTCGGCCCGCTGGTCGAGACCAGCGTCCAGGAGAAGCCGCTGTCCATCGCGATGCGCGAGATCAACGCTGGCGTGCTCAGCTGTGTCGATATCGACCCGGACGCCGAGGAGAGCGATTCGGCAGCCGAGGCAGAGCCGTCGTTCGACAACCCGGCCTGATCCCCGGCCGATGAGCCGCATCGTCCTTGGTGTGGCGGGTGGCATCGCCGCCTACAAGGGGTGCGAGCTGCTGCGCCGGCTGACCACAGCGGGGCACGACGTCACGGTCGTGCCCACCGCAGCCGCCCTGCAGTTCGTGGGTGCCAGCACCTGGGCGGCGCTGTCCGGGAAGCCAGTGTCGACCGAGGTCTGGGACGACGTCCACCAGGTCCGGCATGTGCTGCTCGGCCAGGAAGCCGACCTGGTGTTCGTGGCACCGGTGACCGCCGACCTGCTCGCCCGGGCCGCCGCCGGCCGAGCAGACGACCTGCTGACCAACGTCTTGCTGACTGCACACGGTCCGGTGGTCTTCGCGCCCGCAATGCACACCGAGATGTGGGGCCATGCCGCCACGCGGGCCAACGTGGACCTGCTCCGGCAGCGCGGCACCGTCGTGATCGATCCCGACTCCGGCCGGCTGACCGGTCCGGACTCGGGTCCTGGTCGGCTGCCCGAACCGGACGAGCTGTACGCCATCGCCACCTCCATCCTGGACCGGCCCGCTACCGCCCGTACCGCAGCCGCCCGCGACCTGGCCGGGCTGACCGTGGCGGTGAGCGCCGGCGGCACCCGGGAGCACCTCGACCCGGTCCGGTTCGTGGGCAACTCATCCTCGGGCCTGATGGGCTGGGCGCTGGCGCGCGCAGCGGCCCTCCGGGGTGCCCGGGTCCGACTGGTGGCCGCCAACGTCACCCTGCCCCCACCAGCCGGGGCAGAGGTGGAGCACGTCACGTCGACTGCCGAGATGGGACACGCGATGGGAGTCGCCGCCAAGGACGCCGACCTGGTCGTGATGGCCGCGGCACCGGCCGACTTCGCGCCGGCGACCACCAGCGCCACCAAGATCAAGAAGCAGGGCGACACCGGGCTTCGCGTTGACCTGGTCCAGACCGCCGACGTACTCGCCGGCCTGGTGGCGGCCCGTACCGATCCCGCACAGATACTCGTCGGCTTCGCCGCCGAGACCCCGACAGCCGACCGCAGCCTGGCCCAGCTCGGAGCCGCCAAGCTGGAGCGGAAGGGCTGCGACCTGCTGGTCGTCAACGACGTGAGTGGCGGCAACGTCTTTGGTAGGTCCGACAACGAGGTCATTCTGCTTGACCGCAATCGGGCCTCGGGCCCGTTCGCCGGCTCCAAGGACGTGCTGGCCCATGACATTTGGGACGCAGCGCTGGAGCTGCGAGCCCGCCGGTAAGGTTCAACCCGAATTGCAGCGCACACGATCAGGGAACCAGGGAGACACGTCCATGCCAGGAAGACTGTTCACATCGGAGTCGGTCACAGAAGGTCATCCCGACAAGATCGCCGACCAGATCAGTGACTCCGTGCTGGATGCGCTGCTGAGCGAGGACCCGCAGAGCCGGGTCGCGGTGGAGACCCTCGTCACCACCGGCCTGGTCGTTGTTGCCGGTGAGGTGACCACCGAGGCGTACGCGGAGATTCCCCGTCTCGTCCGGCAGCGGATCCTCGACATCGGCTACGACTCCTCCACCAAGGGCTTCGACGGTGCCTCCTGCGGGGTCCAGATCGCCATCGGCCAGCAGTCACCCGACATCGCCCAGGGCGTCAACACCGCCGTCGAGGAACGTACCGGGCATGCCCACGACCCGCTCGACACCCAGGGCGCCGGCGACCAGGGTTTGATGTTCGGCTTCGCCTGCAGCGAGACTTCCGCCCTGATGCCGCTCCCCATCGACCTGGCCCACCGGCTGGCCGAGCAGCTCTCCAGCGCCCGGAAGTCCGGCGCCATGCCGTACCTGCGGCCGGACGGCAAGACCCAGGTCACCATCGAGTACGACGGGGACCGTCCGGTCCGCCTGGACACCGTCGTCGTGTCGAGCCAGCACGCCGCAGACATCGACCTGGAGAACCTGCTGGCCCCCGATGTCCGCAAGCATGTGGTGGAGCCGGTGCTGGAACGCTACGAGATCGACAGCTCCGACTACCGGCTGCTGGTCAACCCGACCGGGCGGTTCGAGATCGGCGGCCCGATGGGCGACGCCGGGCTGACCGGCCGCAAGATCATCGTCGACACCTACGGTGGCATGGCCCGGCACGGCGGCGGCGCCTTCTCCGGCAAGGACCCGTCCAAGGTGGACCGCTCCGCGGCGTACGCGATGCGCTGGGTGGCCAAGACTGTGGTGGTCGCCGGCCTGGCGTCGCGCTGCGAGGTGCAGGTCGCCTACGCCATCGGCAAGTCGCACCCCGTCGGCTTCTACGTGGAGACCTTCGGCACCGAGACCGTACCGGTGGACCAGATCCGTGACGCGGTGAAAGACACCTTCGACCTCCGTCCGGCTGCCATCATCCGGGACCTGGACCTGAAGCGTCCCATCTACGCCCAGACGGCCGCCTACGGGCACTTCGGCCGTAACCTGCCGGGCATCACCTGGGAGTCCACCGACCGGGCCGACGCGCTCGCCGCCGCCGTCCGGGGCTGACCCGGCCCTTCGCAGCGTCGCCGGGACTGTCAGACCCGCAGTCCTATCATCTGGTGTGCCCAAAGCCCCGGTGGTCGAGCGACCGATCGCACGAGTGGCTGTGGACGTCTCCCTCAGCCACCTCGACCGGCCGTTCGACTATGCCATCACGCCGGAACAGGACGCCGACGCCGTCCCCGGTGCCCGCGTTCGGCTGCGTTTCGCCGGGAAGCAACGTGACGGGCTCATCCTGGAGCTGGTGACCGCCAGCGACCATGCCGGTCCTCTGGCCCCGCTCACCAAGGTGATCTCGCCGGAGCCGGTCCTGACTCCCGCAATCGCCCGACTAGTCCGGCGGGTGGCCGACCACTACGCCGGCTGCTTCGCCGACGTGATGCGACTGGCGGTGCCGCCACGGCACGCGGCCACCGAGAAGGCTGCCTCCGGACAACTCGACCAGGAACTCCAACTGCCAGCCGAGGGCACCGGGCCTGACCCCACCTGGTCGACCTACCCCACCGGTCCCGCACTGGTGTCCGCGCTGCGGGAGGGACACAGCCCGCGGGCCGCGTGGCAGGTCACCCCCACGGCCGGGCCGGCGGGGGACTGGGCCCACGGCTTCGCCACTGCTGCGGTTGCCACCCTGCGCAGCGGCCGCGGGTCGGTTCTGGTCGTCCCGGACCAACGGGACCTCGACCGGCTGCAGGCTGCGTGCACGCAGGTGCTGGGAGAGCGGTCGTTCGTCGTGCTGAGCGCCGACCTCGGCCCCGCCGCGCGCTACCGGGCGTTCCTGGCGGCCCTGCGCGGCAAGGTGAAGGTGGTGATCGGTACCCGGGCCGCGTCCTTCGCTCCGGTTCACGACCTCGGCCTGGTCGCGCTCTGGGACGACGGGGACGACCTGCTGTCCGAGCCGCGAGCACCGTACCCCCATGCCCGGGATGTGCTGGCGCTCCGGGTCGCTGACGCCCGCGCGGCCACCCTGTTCGCCGGCCACGGCCGGACGGCGGAGGTCCAGCAATGGGTGGAACGCGGTTGGCTCACTGACCTGTCCGCAGAACGAACCGCCATCCGGCACACCGCCCCCCGGGTCAAGATCAGCGCCGACACCGACTTCGCGCTGGAGCGTGACCCCGCCGCCCGTGCCGCCCGGGTCCCGCATCAGGTCTTCACCGTGCTGCGTGCCGCGCTGCCCCAAGGCCCGGTGCTGATCCAGGTGCCGCGCGCCGGCTATCTGGTGGCCCTGGTCTGCGACAGCTGCCGGGAGCCCGCCCGTTGTGCCCACTGCGACGGCCCAACCCGCACCGAACGCTCAGCCGGCGGAGGTCCGACCGCGATCAGCTGCGGCTGGTGCGGCCGGCTGCAGCCCGATTGGGCCTGCCGGATCTGCGGCTCGTCGCGGATACGTGCCCCGATCGTGGGCGCCACCCGCACCGCCGAGGAGTTCGGCAAGGCGTTCCCGAATACGCCGGTGCGTCGGTCTATGGCCGGCCAGGTGCTGGCTGAGGTCCCCGCCACGGCGGCCATCGTGGTGGCCACCCCCGGCGCCGAACCGCCAGCGTCCGGCGGCTACGCGGCTGCTGTGCTGCTGGACACCCAGCTGCTGCGCCCCGACCTCCGCGCGGGCGAGGAGGCGCTGCGCCGCTGGCTGAACGCGGTCGCCCTGGTGCGCGGTGGGTTCGACGGCGGCACGGTGATTGCGGTGGGGGAAAGCTCCGGCCGGGCGCTGCAGGCGCTGGTCCGCCTCGACCCCCAGGGAGCAGCCATACGCGAGCTGGCGGAGCGAGCCGAGGCGCACTTCCCGCCCGCAGTGAAGATGGTCACCGTCGAAGGCCGCGCCAGCGCGCTGGCCGAGTTCAACCAGCTCGCCGTACTGCCCGACCCGACAGAGGTCCTCGGCCCGATCGAGATCGGGATGCCGCCGGGGACAGAGGAGATGCTGCATCGGATCACCCTGCGCACCCCGCTGGCCAACGGCGCAGCGTTGGTACGCAGCGTCAAGGAAGTCACGTCGATCCGCAGCGCCAAGAAGTGCGAGGGTCCGCTCCGGGTACGGGTCGACCCGGTGACGATCGCCTGACCCGGACGTTCAATGCTCGGTCCGGCCAGGTCAGCGGTCCTCTATAGACTCCTGCGGTGCGACTCGTCTTTGCCGGTACCCCCGAGGTGGCGCTGCCGTCCCTCAACACCCTGCTCGACTCCGACCACGAGGTGGTCGCGGTGGTGACCCGCCCGGACGCGCCCAGCGGTCGAGGCCGCAGCCTGCGGCTCAGCCCGGTGGCAGCCCGGGCGCTGGAGCTGGGCATCGAGGTGCTGCGGCCGGCCCGTCCCAGCGAGCCGGAGTTTGTGGCGCGGCTGACCGAGCTGGCGCCGGACTGCTGCCCCGTTGTCGCCTACGGTGCCCTGGTGCCGCAGCGAGTGCTCGACATCCCCCGGCACGGCTGGGTCAACCTGCATTTCTCGCTGCTGCCGGCCTGGCGTGGTGCAGCGCCCGTTCAGCACGCGATCCTGGCCGGGGACACAACCACCGGTGCCACCACCTTCCGGCTGGTGGCCGAGCTCGACGCCGGCCCGGTGTTCGCTACGGTGACTGACCGGATCGGACCCACCGACACCGCCGGCGACCTGCTCACCCGGCTGTCCTGCTCGGGAGCGGAGCTGCTGGCCAGGACCATGGACGGGATCGCCGCCGGCACCCTCACCGCGGTGGAGCAGCCGGCGAAGGGCATCACGGTGGCACCCAAGATCAACGTCGAGGACGCGCGAATCGACTGGGAGCAGCCGGCTGAGGTGATCGACCGGCTGGTCCGCGGCTGCTCCCCGGCGCCCGGCGCCTGGAGCACCTTCCGCGGCGACCGCTTCAAGATCAGCTCCGTCCGACCACCCACTGCCGAAGCGTCCAAGGACGCCGCCGCACTGGCCCCCGGCGAGCTGCTCGTCGCGAAGAGGTCGGTCCAGGTCGGCACCGGCAGCAGACCACTAGAGCTCAACCAGGTCCAGGCCCAGGGCAAGAAGCCGATGAACGCCGCGGACTGGGCCCGCGGCATCACCTTCACCGCCGCAGACCGGCTCGGCGCACCATGAGTGCCGGCGGGAAGACCCAGCCGAGGCGACGCATCGTCGACCCGGCCCGCCGGGTCGCGTTCGATGCGCTGCGGGCCGTACACGCCGACGACGCGTACGCCAACCTGGTGATCGCCGCCCTGCTCGGGGAGCGGAGGATCTCCACCCGGGACGCCGCCTTCGCCACCGAGCTGTTCGCCGGAACCTGCCGGATGCAGGGAACCTATGACGCGATCATCGCAGCCGCGTCCGGTCGCAAGCTGACCTCGCTGCAGCCGGCAGTGCTGGACATCCTGCGCCTCGGCGCTCACCAGCTGCTCGGGATGCGCGTCCCCACCCACGCCGCCGTCGCCGCCACCGTGGACCTGGCATCCTCAGCGGTCGGAGAGCGGATAAGTGGACTCACCAACGCCGTGCTCCGCAAGGTCGCTGCCCGATCCTTCGAGGAGTGGGTCGACCAGCTCAGCGCCGGCAAGGACGCCCTGGACGTACTGGCGCTCCGCCGGGCCCATCCCCGCTGGATCGTGCAGGCGTACGCCGAGCTGCTGCCGCCCGAGGAGCTCGACGACGCACTGGCCGCCAACAACGTGGCGCCCACGACGAGCCTCGCGGTCCGGCCCGGACTGGCGGAGCCGGCAGACCTGGTGGCCGCTGGCGGCGCCCCGGGCCGGCTCTCGCCGTTCGCGGTGACCTGGGACGGCAGCCCGTCGGACTCCGCTGCGGTCCGCTCCGGGGTCGCCGGCGTCCAGGACGAGGGGTCCCAGCTGGTTGCCTGGGCACTGTCCCGCGCCGAGGCCGCACCGGGGTGGTGGCTGGACCTGTGCGCAGGCCCGGGCGGCAAGACCGCCCTGCTGACCGGGCTAGCGCGCCGCGACGGCAGCCAGCTGCTGGCAGCGGATCTCAGTCCGCACCGGGCCAAGCTGGTCACCGATTCGGTTCGTCGCTATCAGCCCCCCGCCGCAGTGGTCGTCGCGGACAGCACTCGACCGGCCTGGCGGTTAGACGCGTTCAGCCGGGTGTTGGTCGACGTACCGTGCTCTGGTCTCGGGGCGCTGCGGCGGCGACCGGAGTCCCGCTGGCGCCGGGAGACCGAGTCCGTCGAGGAGCTGCACCCCTTGCAGCTGGCACTGCTCCGGACGGCGCTGGACGCCGCTGCCCCCGGTGGACTGGTCGGGTACGTGACCTGCTCACCGCACCGGCGCGAGACCACAGACATAGTCGAGGAGGTGCTCAGCGAACGCGCCGACGTCACCGTGCAGCCAGCCGCTGCCCTGCTGCCGGAGGTGCCGGATGCAGCGCTGGGCGACTACCTTCAGCTGTGGCCGCACCGGCACGGCACGGACGCGATGTTCGCCGCCTACCTGCGCAAATCGGTGTGGGGTTGATGACCGCGCAGCGGGCCTGGTTAGAGTCACCCCGTGGGAATCCAGATCATGCCGAGCCTGCTGTCGGCCGACTTCGCCAACCTGCAGAGCGCAATCGAGTCGGTGCCCAGCGCCGACGCCCTGCACGTGGACGTGATGGACAACCACTTCGTCCCGAACCTGACGCTGGGGCTGCCCGTGGTGGAGTCGATCCGCTCAGTGACCGAGGCAATGCTGGACATCCACCTGATGATCGAGGACCCGGACCGGTGGGCGCCCGGCTACGCCGACGCGGGGGCCGAGTCGGTCACCTTCCATATCGAGGCGGCCAGCGCACCGGTCCGGCTGGCGCGCGAGCTGCGGAACCGGGGCGCCCGGGCCGGGATGGCGCTCAAGCCGGCGACCCCGATCGAGGCCTATCGCGACCTGCTGCCCGAGATTGACATGGTGTTGATCATGACCGTCGAGCCGGGTTTCGGTGGCCAGAAGTTCCTGGACCTGATGCTGCCGAAGATCACCCGTACCCGGGAGCTGCTTGACGCCGTCGGTGGGGACATCTGGCTCCAGATCGACGGGGGAGTGTCGGTGGAGACCATCGAACGCTGTGCCGAGGCCGGGGCCGACGCCTTCGTGGCCGGTTCAGCGGTGTTCAATGCCGACGACCCCGACGCCATGGTCCAAACCCTGCGTACGCTGACCTCCCCGGGCTGACCGGCCGACAGGTCAGGTGTCGTTGCGGCGCCGCAGGTAACGCTCGAACTCGGCGGCGATGGCGTCACCGCTGGCCTCCGGCAGCTCGGCGGCGTCTTGCTGCTGCTCCAACGTGGCGACGTACTCCGCCACCTCCGTGTCGTCGGCAGCCAGCTCGTTCACACCACGCTCCCACGCCCGGGCCAACTCCGGCAGGTCGCCGAGCTCGAGCTGTGCACCGAGCAGGTCCTCGATCCGCGACAGCAACGCCAGTGTCGCCTTCGGGCACGGCGGATGGGACACGTAGTGGGGGATCGCCGCCCAGACCGAGAATGCCTTCATCCCGGCTCGGGTGAGCGCGTCCGCCAGCACGCCGACGATGCCGGTCGGACCCTCGTACGTCGACGGCTCCAGCCCGTACTCGGCGCTCAGCTGCTCATCCCGGCTGGAGACCGACACGGGGACAGGCCTGGTGTGCGGGGTGTCGGCGAGCAACGCGCCGAGGATCACTACGCGCTGGGCGCCGGCGGAGATCAGGGCCGACACCAGCAGCTGGCAGAAGGGGCGCCAGCGCAGGTTGGGCTCCACCCCTTGGACCAGCACCAGGTCCCGACCGTCCGGCAGGGTCGCAGTGCGCACCTCGGTGGTCGGCCAGGTGATCTGGGAGTGGCCGTTCTCGTCCAGCGACACCTGCGGACGGTTCACCTGGAAGTCGTAGAAGTCGTCCTGGTCGAGGGAGAACGCCGGCTCCGCGTCGTAGATGTCGGCGAGATGCTCCGCCGCCGCCGAGGCTGCCGAGCCGGCGTCGTTCCAGCCCTCGAAGGCGACGACCACTACCGGGTCATGCAGTCCGCGTAGACCTGCATTTCCCCGTGTGTTCATTTCCTCCGTACCGCTCATGCGCTCAACCCTAGTTCCCTGCGGTCTCAAGTGGTGGCCAAGGTGCACCATGTGGTCGCCGAGGAGCTCGATGCGATTCGGCTGGACTTTTCCTGCGGCCACATGCTGGTGTGGCAGCAACCTGCCCGCTGTGCCGACTATTCTCGGTCCGTGCCTGAGGACTTGCGAACTGCCCTATCCCAACGCGTCGTGATCGCGGACGGCGCCATGGGAACGATGCTGCAGGGCTACGACCTGTCCCTGGACGACTTCTCCCAGCTCGAGGGCTGCAACGAGATCCTGAACGTCACCCGCCCGGACGTGGTCCGGGCCATCCACGACGCCTACTTCAGCGTGGGCATCGACGCGGTGGAGACCAACACCTTCGGAGCCAACTTCGCAGCCCTGGCCGAGTACGACATCCCTGACCGGATCTTCGAGCTGGCCGAGGCCGGCGCCCGTATCGCCCGTGAGTCCGCCGACAGCTTCTCCACCGCAGACCGGCCACGTTGGGTCCTAGGCAGTGTCGGTCCCGGCACCCGGCTCCCGACCCTGGGCCACGTCAGCTTCGCCACCTTGCGGGACGCGTACCGGACCCAGGTGGAAGGGATGCTGTCCGGCGGCATCGACGCGGTGCTGATCGAGACCTCCCAGGACCTGCTGCAGACCAAGGCAGCGGTGATCGCGGCCCGGCGCGCGATCACCAGCAGCGGTATAGACGTACCGATCGTGGTCAATGTCACGGTGGAGACCACCGGCACCATGCTGCTGGGCTCCGAGATCGGGGCGGCCCTGACCAGCCTGCAACCGCTGGGGATCGACGTCATCGGGCTCAACTGCGCCACCGGCCCGGCCGAGATGAGCGAGCATCTGCGGCACCTGTCCCGCTACGCCGAGATCGGTATCGGCTGTATGCCCAACGCCGGCCTGCCCCAGCTCACCTCCGACGGGGCCCACTACCCGCTCACCCCGGTGCAGCTGGCCGATGCCCTGGAGCAGTTCGTCGGTGAGTTCGGTCTCGGTCTGATCGGCGGCTGCTGCGGTACGACCCCGGAGCCCCTGCGGCACGTGGTCGAGCGGCTGCACGGACGGCCGTTGCTGCCGCGCAAGCCGGCGGTGGTCGCAGCGTCGGCCTCGCTGTACGCGGAGGTGCCGTTTCGCCAGGACACCAGCTATCTCTCCATCGGGGAACGCACCAACGCCAACGGCTCCCGAGCGTTCCGCGACGCCTTGCTGGCCGAACGCTGGGACGACTGCGTCGACATCGCTCGCGCCCAGATCCGTGACGGCGCGCACCTGCTCGACCTCAACGTGGACTACGTCGGCCGCGACGGTGCCGCGGACATGCGGGAGGTGGCCTCCCGGTTCGCCACCGCATCGACGCTGCCGATCGTGCTGGACTCAACCGAGCCGCAGGTGCTGCAGGCAGGCTTGGAGTGCCTGGCCGGGCGGAGCGTGATCAACTCCGTCAACTACGAGGACGGTGACGGGGAGGGCTCCCGGTTCCGGCGGATCATGCCGCTGGTGAAGGAGCACGGGGCCGCGGTGATCGCGCTGACCATCGACGAGGAGGGCCAGGCCCGGACAGCGGAGTGGAAGGTACGGATCGCCACCCGGCTGATCGAGGACCTCACCACCACCTGGGGCATGCACACCCGCGACATCATCATCGACGCCCTCACTTTCCCGATCGCCACCGGCCAGGAGGAGACCCGCCGGGACGGTATCGAGACGATCGAAGCCATCCGTGAGATCAAGCGGCTCTACCCCGACGTGCAGACCACGCTGGGGCTGTCGAACATCTCCTTCGGTCTCAACCCGGCCGCCCGGGTGGTGCTCAACTCCGTCTTCCTCAACGAGTGCATCGAGGCTGGGCTGGACTCCGCCATCGTCCATGCCGCCAAGATCGTGCCGATAGCGCGGATCAACGAGGAACAGCGCAGCGTCGCCCTCGACATGGTGTACGACCGCCGCCGGCCGGCCACCGACGACGAGCCCGGGTACGACCCGCTGCAGACGTTCCTGGAGCTGTTCGAGGGCGTCACCACCGCCGACACCAAGGCTGAGCGGGCCGCAGAGCTGGCCAAGCTGCCGGTGACGCAGCGGCTGCAGCGGCGCATCGTCGACGGTGAAGGGAAGGGCCTCGGCGATGACCTGGACCTGGCCATGAGCGAGGGCAAGACGGCGCTGGCGATCATCAACGAGGACCTGCTGGCGGGTATGAAAGAGGTCGGCGAGCTGTTCGGCTCCGGCCAGATGCAGCTGCCGTTCGTCCTGCAGTCAGCCGAGGTGATGAAGGCTGCGGTCGCCTATCTGGAGCCGTCGATGGAAAAGGCCGACTCGCGTGGCAAGGGCACCATCGTGCTGGCCACGGTGAAGGGTGACGTGCACGACATCGGCAAGAACCTGGTCGACATCATTTTGACCAACAATGGCTACACAGTGGTCAACCTCGGCATCAAGCAGCCGATCAGCACCATCGTTGAGGCGGCCGAGAAGCACCAGGCCGATGCGATCGGCATGTCAGGGCTGCTGGTGAAGTCGACCGTGGTGATGAAGGAGAACCTGGAGGAGCTGAACACCCGCGGGCTGGCGGCGGGCTACCCGGTCTTCCTCGGCGGGGCTGCGCTGACCCGTGCCTACGTGGAGCAAGACCTGCGTGAGGTGTACGCCGGTGAGGTCCGCTATGCCCGCGACGCCTTCGAAGGGCTCCGGCTGATGGACGCCTTGATGGCGGTGAAGCGCGGCGACGAAGGTGCCGCGCTGCCCGCTCCGCGGGAGCGACGGGTCCGCAGCCGCGGCGCCACCCAGGTGGAGGAGCGGGTGGAGATACCGGCGCGCTCCGACGTGGCTGTGGACGTCGACGTACCGACGCCGCCGTTCTGGGGCGACCGAATCGTCAAGGGGATCGCGCTTGCCGACGTGACCGCCTACCTGGACGAGCGGGCCACCTTCATGGGCCAGTGGGGTCTCAAAGGCAGCCGGAACGGACCGACGTTCGAAGAGCTGGTGGAGACCGAGGGCCGGCCCCGGCTGCGGATGTGGCTGGACCGGATCAAGACCGAGAGCATCGCCGAGTTCGCCGTCGTCTACGGGTACTGGCCCTGCTACAGCGACGGGGACACCGTGATCGTGCTCAAGCCGGGCGCGGACCTGACCGACCCGGCGGCTGAGCTGCACCGGTTCACGTTCCCGCGGCAGACCCGCGGACGGTTCCTGTGCCTGGCCGACTTCTTCCGTGACCGTGAGCTGGCACTGGCCAAGGGACCGGACGTGATCGCGTTCCACCTGGTCACCATGGGGGCCGCCGTGGCGAAGGCGACCAATGTGTTGTTCGAGAAGAACGCCTACCGTGACTACCTCGAGCTGCACGGTCTCAGCGTCCAGCTGACCGAGGCGTTGGCGGAGCTGTGGCACGCCCGGGTCCGCTCCGACCTGGGCTTCTCCCGTGAGGACGGCGAGATCGACGACATGATCCGGGACCAGGCGTACCGGGGGTCGCGCTACTCCTTCGGCTACCCGGCCTGCCCGGACCTGGAGGACCGAGCCAAGTTGGTCGACCTGCTGCGTCCGGAGCGGATCGGCGTCGAGCTGTCGGAGGAGCTGCAGCTGCACCCGGAGCAGTCGACCGACGCGCTGATCGTGCACCACCCGCAGGCGAAGTACTTCAACGCCCGCTGAGTCGCCGGCACCCCGCGCTGAGTCCAGGAAAGTGCCCCTCGTCGTGTGCCCGAGCGTCGAAACGCGGCGTGTCGGGGGTGCGAAAGATGATGAGGGTCCGATTTCTGGAATGCAGTCCCCAGGCTGGCCCCTGGATCTGGTGCGTGCGGCGTCTTCAGCCGTCGGTCTGGGTAAGCCGATCCAGCAGCGCATCAATGAACTGCTCGCAGGCGGCGATCTGGTCCAGTTCGATGTACTCGTCGGCGGCATGGGCCTGGGCGATGTCGCCGGGACCGCAGACGACCGCATCAATTCCCGCGTTGGCGAACTGACCGGCCTCGGTGCCGTACGTGACCTTGTCGGTGGTGGCGGTGCCGCCCAGCTGGGTCGCCAGCCGGTACGCCGGACCGCCGGTGCTGCTCTCCAGGCTGGGTACCTGAGCAACCACGTTGACCTCGACGGACGCATCCGGATGCTCCGCCCGCATCTGGGTCTCCAGCTCCCGGGCTTGTCGGGTGATCTGGTCGATCACGGCGGCCGGGTCATCGCCTGCGATGGTCCGGAAGTCGCACGTCACGGTGCAGAGCTCGGGGACGGTGTTGGTGGCGATGCCGCCGCTGATCACGTTGACGCCGGCCGTGGTCCAGGGGACCAGATAGTTGTCGTCGAAGGGGCCGTGGGCGCAACGGGAGTCTGCCAGGTCGCGGATCGCGGTAACGGCGCGAGCGGCGTACTCGATCGCGTTCACGCCGTCGGGGGTGAGCGAGGAGTGAGCGGAACGGCCACGGAACACCAGTTCGACCACGTTGCTGGACTTGTGCCCGGCGATCACCCGCATGCTGCTCGGCTCGCCCACGATGCAGACGCGCGGCGGCTCGGGCCGAGCCCCCAGCGCTGCGGCGAGATCCGCTCCGCCGAGGCAGCCGACCTCCTCGTCATAGGAGAACGCCAGATGAACCGGTTCGGACAGCTCAGCAGCCGCCAGCTCCGGTAGCCGGTGCATGATGACGCCGATGAAGGACTTCATGTCAGCCGTACCCCGACCGTAGAGCCGTCCGTTCCGGATCTGCGGTACGAAGGGGTCGCTGCTCCACTCCTGACCGTCCACGGGCACCACGTCGGTGTGTCCGGACAGTACGATCCCGCCGCCGGTGGACCCGTCCGCGGCGGGAAGTGTCAGCACGAGGTTGGTCTTGGTGCCGTCGTCGTTCGGCAGCCGCTCCGGTGTCAGACCGAGCCGTTGCATCTCCTCCTCCAGCAGCTCGATCAGCGGCAGGTTGGTGTCGCGGCTGGTGGTGTCGACCGACACCAGGCGCTCGATCCAGGGCAGCGACGCCGGGACAGGGTTCGACGAGGTAGGCACCGCGCCAGTGTTTCGCACCGGACGCGGTCGCCACGCAGGTGGGTGCGACTCCTAGACAGCCAGGGCACGCCGGATCGTCGCCAGCACGATCTGCGGCTGCTCAGTCAGCATCCGCCAGGTGAACCGCAGGACCCGCCAGCCAGTCAGGACGAGGTCGTTCTGCCGCCACCGGTCGCTCTCGAAGGTGGTGGCGTTGTCGTGGTAGGCGCGTCCGTCGATCTCGATTGCGAGATTCGCCGCTGGAAAGGCGATGTCGAGGTAGTAGACGATCCCGAGCAACGGCAGCGGATAATTCCCCGTCCAGCCGCGGAGCCCGTCACCATGGAGCAGCCGGTGGCCTTCCCGTTCCGCTGCCGACCACGGCTGCTCGCGGGACTCCAGTATCAGCAGCCGCCGGTCGCTGTTGCCCCGCCGTTTCCGCGTCAACGCGATGGTTTCGTACAGGTCAGCCACGCGGACCTGCCGACTGCGCAGTGCCTCGTCAATCGCCTCGCCGCCCAGCGAGGTGCACAGGTCCAGCGCCGTCAGGGACGGGACGGTGCAGCGCAGCCCTGACTTGGTCATGATGAGCTCCGGCGGGATGCGGCGCCGCGACACGGCGAACCCAGCGCATCCCTGGCGTCTGGACCCCAGCGCGATGCGGACGTCGCTCACCGGAAGCTCCGGCCAGAACGTGAGCTGGGCCGCCGCCTCATGAGTCAGGATGCTGTCGCGTGACCACAGGTGCGTTGCACGCATCCTGGTCAGCGCCTGCTCGGCGCGGCTCGGGTCAGCGTAGACACCGGGCAGCACAGTCCGCAGCCGGCCGGTGCTCACCAGGTGGGCCAGGGAGTCCTGCAGCTGCGGGCAGTCCCGCCGGGCGATGATGCCGTCGTTGGCGCGGAGCATCCGCGCGATGTCGAGCTGGTTGGCGTTCATACCGGGACACTGCTCACCGGTACCGCTTCTGGGCGGGTTGTGGCCGTCGCTGTGGACACCGAGCCAGACCCGGGGCGACTGTGCACAGTCCAGGAATCGGCCGCTCATCGCGGGCGAAAGCGCCCACACGCGGCCTGGCGCACACCCGGCACTGACGAGGGAACGATTCTCAGAAACCCGGTGCTTTCTGGAACAATGGGCGGCGCCATGAGCGAATCCACCCTGCCGTCCCGCACGTCCACGCTCGCCGCTGCCCTGTGGGACTTCGACGGCACGCTGGCGGACACGGAGCCGCTCTGGGTCGCCGCTGAGTACGAGCTGATCAACGGCCTCGGTCACGAGTGGGGCGAAGAGCATGCCGAACAGTTGGTCGGCAACTCGCTGCTGGACTCCGGCGCCTACATCTTGAATGTGATCGGCCGGCACGACCTCACGCCGGAATGGGTGGTGGAGCAGCTGCTGACCCGGGTGGTCCACCAGCTGCAGAACAGCCCCATCCCATGGCGACCCGGGGCGCTGGAGCTCCTCGCGGCCATGAAATCAGAACAGATCCCGTGCGCACTGGTGTCGGCGTCCTACCGGGTGCTGCTGGACGCGGCCCTCAGCCAGCTCCCGGCCAACACCTTCGCCGCTTCGGTGGCTGGCGACGAGGTGGCGCAGGGCAAACCACACCCGGAGCCGTACGAGAAGGCCTGCGCGTTGCTGGGGGTCGAGGCGCGGGACTGCGTCGTGTTCGAGGACTCCGGCACCGGTGCCCGGTCGGGGAACGCCGCCGGCGCAGTGGTGATCGCGATCGAGAACCTGGTGCAGATCCCGCCAGCACCGCGACGGGTCCACGTCCGCTCGATGACCGACCTGGACCCAGCCGCGGTCGCCCAGCTTCTCGATGATGTCAATGGCGGCTAGCCGCTTGGCTCGGCTGACGACGGGCCTGTTGATGCTGACGACTTTGGGGCTGACCGGCTGTACCGCCGCCGGCAAGGACCCCGGTCCGACCCCGGACCAGACTGCTGGCCGTCCGTTCACGGTCATGTCCACTGATCCCATCCGGGTAGTCGATCCGGCAGCAGTGGTTGACGCCGACTCGACGGTACTGACCCAGAACGTGTTCCAGCGGCTGATGACGGCTCAGCCCGGCGCCGACGTACTCAAACCCGACGCCGCCCGGGACTGCCTCTTCACGGCCGCAACCGTCTACACCTGCACCCTGAACAAGAAGCTCTTCTTCTCCAACGGTCACCAGCTCGGACCCACCGACGTCAAGTTCAGCATCGAGCGGGCCGCCCGTCTCGACGTCGCTGGGTCGTCGGCCTCGTTGCTGTCCTCGCTGCGCCGGATCGAGACCCCGGACGCGATGACCGTACGGTTCGTGCTCAGCCGGGTAGACACCCAGTTCGGGTGGGCTTTGGCCTCACCAGCCGCCTCGATCGTGGACGAGGAGCTGTACAGCGCCGACGAGATCCAGTCCGCGACCGACCCGATCGTGGGGTCTGGCCCCTTCACGGTGACCCGGCTGGACCAGTCCAGCGTCGAGCTGGCCCGCTACGAGGACTACGTCGGACGCTCGCCGGCGAGGGTGAACGCGCTGGTGTACCGCACCGCACCGGACTCGGCCGCCATTGAGGCGGCGATGACCGCAGGGACAGTCGACGTGGTGTGGCGAGGCCTGAGCGCGGCCGCCCTGACCAGACTGGGTCAGCAGGTGCAGGCCAGCCCGAAGGAGCAGACCGCGGACGGCTTCACCATCCGTACCCTGCCCGGCGTACGGGTGCGCCAGCTGATGTGGAACCCCGCGTCCAGGCTTCGCAGCAACACCGCCCTGCGCAAGGCGATCAGCACCGCCCTGCAGGCTGACCGCACGTCGGACTCGATCGTGCCGAGCGGCATACCCGGACACACCGCCAGCTTCCCGGTCGGCGGCAAGGCGGACCCCAAGGTGACCTGGTCCAACCGGATCCAACTTGTTCTCGGGTACGACTCGACCATGCCCGACGGCCGCGACCTCGCCAACCAGATCCGCAGCAGGCTGGAGGACACCGGCGGCCTCAGCGTACGGGTGCGGCCCAACGATCCGGCGGCTGACCTGCAGTTCACCGACCGGAAGGCCTGGACCGCGACCGCGCTTGCCTGGCTGCAGCCCTACGTCGACGCACCGCTGAGCTCGACCCGCGAGACAGTCGACGCGCTGGAGAGCCGCTACCGGGCGACCACCGATGACACCGAGGCCACCCGGCTGCTGGCTGCCCTACAGCACCAAGCTGCCGTGGACCTGGTCACCATGCCGGTCAGCCAGGGCGATGAGTACCTCCTCGTCCGCACCGGCGTGGAGGTGTCCGAAACTTCCTGGGGCCCCGGCTGGCAGCTCGGGTTTTTCGGAATGAAGGACGGTTGATCTGATGCAGGACCCCAAGGACTACTCCGGCGTACGGCTGGGGGAGTTCGTCGCCGGCGAGCGGATCACCCTGACCGATCCGAAAGGTCGACGGCACTCGATCGTGCTGGCTGATGGCGCCGAGTTCCACACCACGAAGGGCGGCATCTCCCACGATGAGCTGATCGGCGGCCCCGAGGGCGTCGTCGTCCGCTCGGTCGGGGGAGTGGAGTACCTGGCGATGCGGCCGCTGATGAACGAGTTCACCGTCACGATGCCCCGCGGCGCCAAGGTGGTCTATCCGAAGGACGCGGCGCAGATCGTGATGGGCGCCGATGTCTTCCCGGGAGCACGGGTGATCGAAGCCGGCGTCGGGTCGGGTGCGCTCAGCTGCGCCCTGCTCCGGGCGATCGGGCCCACCGGGCGGCTGACCTCGTACGAACGGCGCGACGACTTCGCCGCCATCGCGCAGCGCAATGTGGAGAACTTCCTCGGCCGGCCGCATCCCGGCTGGGAGATCCGCGTCGGCGACCTGGTGGAGACCATCACCGACGAGCCAGCCGACCGGGTGGTGCTCGACATGCTGGCACCCTGGGAGTGTGTGGACGCCGTTGCCGACGTCCTCATCCCCGGCGGGGTGCTGTGCGTCTACCTCGCCACCACTACGCAGCTGTCGATGACGGTGGAGACCCTGCGCGTCCACACCGGCTTCACCGAACCTGAGTCGACGGAGTCGCTGGTCCGCGGATGGCACGTGGAAGGGCTGGCGGTACGCCCCAAGCACGCGATGGTCGGGCACACCGGTTTCCTGCTCACCACCCGGCGACTGGCGCCCGGTGTGGCAGCGCCGGTACGGAAACGTCGACCGGCCCCTGGCGCGTATGGCGAGGATTACACCGGACCTCGCCGCTGAGCCGGGTACTGTTTCGAACAGGAGGTATGTCCAATGACCACACCGTTCGGAGATCGACGCCCCGAAGACCGTGACCGGCTGGTCGCACAGGTCAACGCGCTGTCGGAGGAGATCGAGCGCCTTCGGGACCGGCTCGCCTCCCACCCGCACGACCTCACCATGCTGGAGCGGCGGGTCGCCGAAGCCCGCGCGGAGGCCCGTACCACCGCCGCCAACAACGAACGGCTGGCGGCGACGCTGCGCGAAGCGCGCGACCAGATCGTCTCCCTCAAGGCTGAGGTGGACCGGCTGGCGCAGCCGCCGGCGAGCTTCGGGGTCTTCATCGCCGCAGCCGAGGACAACACCGCCGACATCTTCACCTCCGGTCGGAAGATGCGGGTCAGCGTCAGCCCCGACGTCGACCTGGACGGACTGCGCCCAGGTCGGGAAGTGATGATCAACGAGGCGCTCAACGTGGTCAAGGCCATGGAAGTCGACGAGGTCGGCGAGGTAGTGCTGCTCAAAGAGGTGATGGAGGACCGGGAGCGAGCTCTGGTCGTCGGCCACGGCGACGAGGAAAGCGTGGTGCGGCTCGCCGAGAATCTCAGAAACGAGCACCTGCGGGCCGGCGACTCCCTGCTGATCGACCGCCGCGTCCACTTCGCCTACGAGCGGGTGCCGAAGATGGATGTCGAGGAGCTGGTGCTCGAGGAGGTGCCGGACATCGACTACTCCGCGATCGGTGGCCTGAGCTCCCAGATCGAGGACATCCGAGACGCAGTCGAGCTGCCGTTCCTGCACAAGGACCTGTTCGCCGAGTACGAGCTCAAGGCGCCCAAGGGCATCCTGCTGTACGGCCCTCCCGGATGCGGCAAGACCTTGATCGCCAAAGCGGTGGCAAACTCGCTGGCCAAGAAGGTCACCGAGCGCACCGGATTGGAAGGGCGCAGCTTCTTCCTCAACATCAAAGGTCCGGAGCTGCTCAACAAGTACGTCGGCGAGACCGAGCGGCACATCAGGCTGGTTTTCCAACGGGCGCGGGACAAAGCGTCCGACGGGATGCCGGTGATCGTCTTCTTCGACGAGATGGACTCGCTGTTCCGGATCCGCGGCTCCGGCGTCTCCTCCGACGTGGAGAACACCATCGTGCCGCAGCTGCTGAGTGAGATCGACGGTGTCGAGGGCCTGGACAATGTGATCATCATCGGAGCCTCCAACCGGGAAGACATGATCGACCCGGCGATCCTGCGACCTGGCCGGCTCGACGTCAAGATCAAGATCGAACGGCCCGACGCCGAGGCTGCTCGGGAGATCTTCAGCAAGTACCTCAAGCCAACACTTCCCTTGCACGCCGACGATCTGGCCGAGTTTGATCATGACCCGGATGCCACCACCCGGGCGATGATCGACCGCACGGTGGAGCGCATGTATGAGGAGTCAGAGGCGAACCAGTTCCTCGAGGTGACCTACGCGGGGGGTGACAAGGAGGTCTTGTACTTCAAGGACTTCAACTCCGGCGCGATGATCCAGAACATCGTCGATCGTGCCAAGAAGATGGCGATCAAGGATCTGCTCAACACCGGGTCTCGGGGTCTTAGGATCGACCACTTCCTGCAGGCCTGCGTGGACGAGTTCGGCGAGAACGAGGATCTGCCGAACACCACCAACCCTGATGACTGGGCCAAGATCTCCGGCAAGAAGGGCGAGCGGATCGTCTTCATCCGTACCCTTATCTCTTCGAACAAGGGCACCCAACCGGGCCGCTCCATCGACACCGTCACCAACACCGGCCAGTACCTGTAAACCAGTACCGGTAAAGACCCGTGCTCCCGTCCGCGGTCGGGCGGCAGCTTTGGTCAGCGGGGCAGGTCTGGCGAGCCGCTAGACCGAGACTTTGGCAGCGGTGCCCTGGCGGGAGCGTTGGATCGCCTTGTAGCCGGCCCGCCAGCCCAGCAGCAGCACCGCCAAGGTGATCGTGGCGACAATGACGAACGCGGGCTGTGCGGTGTGGCCGCTGGCCAGCCGGAGCAGCATCCCACCGCCCACAGTGCACGCCCAGACCAGGACACCGGTTCTCAGCCCGGCAGGATCGTCCAGCGCTGCCCCAGAGGGCCGGGACCGCAATATCGTTGCTGCCAGCAGGCCTGCGGCGCAGCCGGCTAGGAACGGCCAGGCGGTGTCGGCCACCCCCAGCACCGTGGTGCCCTCGTTATGGCTGGATCGGCCTACGACGGCGAACAACAAGATGCAGAGTACGTCCACGGCCCCCGCCCGGCTGATCCTCACGGGCGTGACTCTACGCCCGCTGGGACGGCGTCGGTGCCAGTAGCTCTTATTGGCGACCTCGACGCCATAGGCTGTGGCCGCTCAGGTCGCCGAGGCGTCAACTATGGGGCACTACGCTGGGTGACATGGCAGAGGCGACGGTGATGGGCATCGAGACCGAGTACGGCATCAGTGCTCTCGGCGCGCCCGACGACATCGACCTGCACCCGATGCAGCTGTCGAACCACGTGGTCAAGGCCTACGGTTCGTCGGCCCCAGGTCGCCCTGCCGGCTGGGACTACGAAACGGAGTCGCCGCTGCGCGACCTCCGTGGCTACGAGGTGACCCGAGGCCAGGCCCATCCCGACCAGCTGACCGACACCGAGCTGGGCATGGCGAACTTGATCTTGACCAACGGCGCCCGGCTCTATGTCGACCATGCCCATCCGGAGTACTCCGGCCCCGAGGTCACATCAGCCATCGACGTCGTCCGCTTCGACAAGGCCGGGGACCTGGTGATGGCGATCGCTGCGCAACGGGCCAGCCAGTCCCTGGGGCGTTCGGTCCGGCTGTACAAGAACAACACCGACGGCAAGGGGGCCTCGTACGGCACCCACGAGAACTACCTGCTCTCCCGCGCGACCCCTTTCGACCGGGTTGTCACCCAGTTCACCGGTTTCCTGGTGTCGCGGCAGGTGATCAGCGGCGCGGGTCGGGTCGGCATCGGACAGACCAGCCAGCAGCACGGTTTCCAGCTCAGCCAGCGGGCCGACTTCTTCGAGGCGGAGGTGGGACTGGAGACGACGCTGAACCGTCCCATCATCAACACCAGAGACGAACCACACGCCGACGCCAGCAAGCACCGCCGGCTGCACGTCATCACCGGCGACGCCAACCTGTCAGAGATCTCGACCTACCTCAAGGTTGGCTCCGCCTCCTGGGTGCTGCGGATGATCGAGGCCGGTGCATTGCAGGCCGACGTCCGGGTAGCGGCGCCGGTAGCGACCATGCGCGCGATCAGCCATGACGTCACCGCGCAGGCCAGGGTCACACTCACCGGCGGCCAAACCATGACCGCGGTGGACCTGCAGGAGGTCTACCTGCACTCGGCCCGGGCGTACTTCGAGACGATCGCTGCGGAGCTGAGTGAGCCGGCGCAGATCGAAGCCAAGGATGTCTTCACCCGCTGGCAGGACTGCCTGGACGCGCTGCGCCGTGACCCGTTCGAGCTGGCCGACCAGCTTGACTGGGTGGCCAAGCTGAAGCTGATGCAGTCCTACCGCGACCGCGACTCTCTCGGCTGGGACTCACCGAAGCTGGCCCTGATCGACTTGCAGTACGCCGATGTGGACTCCCGGCGGAGCCTGTACGCGGCGTTGGTGGGCAAGGGAAAGATGCAGACCCTGCTCAGCGGGGACGAGATCGAACGCGCACGTACCACACCCCCAGAGGACACCCGCGCGTACTTCCGTGGTCGGGTGATGGAGAAGTTCGGCGGTTCGGTGGTGGCGGCGTCGTGGGACTCAGTGATCTTCGATGTGCCTGATCGGCCCGCTCTGCAACGCATCCCGCTGCTCGACCCGCTGCGCGGCACCAGGGAACAGGTCGGGCAGATGATCGACTCCTGCTCCGACGTCACTGAGCTCTTCGCTGCGCTGGGTCGGTGAGGCCTTCAGCCAGACTGTCGGTCGACGCCACTAGGCTTGGGGAACAACCCGTAAGGAGCACCATGGCCGAGTCAGAACAAAGTCAGCGCAAGACACGCAGATCCGAGGACGACCAGGAGGTCGCCGAGGTCGCGCCCGCCGATGCAGCCCACAAGGCAGAGCTTGACTCCGAGGTGGACTCCCTGCTTGACGAGATCGATGACGTCCTAGAGGTGAACGCGGAGGAGTTCGTGCGTTCCTTCGTCCAGAAGGGCGGCCAGTGAGAGACGAGAACTTCAGCGGAGGGCTCCCCAGGGAGTTCCTGCGGACCGGATCCTCGTCTTTCTCTGACCTAGCCGCTGCCGTTGCGCCCAACGTGCTGCCTACCGCCCGCAGCGCCGCGCCGGGTGCGGGCGAGTTGGGTCCGCACGGCACCACCATCGTTGCGGCAACGTTTCCAGGTGGGGTGGTGATGGCGGGTGATCGCCGTGCCACCATGGGAAACCTGATCGCCCAGCGCGACATCGAGAAGGTCTACCCGGCCGACGAGTACTCCATCATCGGCATCGCCGGGGCTGCCGGCATTGCCGTTGAGATGGTTGGGTTGTTCCAGGTGGAGCTGGAGCACTACGAGAAGCTCGAGGGGGCACCGCTGTCCCTGGTGGGCAAGGCGAACCGGCTGGCCACGATGATCCGGCAGAACCTTCCGCTGGCCATGCAGGGGTTGGTGGTTGTACCGCTGTTCGCCGGTTGGGACCTGGCCAGCTCGGAGGGTCGTATCTTCTCCTACGACGCGACCGGGGGCCGGTACGAGGAGCACTCCTTCTTCTCGGTGGGCTCAGGGTCGATCTTCGCCCGTGGCTCGCTGAAGAAGCTGTACCGGCCAGACCTCGATGCTGGTTGCGCGGCGATGGCGCTGATCCAGGCGCTGTACGACGCAGCCGACGACGACTCCGCGACCGGAGGCCCCGACCTGACCCGCAGGATCTTCCCGGTGGTCATGGTCGCTTCCGCCGACGGCGTCGACCGCGTCGCGGAGGCGCAGGTGGCCGACATGGTGAACCGGGTGGTTCAAGCGCGGATGCAGCACCCAGACGGACCCGGAGCCCCGCTGACATGAGCATGCCGTTCTACGTTGCTCCCGAGCAGCAGATGAAGGATCGGGCGGACTTCGCCCGGAAAGGGATCGCTCGTGGCCGGTCCGTGGTGGTGCTGCACTACGCCGACGGCATCTTGTTCGTGGCCGAGAATCGATCGCAGGCCCTGCACAAGGTGAGCGAGATCTACGACCGGATCGCTTTCGCCGCCGTAGGCCGCTACAACGAGTTCGAGAACCTCCGCACGGCCGGGATCCGGTACGCCGACCTGCGCGGCTACAGCTACGACCGCACCGACGTGACAGCGCGCGGACTGGCGAACGCCTACGCTCAGCTGCTGGGAACCATCTTCTCCTCCGGTGGGGAGAAGCCCTACGAGGTCGAGATCGTGGTTGCTGAGCTGGGTGCCGAGCCAAGTCAGGACCAGATCTACCGGCTGACCTACGACGGCTCGGTGGCAGATGAGGAAAACTTCGCCGTGATGGGCGGCTCCGCCGACGTCGTGGCCGAAGCCCTGCGGAAGGGCTACCAGCGCAACCTCAGCCTTTCCGAAGCCATCCAGCTGGCTGTGGCCGCGCTCAGCTCCGACAGTGGGCCTGGCGCCGGTCCCCGGACCATCGAAGTGGAGGCTCTCGAGGTCGCCATCTTGGACCGCACCCGGGCACTGCCGCGGAAGTTCCGGCGGATCCGGGGTGAGCGGCTGGCCAGCCTGCTCACCCCTGGGGGCGCCGAGCCGCCTCCAGAACCGGAACGGGAGCCACCCGCGCCAACCGCTTACACAGCGACGGTCGCGGAGGTCCAGGTTCCCGAGGCTGAGCGCGCAGAGCCCGCGTCGCCGTCGAGCCAACCGTCACCCAGCCAACCCCCGGAGAGCCAGTCACCGAGTTCGCCGGCGTGACCGAGCCGACAGCGCCGTCAGCAGCGGTCGTGATTGGTACCGGTCTGGTGGGGGCTTCTATCGGCTGCGCCCTGACGGCAGGCGGAACCACCGTCCATCTGCGCGACCAGAAGATGTCGCATGCGTTGGTGGCCGCCGAGCTGGGGGCCGGAACTGTGGATCCGCCAGCCCCAGCAGAGGTGAGCCTGGTGGTGGCCGCCGTGCCGCCGCGCGCGCTGCCGCAGGTGATCGCACAGGCCCTAGAGTCGTACCGGCATGCGACCGTCACCGACGTCGGCTCGGTCAAAGCAGGGGTGCTTGCGGCGCTGTGGGACAGCGGTCTGGACCTTGACCGCTACGTGGGTTCACATCCCATGGCGGGCTCGCAGCATTCCGGACCGATGACTGCCCGGGCCGACCTGTTCCGGGACCGGACCTGGGTGATCACGCCGCACCGCCGATCCGCGGCGACCTCTGTCGCAGCAGTGGCCGCCATGGTGCAGGCGTGCGGGGCACGCCAAGTGGTGATGGACGTCGACGACCACGACGCAGCGGTCGCTCGAGTGTCACACCTGCCTCATCTGATGTCGGTCCTGATGGCCAGTCACCTGACGGGGGTACCGAGCGAGCACCTGTTGTTGGCCGGCCAGGGGCTGCGGGACGTCACCCGGATAGCGGGAAGCGACCCGGAGCTCTGGGTGCAGATCCTGGGTGCCAACTCCGCCGCGGTGCTGTCGGAGCTCCGCGCGGTGCAGGACCAGCTCGACCAGGTCATCAAAGCGGTGGAGAGCCCCGAAACCGGTCAGCTGCTGGCGCAGCTGACCCGAGGCGTCGAGGGCATCCGCCGGATCCCGGGCAAGCACGGCTCGGCTCAGGTGGCATACACCCGCGTGGTGGTGGAGATCCCCGATGCACCGGGCGCGCTGGGACGGTTGTTCGCGCTGGTCGGGGAGGCCGGTGTCAACGTGGAAGACATCTCCATCGAGCATGACCAGGCCCGCCAGGTCGGCTACCTGAGCCTCTCCGTTGCTCCTGAGCAGGCGCCCGGGTTGACCTCGGCCATGATCGGGCACGGCTGGTCGGTCCAGGCCTGAGCGAGGCAGACCCTGAGCAGCTCCAGGCTTGAGCGGCCGAGCGCGGCATCCGTTAGTGGCCCGTCCACACGGCCAAGTACGATGACGGTCGTGTCCGAGGCCAAGCAGCAGAACCGTCCACTGGTCATAGCTATCGACGGGCCCAGCGGCTCAGGCAAATCCAGCACCTCCCGTGGGGTGGCAACACGTCTGGGCCTGGCTTTCCTCGACACCGGTGCGATGTACCGGGCGGCCACCTGGTTGGTGCTTGAGTCGGGCGCCGATATCAGCGATCACGCTGCCATCGGACGGCTGGTCGGTGAGGCGGTCTACACCATCGGTCTGGACCCCCGCGACGCGACGATCGCCATCAACGGCACCGACGTCACCGCGGCGATCCGGGAACCTCGGGTCTCCGCCGCCGTGAGCCAAGTGGCCACCAACCTTCAGGTTCGTGCAGACCTGGTGGCACGGCAGCGTGAGCTCATCATCCAAGCCGAGGACGGTATCGTCGCCGAGGGGCGCGACATCACCACCGTGGTGGCCCCCGACGCGGACGTACGAGTGCTGCTGGTGGCTGATCCAGTCGCCCGGGTGGCGCGGCGCCACGCCGAGCTCGGCGACAAGGTCGACCAGGAGGCCGTAACGGACCAGGTCATCCGCCGAGATCGGGACGACTCGACGGTGGCACAGTTCGAGGCCGCTGCTCCTGGCGTCACTGTCATCGACTCGACCCATCTCACCTTGGAGCAGGTGATCGACGCCATCTGCGCCCTTGCGGATGCCAACTGCAGCGTCAAGGCCGCGACGTGAGTCTGCAACCGCACGATCGGTACGAGAAGCTCCCACTCGGGATCAGCCCGGACCTGCCGCATCTAGACGACCTCCCACCAGTGGAGGAGTTCTTCCTGCGGTTAGCCAAGCCGGTCGCGAAGCTGGTGATGCGTTCCTACTGGCGGATCGATGTCCACGGCGCCGAGCATGTGCCAGCACACGGCCCGGTCATCCTAGCCGCGAACCACCTGGGTTTCCTCGACGGACCGGTGCTGGTGGCCAGCAACCGACGCCTGTCCTTCGTACTGGCCAAGCGGGAGCTGTTCCACGGCACCTTGGGTCGGTTCCTGGGCAGGATCGGGCAGATACCGATCGACCGTAGCGGCGTCGACAAGCACGCCATCAGCCGCTCGCTCCAGGTGCTGCAGTCACGACGGGTCCTGATCGTGTTTCCCGAAGGTATCCGTGGAGCAGGAGAGGTCCGTTTCGCTCGAGGTGGAGCTGCCTACCTGGCCATGGTCACCGGTGCGCCGGTGGTCCCCGTGGCCCTGCTGGGGACCCGGGACCCGGGACAGACCACTGGCGAGGTGCCACACCGCCGAGCCCGTATCCACGTGGTCTACGGCGAGCCGCTCCACCTACCCCGTTCGGACTGGCCACGGCGCAAGTCGGTGGTCGCCGAGCACACCGAGCAGATCCGTACGCATCTGGCTGAACACGTAATCGCGGCGCAGGCCCTCACTGGACTACCCTTGCCCGGGCCCCCAAAGGCGAAACCGCGCAAGACCTGAAAAAGATCATAAAGGTGACACATGACTGAACCTGCGACTGCTGAGACGCGCACCATGCCCGTCGTTGCCGTAGTGGGCCGGCCGAACGTGGGCAAGTCCACGCTGGTCAACCGAATCCTCGGTCGACGCGAAGCCGTCGTCCAAGACGTACCAGGGGTGACCCGAGACCGAGTTTCCTACGACGCTAACTGGAACGGCCGCGAGTTCGTGGTGGTTGACACCGGCGGCTGGGCACCGGACGCGAGAGGTATGGCGGCACAGATCGCCGAACAGGCCGAGCTCGCCATAGCGGCGGCCGACGCCGTGCTGTTCGTGGTGGATGCCACTGTCGGCACCCAGGACATCGACGAGGCTGTGGTGCAGGTACTGCGTCGCAGCAAGAAGCCGGTCGTGCTGGCCGCCAACAAGGTGGATGACCAGCGCGGCGAGGCCGAAGCGGCCAGCATGTGGAACCTGGGGCTCGGTGAACCATACGCGGTCTCCGCTCTGCACGGTCGCGGCAGCGGAGACCTGCTGGACGCAATCCTGGCCGCCCTTCCGGAAGCGCCGCGGGAGCGGACGGCGGTCGAGCGTGGGCCGCGACGGGTGGCCATCGTAGGCAAGCCGAACGTGGGCAAGTCAAGCCTGCTGAACAAGTTGGCCAGGCAGCAACGTGTCGTGGTCGACAACGTGGCCGGCACCACAGTGGACCCAGTCGACGAACTGGTCGAGGTCGACGGGGAGGTCTACCGCTTCATCGACACGGCCGGCATCCGACGGCGGGTGAAAGAGGCGTCCGGTCATGAGTACTACGCCAGCCTGCGTACCCACGGAGCCATCGAGCGCGCTGAGGTCTGCATCGTGGTGGTGGATGCCAGCGAGCCGCTGAGTGAGCAGGACCTGCGGATCCTCACCTCCGTTGAGGAGGCGGGGCGGGCGCTGGTGATCGCCTTCAACAAGTGGGACCTGACTGACGAGGAACGTCGCCGCTACCTTGACCGGGAGATCGAGCGCGACCTGGTGCAGTTCGAGTGGGCGGGAAAGATCAACATCTCGGCACAGACCGGACGGCATGTGGACAAGCTGGGAGCCGCCATCCAGCAGGCCTTGAGCAGCTGGGAACTGCGAATCTCCACCGGCAAGCTCAACGCCTTCCTGGGACGGATCGTGGCCGCGCATCCACACCCGGTACGGGGTGGCAAGCAGCCACGAGTTCTGTTCGGCACCCAGGCGCAGACGTCGCCGCCCACGTTCGTCCTCTTCACCTCCGGGCAGATCGAAGCGGGCTACCTCCGCTTCGTGGAACGCCGGCTGCGCGAGGAGTTCGGCTTCGTTGGCACCCCCGTGCACGTGGAGGTACGGGCGCGGGAGAAGCGCAAGAACAGGTAACAACGCGGCTGCCTACTGCTATGGGTCCAGCGAAGGTGCACATCCCGTGCGTCGGCTTGGGCTTCCGGAGGCGGGCCTAGTAGAGTTCCCCTTCGTGACATCCGCTCTGTGCGGGTGGTGTCGGCGGGCTGTGGCGCAGCTTGGTAGCGCACCTGGCTGGGGGCCAGGGGGTCGCAGGTTCGAATCCTGTCAGCCCGACATGCAAAAGCCCTAGTCAGATCAGGTTTCAATAGACTCTCGACTAGGTGCCGTGCAAATCGCATGCAAGAACCGTTCACCCTCCCACAAAGAGAGGAACCAGGATGACCAGCACCGCCTCACACCCCCCGTCCACCACGAACCCGTGCCCGCCCTGGTGCGAGATGCCAGCCGGCCACGGCTACGACTCCAACACAGCAGACGGCCGCCACAGTTGCCGGTGCCACTAGCTCGGCCTGGAAGCAGGGAGGCGGGATCCGGTGACAGTACGCCCGGTCTTTGTCTCCCCGCGACGCCGCCCCAAGCTCAGAACTTTCCAGGTGCTCCGGACTGCGAGGCACCTTAGCGGGGTGCGCCCCTGCACCCGACCAAGGGGACTCCCAAGGGGCCTATTCCGACGCTGCCTTCGCGTATGACCCCCCACGGCGTAGCCCGTGTCATAGATGATGCAGGTCTCGTCACCCTCAACCCAGGCGTCGTGTCCCGGAGCCATCACGAAGGCATCACCTGGGCCGTAGGACACCTCGGTACCGTCGTCGGACCGCACGGTCATCCGACCTTGCACGAAGACGCCGGTATGTCCGACCTGGCACGAGTCGGTTCCAGCGATCGGCTTGACGTCGTTCGACCATTTCCAGCCAGGTTTAAAGTGCCCTTACCGATGCTGAAGTCACCCAACGTAACGATCTCTGCTCGCCCGTGGGCTTGAAAACGGTCGGGTCTCGTCGGGTGAGTCGAAGCTGCCCTTCTCGAGTGTGGCCATGATGACTCCTGGTCGAACGAGTGGGGCGAACCACGCGCCGCCCGAACCTTCGTCACTCTGGGAGTCGGCGATGGACGGTGTGACGCATGTCATAAGCTGCCGCGCTCCCATTTTCGGGGACGGATACACCGCCGTGCCGGTGAGCGCCAGCCGGCTACGCCAAAGTTGCAGAGTACGTGCGACGGTCCTCGGGCCGATCTACTTCGCGACCCCTAGAACGCCATAGAGGACGCGGGCGGCGACAAGACCATCCAGCCACCCCCGCCTACTCAACTCCCGTGCCGAGTTGGGGGTGTGGAGATGGATGAAGCAAGGAAGCGGAATCCTCGGTGAGTTGCTTGATGGTGGTGCGGTCAACCTCAGGAGAAGACT
>CADCUO010000095.1 GCA_902805915.1 uncultured Propionibacteriaceae bacterium | reverse complement strand
GGTGACGCGGACTTACTCCTGTTGGCCCTCACTGGCCGCACCATCGCACCTGAGCTCCTGAGCGGCGACGGGCTACGGACCCTGCAGGCCAGACTGTCTTAACTACGCGTTCTCCCAGATCTGCCGATAAGCCGCCTTCACCTCCGCGACTGCACGGCGGGTCTACCGGGTCCGACCGGGCATACCCAAGCGCCAGCAGCTTCTCGTGAGCCTTATCGGCGCGAATCTTGCCCTTCCACGACTCCACCCAGGAGCCGAGCATCTCAGCCAGGTCGACATCTAGGTAGAAACGCGCTTTCGCCACCTCCGACCCGTACCGCACTATCCCGGACTAGTGCGCTGTGCGGCTGGGCTGGCCCAGATTTTGCGTCTTGCCTCGTCCGAGCGTCTCTCGCCGGTTCGATCAGTCCAGGTAGTCGCGCAGCACCTGCGACCGCGACGGGTGGCGCAGCTTGCTCATGGTCTTGGACTCGATCTGGCGGATCCGCTCGCGGGTCACGCCGTAGACCTTGCCGATCTCGTCGAGCGTCTTGGGCTGTCCGTCGGTCAAGCCGAAGCGCATCGAAACTACGCCGGCCTCCCGCTCACTCAGGGTGTCCAGGACATCGTGCAGCTGTTCCTGCAAGAGGGTGAAGCTCACCGCATCGGCAGGGACGACCGCTTCGGAATCCTCGATCAGGTCACCGAACTCGGAGTCGCCATCTTCGCCCAGCGGCGTGTGCAGGGAGATGGGTTCGCGTCCGTACTTCTGGACCTCGACCACCTTCTCCGGTGTCATGTCGAGCTCCTTGGCGAGCTCCTCCGGGGTTGGCTCGCGACCCAGGTCCTGCAGCATCTGCCGCTGTACCCTAGCCAGTTTGTTGATCACCTCGACCATGTGGACCGGGATCCGGATGGTCCGGGCCTGGTCAGCCATCGCACGGGTGATCGCCTGCCGGATCCACCAGGTGGCGTAGGTGGAGAACTTGTAGCCCTTGGTGTAGTCGAACTTCTCCACGGCACGGATCAGGCCCAGGTTGCCCTCCTGGATCAGGTCCAAGAACAGCATGCCGCGGCCCGTGTACCGCTTGGCGAGGCTGACGACCAGCCGGAGGTTCGCCTCCAGCAGATGGTTCTTGGCGCGCCTGCCGTCTTCGGCGATCCAGTCGAAGTCATCGTGCTGGCTTGGCTTGACCTTGACCTTCTCGTCGTTCAGCTTCTCGTCGGCGAAAAGACCCGCCTCGATCCGCTTGGCCAGCTCGACTTCCTGCTCGGCGTTCAGCAAGGCGACCTTGCCGATCTGCTTCAGGTAGTCCTTGACCGGGTCCGCGGTAGCACCGGCAGCCATCACCTGCTGCTCGGGCTCATCGGCGTCATCGGCGTCGGAGAGGCTGAAGCCCTGGTCCTCGACGAGCTCCTTCTCAAGCGTCGCCTCCTTGGCGGGCTCGAAGGCCGCCTCGTCCACATCGTCGAGTGTGCGCTTCTTGCCACCGACAGTCAGGACGACCTCTTCGCCGTTCACCTCGACTAGGACATCGGCGGTGACGGTGATATCGCTATCCGCGACGGCTGCCTTCTTGGCGGCTGACCGCTTGGTCGGCGCCTTCTTCGTCGCGGGGGCGGCTGGGTCGACGGCTTGCAACGCCGCCTTCTTCGCTGGTGCCTTTCTCGCAGCCTTTTTCGCTGGTGCGTTGACCTCGCTGGCCCTGCTTGTCGCAGCCGGTACGACACGGTCGCCAGCGGGTGTCACCCCGATGGGCGTGGCACCGTTGTGGGTGGACGGTTCGGCTTGGGAGGGGGGTGTCACAAAGAACCTCTCGGACATACCGGATATGAAATCAGGGCAGGCAGCGCCCATTCGGAGTCAACAGGTGCTCCAAGACGTATTCTGGCACGGTCCACCAAAGGAACCGAAACTCGCGCTCGTGAGCCTGCGTGTCGTGCCTGAGGATCTGCGGTGGAGCGGCGCCGCGCTCTTCGTGGAGGCGACAGTCCGAAGCTCCCAAGACCAACCACGGAGCGTACGCCGATCCCCAAGCGCGCTCCCATCGACTGCCTCGCCCGAGACTCCCCCAGCTCGATGACCTCGAATCGCTCAGCCCCGCCGCGTCAGTGCTCGAGGTGCTGGTCAGCTCTTCTGTGGCTCCGCCTTGACGGCCAGTACGGGACAGGAGGCGTCCAGCAGCACCCGCTGGGCGTTGCTGCCCAGCAGCAGCTTGCCGACCGGGGACCGGCGTCGAAGTCCGATCACGATGAACTCAGCATCGGACCCTTCTGCTGCACTGATCAGCTCTTCGGCCGGGTCCAGGGCGTCGGGCGCCTGCCGTATCTCAAATGCGACCCCGGTCTTCTCCAGCTCGCCAGCCAGCGACGCGACCTCGTCCTCGGCAGACGTGTGCACGACGATCAAACCGGAGTGACGAAGGTTCGCCTCAGCGACAGCTCGCTCCAGCGCCGCCCGCCCCTCCGGCTTGGATGAGTAGCCGACCACGATCGTCGACGTAGCGTCCGCTGTCTGCGCCATTACTCCGCCTTCCAGGTGTGAACGGGTTCGTTGCTGTGCATGTGTTCCAGATAGCTGCTAAGCATTCCGCGAAGCGCCTCACGACGGTTGTCGCCGGCGGCTTCCCGCCTGGACACCTCCGCAGTCTGCCACGTCGCTCCGTTGGCCGCATGCAGGCAGCGTCGTTCAATCACATCAAGCAGCCGCCCGCTTTCCGCGTCCTCGACACCCCAGCTCTGCAGGCCTCTGGCGGCCAGCGGCAGAAGCTTTCGTACCACCAGTTCCGTGGCCCTTACCTCGCCCACGCCGGGCCAGTACACCTCAGCCTGGATGCCGAGGCGGGCTCCCGAGACGAAGTTTTCGTTCGCGGCCTGGAACGACATCTGCGACCACACCGGCCGATCCTCGTCGGCCAGCGCTCGTACGATGCCGGCAAAGAAGGCGGCATTGGCCATGATGTCCACGACCGTCGGTCCCGCGGGCAGCACCCGGTTCTCCACCCGGAGGTGCGGCATCCCATCCCGGACGTCGTAGACCGGCCGGTTCCAGCGGTACACCGTGCCGTTGTGCAGCCGCAGCTCCTCCAGCTGTGGCGTTCCGCCGGCGTCCAGGACGGCGACCGGGTCCTCGTCGCTGCTGATCGGCAGCAGCGCCGGAAAGTAGCGGGAGTTCTCCTCGAACAGGTCGAAGATAGAGGTGACCCACCGCTCGCCGAACCAGACCCGCGGACGCACCCCTTGGGCCTTGAGCTCGTCGCTGCGGGTGTCGGTGCTTTGCTCGAACAGCGGTATCCGGGACTCCGGGACCAGCTCGTGGCCGAACAGGTACGGCGAGTTGGCCCCCACCGCCAGCTGGATGCCGGCTACCGCCTGGGCGGCGTTCCAGTAGCCGGCGAAGTCGTCGGGACTGACCTGCAGATGCACCTGGGTCGAGGTGCAGGCCGCCTCGGGCATGATTGTGCTGGAGACCATCTCCAGTCGCTCAACCCCGTCGATGACGATCTCCAGATCCTCACCTCGGGCGGCCAGGATCTGCTGGTCCAGCAACGAGTACCGCGGGTTCTCCGACACGGCGTCCTCGGTGACGTGCTCGGGATACAACGTGGGCAGGATCCCCACCATCGCGAACTGGGCGCCCACGTCTGCAGCCTTGGCGCTGGCGTCGTTCAGCGCCTTGCGTACCGACTCCTCGAAGGAGCTGAGACCGCCCTCACCGAGTCGGCGCGGGGCGACGTTGATCTCGAGGTTGAAACGGCCCAGCTCGGTCTGGAACTGCGGATCGGCAATCGCCTCCAGCACCTCGGCGTTCCGCATCGCAGGTTCGCATCGGTCGTCGACGAGGTTGAGCTCAATCTCCAGCCCTGCCATCGGACGGTCGAAGTCGAACCGCGACTCCGTCAGCATCCTGGCCAGCACATCCAGGCCCTTGCGAACCTTGGCCCGGTGTCGTTTGCGATCTTCCCGCGTGAACTGTGTCGCGTCGACCTCTGCACCCATAAGGCCTATCCTCACGCATTCCTGGCCTGAGGCGGTTGGCGGCAACGGAATTCCCGAGCCGCTGACGCCTTCTCGAGCTGGTCAGCCGTCACCGGGCCGCCGTTACCGTCGCCTTCGTCCTCGGTTGGGTAGGGTCACGACATGTCGAAGAGTTCTACTCCTGCACTATCAGCGCCGGTGGCCGAGCGGCGTCCACGGCCACGCATCCACCACGGTGACCGGTTCGACGACCCGTACGAGTGGCTGCGGGACAAGGAGAATCCCGACGTGATCGCGTACCTGGAGGCGGAGAACTCCTTCACCGAGGCGCGAACCGACCACCTGGAAGGGCTGCGAGCCGCCATCTTCGACGACATCAAGGCGCGGACCAAGGAGACCGACCTGTCGGTGCCGACCTACTCATCGCACCCGGGCGCACCCGAGGGCGCGCCGTCGGCCTTCTGGTACTACGTCCGCTCCGTCGAGGGATCGGAGTACACCATCTACTGCCGGGTTGCTGCGCTCGACCCGCACAGCCCACCCACTGTCGAGGGAGAGATCCCCGGCGAGGAGGTGCTGCTGGACTGCAACCTGGCCGCCGAGGGACACGAGTTCTTCTCCATCGGCGCCTTCGCGGTCTCTGTCGACGGAACCCTGCTTGCCTACTCCACCGACGTCACCGGTGCAGAGCGGTTCACGGTGCGGTTCAAAGACCTGCGGACCGGTGAGCAGCTGGCCGACGTCATCGAGGACACCGCGTACGGTCTCGCCTGGGCCCACAACAGTCACGTCTTCTACACCCGAGCGGACGAGGCTTGGCGGCCCTACGTCGTCCGCCGACACCGGCTGGGCACCGACGCCGACGCGGATGCCGACGTGGTCACCGAGACCGACGAACGGTTCTGGATCGGCGTCGACTCCAGCCGGGACGACCAGTGGATCGTGATCGGCGCTGGCAGCAAGCTGACCTCGGAGTTCAGCCTGCTCAGCGCCGCAGATCCCGAGGGCGTACCGCGGGTGGTGGCACCGCGTCGTCAAGGCGTCGAGTACGACGTGGAGCCCGCCGGTGACCGGCTGCTGATCGTGCACAACGACGGCGCGGAGGACTTCGCGCTGGCCCAGGCGCCGCTGGACGCAACCAGCGCCGAGCAGTGGACGCCCGTGCTGGACCACGAGCTCGGGGTCCGGCTCACCGGAGTCAGCGCCTTCGCCGGTCACGCCGTCGTCTCGCTGCGCCGCAACGGGCTGACCGGGGTGCACGTCATGCCCCGGGACTCCAACGGGGACCTCAGCCCCGGCTCCGACATCAGCTTCGCCGAGCCGCTGTTCACGGTGGAGTCCGCCGGCGCTGCCGACTACGACGCCAGCACCATCCGGCTCAGCTACGGCTCCATGGTCACCCCGGACTCCGTCTACGACTACGAGCTGGCCACCGGCGAGCTGACCCTGCTGAAGCGAACCCCGGTCCAGGACCATCCCGAGCGCGGCCCATACAACCCCGACGACTACGTCCAGGCGCGCGGCTGGGCCACGGCCGCGGACCAGACCAAGATCCCGCTGTCCATCGTGCACCGCCGCGACGTAGCACTGGACGGCAGCGCACCGGCGCTGATCTACGGCTACGGCTCGTACGAGATCCCGATCGACCCCGCGTTCGCGATCTCCCGGCTGTCCCTGCTTGACCGGGGGTTCGTCTTCGCCGTGGCTCATGTGCGTGGCGGCGGCGAGATGGGCCGCAGCTGGTACGAGAACGGCAAGACGCTGACCAAGAAGAACACCTTCACCGACTTCGTCGCCTGCGCGGAATGGCTGGTCGAGTCCGGCTACACCTCCCACGACCGGCTGGTGGCTCGAGGGGGCAGCGCTGGCGGGCTGCTGATGGGCGCAGTCGCCAACCTCGCGCCGGGCACGTTCCGCGCCATTCACGCCGCGGTTCCCTTCGTGGACGCGCTGACCACCATCTTGGACCCCGATCTCCCGTTGACGGTGATCGAATGGGAGGAGTGGGGCGACCCACTGCATGATCACAAGGTGTATGCCTACATGAAGGAGTACACCCCGTACGAGAATCTTCAGGCCATGGAGTATCCGGCGATCCTGGCCACCACCAGCCTGAACGACACCCGGGTGTTCTACGTCGAGCCGGCCAAATGGGTTGCGGCATTGCGGCAGTTAGCGCATAACGGCGACGACAAACCCATCCTGTTGAAGACGGAGATGGTGGCTGGTCATGGCGGGGTCAGCGGCCGATACAACAGCTGGAAAGAAATCGCCTTCGAATACGCCTGGATCATTGACCAGGTGGCTCCCGACAACACCGGCTAGCGCTGCGGGGCAGCGGGGGCGCAACGGGTTTGTGCCCTAGCCGCTGCGGGTACCCGGCTACCGTTCGCGGCAGCCAGCGCCGGTTGCTCCCGAGTCGCGGGATTAGTGGGTGCAAACCGCATCCGACTGACCCCTGGGCTCCGAATAATCAGTACGGGATGTCCCCGGGACGCTCTCAGGGATTCTTCAGGGCAGGTGAGGAATCCTTGACCACCCCTGGTGCGTTGACGTATTGAAGGCAACGAAAGGGGCCACAGTGGTAGCACAAGCGACTCGTTCGCGAGTCTCAGAAGGTATAGATGGCAAGGATGCGGTAGGTCTCTATCTGGACGGCATCGCTAAAACTCCGTTGTTGACCGCCGAGGAAGAGGTTGAGCTCGCCAAGGCGATCGAGGTGGGCATGTATGCCCAAAAGATTCTTTCCGGTGAGATCACTGCAGCAGAACGCGGCAAGCACGCCAAGCGCCCCACTCAAGCTGAGCTGGAGTTCCTAGTCGATGAGGGCCAGCGGGCCCTGCAGCGGTTCGTCACCGCCAACCTGCGCCTGGTTGTGTCGGTGGCACGAAAGTACGGCCGGTCCCAGATGCCGTTGTTGGACCTGGTCCAAGAAGGCAACACCGGTCTGATCCGTGCGGTCGAGAAATTCGACTACACCAAGGGGTTCAAGTTCTCCACCTACGGCACCTGGTGGGTACGCCAGTCGATCAGCCGCGGTATCGCCCAGCAGGGCCGTATCGTCCGGCTGCCAGTGCACGTGGCTGAGCAGGTCAACCAGGTCGGGGCGGTGCGGCGAACGCTGGAGCGTCGACTGGGCCGCGATCCGGAGATCGCTGAGATCGCCGATGAGATGGGCCTGGAGCCCGACCGGGTGCTGGACCTGATCCGGTACGGCCGGGACCATGTCAGCCTCGACGCCCCCGTTGAGGAGGGGGGCGACACAGCACTGGGTGACCTGATCGCCCGCGAGCCGATGCCCGGTCCGGACGAGGTATTCCTGGATGCCGAGGAGCACGCCCGGCTGGAAGCTCTGCTCGACCAGCTGGACGACCGTTCCGCCGACGTGGTCCGCCGGCGCTACGGCCTGATCGACGGTCGGCAGGCAAAGCTCGCCGACATCGGCGCGCTGTGGGGCATCACGGCCGAGCGGGTTCGTCAGATCGAACGGCACGCAATCGCCAAGCTGCGTGGCAAGTCCGTTCTCGCAGCCTGATACTTCCGTCACACCGCGAGGGGCGGTCCCGGCACTCAGGTGCCCGGGCCGCCCCTCCGGCATCTCGAGAGTCTGCTAGCCGGTGATAGGACGGATCAGACCCTCCTGAGCCACGTTCGACACCAGCACCCCATCTTGAAAGAGCCGGGCCGTGGACAACCCAAGCCCACCGGAGGCTGTCGGGGAGATCTGGTCGTAGAGCAGCCACTGGTCCGCCTGGAGCGGCCGGTGGAACCACATCGCGTGGTCGATCGACGCCGCCTGCACGTTGACCCCGATCAGCACCCCGTGCGGCACCGTGCTGGCCGACAACAACGTCAGGTCGCTGGCGTAGGCCAGGACCGCCTGATGCACCCGGACGTCGTCGGGAAGGTCCCCATCGGCGCGCAGCCACACCCGTGCCCGCGCTGGGTGTGCCGGGTCGGTGAGGTCACCGCCTGGCCGGGAGTCGCCGACGTAGCGCAGGTCCAGGGCGCCCCACTCGCGCTCCCACAGATCCGACGTCCGGCCGGAGACCTTGGCCAGTACGTCGCTGAGCCGGGGGCACTGCTCGGGTCCGGGGACCCCGGCGGGCATCGGCTCGAGGTGGTCGAAGCCCTTTTCGACGATGTGGAAGGACGCCGACAGGTAGAAGATCACCTGCCCGCCCTGACGGGCGACCACTCGGCGGGAGGAGAACGAGCGGCCGTCCCGGATCGCTTCCACGTCGTACACCATGGTGGTGTCGGTGCGCCCGGGCCGCAGGAAGTACGCGTGCATCGAGTGGAGCACCCGGTCAGTCCCGACCGTGCGTCCCGCGGCGACCAGCGCCTGCGCCAGCACCTGCCCGCCGAAGGCGCGCTGCAGCTGGGTGTCTGGCTGCCGGGCTCGGAAGAGCCCCACCTCGATCTCCTCGAGGTCGAGCAGTTCGATCAACTCAGCGATGGACTGCGGCACGGAGGGAGCCTATCCAGGGCAGCTGCTGCAGGTTGGAGAGGTGCAGGTGCGGCCCGAAAAGGGCGAGACCGCAGGTGCCACCGACCTCAGGAGTCGTCGTGCTTGTCCTGCTCGGCGAGGAAGCGCTCAAACTCCGCCGCGATCTCATCGGCACTGGGCACCGGATCGGCTCCGGCGGCCTGCAGCCGGTCGTACTGCTCCTCCAAGGACGCCACCAGCTCCTGCACCTCCGACGACCCGGCCATCTCCGCGGCGATGTCGGCCAGGTTGGTCACCGACGCCTTTTCCAGCGGCTCCAGCGGGACGGCAAGCCCGGTGGCCTGGTTGAGGGAGCGGGTCAGCGACAACGCCGCAGCGGGGAAGGCAGCCTGAGACAGGTAGTGCGGGACGTGGGCGGCTAGACCCATGGCTTTGCGGTCGCGCTGACCCAGCCGAAATTCCAGCAGTCCGGTGAAGCTCGCCGGCACCTCGACCCGGTCGATCCAGCTGCGGTAGCCCTTCACCAGCTCGGCGTCGGTGGCGTGCGCGGTCAGGGTCACCGGGCGGGTGTGCGGTACCGCCATCGGGATGCCGTGCACGCTGAGGGTGAGCCGCACGTCCAGCTGATCGATCAGCTCCATCACCGCCTCAGCGAACCGCTCCCACTGCACATCGGGTTCTGGACCGGTCAGCAGCAAGAACACCTCGCCCTGGTCGTCGACCACCCGGTAGAGACGCAGGTGCAGGTCGGCGTAGGACTTCCACTGGTTGGTGTCGAACAACATGGCGGGACGTCGGCTGCGATAGTCGTGCAGCTGGTCGTGGTCGAAGTCGGCCAGCACCTCATGGTCGAGCTGCTCCAGCAGGTTGGCGGTGAACAGCCGACCGGATTGACCGGCATCCACGAAGCCGTCCAGCTGATGGATCAGTACCGGACGATGGTTGTTCAAGGTGGCCAGCACGTCGTCGCGCACGGAATAGAGCAAGCGCGGATCCATCATGGGTTTCAATCTACCCGGCTGGGCTGCTTCCCTACCGTTCACAGCCGCGCGGCGGCGGTACTGATGGCATTCCTGACCCGCTTCTCCGACACCGGAATCTTGGTACGCAAGCCCTGGGCGAACAGGCTGACCCGAAGCTCCTCCAGCATCCAGCCGGCCTCCTCGACGAAGTCGGGGAGCGGACCCGGCGGGGCCTGGCTGCACAGTTCGGCGTACGCGTCCTCGCATCGGCTGATGGTCTCCAGCGGCGACGCGTCCCGCGCCGGGGTGGCCGCCAGCACGCTGAGGCGTTGCTGAACCGCCCTGAGGTAGCGCGGGAGATCGACCAGGTGGGAGTAGGCGGTGGCCGCCAGGAAGCCGGGGAACACCAAATTGCCGAGCTGCTCGGTGATGTCCGCCGCGGACGCTGGCGCGACTGCGTTGATGCTGGGCAGCTGGGTGAGGATCTGCTGGTGCAGGGTCAAGATCTCGGCGGTGAGGTCCACAACGGCGCGCATCAGGTCGGCCTGGTCGGCACGGACCGCGTCGCACAGGGCCCGGAAGGTGTTCTGGTCGCGGACCGGCCCGGTGGCGTGCCTAGTGACCAGCTCGCCCACGGTGGCCAGCCGGGCGTCGGCGAGCAACGCGGGTACGCCGGCGTACGGGCTGTGCGCCAACGCCAACCGGTCGATGTTGCTGAGGTGGCTGATCACCCACTTGGTCGGGTCGGGAGTGTTCAGCACGACCAGGCGGCGCAGTCCGGCGCGATGGCTGATGCGTTGGCGCTGCTCGGTGTCCAGCACCACCTGGCCCACGGTGGCGCCCTCGTCCACCAGCGCCGGGTAGCCGACAACCCGCCGTCCGTCGCGGACCAGCTCTACCTGGCCCGGCATGGTGCCGAAGACCCACGTCACCGCCCCGGTTCTCGTGTGTTCGGCGGCCGCCGCGCTTAACGTACGGCTCATGCTCGCCCCCAGCTCGGTCTTGAGGACGTCCAGGTCGGTGCCTTCAGTGACAACCCCGGACTCGCCGGTGATCAGGAAGGTGACCTCCACGTGGCTGGGCAGCGGGTTGTCCCGCCACTGGTCGGCCGGGACCAGCTCGCCGGTCAAGGCCCGCAGCGCCCGGCCCAGGCCCTCAGGCAGCGACTCCCCCGCCACCGGGTTGGCGCCGCGCAGCCACTCGAGGGCTCGGCGGGCGTACTCCGGGGCCGGGACGAACTGCTTGCGGGTCGACTTCGGCAGTGATCTGATCAGCTCGGTGGCCAACTCTGTACGCAGGCCTGGAACCTGCCAGCTGAACGGCGCCGGGTCGAGCTGGTTCAGCACGGCGATATCGATCCGCACGGCGACGCCGTCGCGGGCCGAACCCGGGTCGAAGGTGTACTCGATCGGCAGCTCCAGGTCGCCCACTACCCAGGTGTCGGGGAAGGCGCCGGCGTCGATGCCGGCCGCGCCGGGAGTGATCAGGTCATCCAGGGTGAGGGTCAGCAGGTCCGGCGTCTGCTGCCGGGCAGTCTTCCACCAATGGTCGAAGGCGGCCGCCGACGTTACGTCAGTGGGGATCCGGCGGTCGAAGAAGTCATAGATGACCTGGTCGTCCACCACCACATCGCGGCGACGGGTCCGCTCCTCCAGCTCCTCAGCTTCGGCCCGGGTGGCGGCGTTGTCGGCGACGAAGGAGTGCCGGCTGCGCCAGTCGCCCTCAACCAGCGCTGACCGGAGGAAGATCTCCCGCGCTTCGACCGGGTTGATCTTCGCGTACGACACCCGCCGGGAGGCGATGATGGGGATGCCGTAGAGATTGACCTGCTCGTAGGCCATCACCGAGCCGGTGCGGGAGGACCAGTGCGGCTCGGAGTAGTTGCGCTTGAGCAGGTGCTGCCCGACCTCCTCGATCTGGCTTGCCTCGATTCCGGCGACGGTACGGGCCCAGAGCCGCGTAGTCTCCACGATCTCAGCCGCCATCACCAGCGGCGGTTGGATCTTGGCCACACTCGAGCCGGGATTGATGGCGAACTTCGTCCCGCGGGCGCCGAGGTACTCCCGCGGTCCAGGCCGGCTGCGTCGCCGACCCCCGGCCTTGCTGTTGCCCCGCTTCTCGTCGTCGCGGAGGTCTGCCAGGCCGACATGGGACAGCAGGCCACTGAGAACGGCGGTGTGCACCCGGCTGGCGGGGGCCGGTTCGGTGTTGCGGTTGAGCTTGAGCTCCCGGCTGATCTCGCGGAGCTGGGCGTGCAGGTCCTGCCACTCCCGGATCCGCAGGAAATGCAGGTACTCATCTCGGCACATCCGGCGGAAAGCGTTGCCGGACAGGGACTTCTGCGAGTCGCGGATATGGTCCCAGAGCCGGAGCAGGGCCAAGAAATCGCTGCCGTCGACGGGAGCCGCCTCAGCGTCGGTGTCCTGCTTGGGCGGTGCCCAGAACCGGCGGTGCAACGCATCCGCTGCCTCCCGGTGCTCGGCCGGCCGTTCCCTCGGGTCCTGGATCGACAGACCGGAGACGATGATCAACATCTCGGCCAGGCAGCCTTGCCGTTCACCGGCCAGCAGCATCCGGCCCATCCGCGGGTCCAGCGGGATCGCGGCCAGCCGGCGACCGATCCCCGTCAGCCGAGGCCGACCGCGACTTCCCTTTCCGGACAGGGCTCCAAGCTCATCCAGCAGCCGCAGGCCATCGGTGATCTGAGCATTGTCCGGTGGCTCGACGAAGGGAAAGGAGGCGATCTCACCGAGATCAGCAGCGGTCATCTGCAAGATCACCGAGGCGAGGTTGGTGCGCAGGATCTCCGGCTCGGTGAACTCCGGCCGTCCGAGATAGTCCTCCTCGCTGTAGAGCCGGATGCAGATACCTGGAGCGACCCGACCGCACCGACCGGCACGCTGGTTGGCCGAGGCCTGAGAGATCGGCTCGATCGGAAGCCGCTGCACCTTCGTCCGGGCCGAGTACCGCGACATCCGTGCGGTCCCGGTGTCGACCACGTACCGGATGCCCGGCACGGTCAGTGAAGTCTCGGCGACGTTGGTGGCAAGCACGACCCGTCGACCAGGGTGGGCGGCGAACACTCGGTGCTGCTCGGCTGAGGACAGCCGGGCGTACAGCGGTAGCACCTCGGTGGACCTCAGCTGCATGGCCTCGATCGCCTCCGCGGCGTCACGGATCTCCCGCTCGCCGGAGAGGAATACCAAGATGTCGCCGTCACCGAGCGCAGTCAGCTCCGTAATGGCGGCGCAGATGCCGTCGACCTGGTCGGACTGTCCCTCCTCCACTGGCGGTCGGTATCGAATCTCAACCGGGTACGTCCGTCCCGACACCGCGATGATGGGAGCGCCGATCCCGTCGGGTCCAGCGAAGTGGGCGGAGAACCGGTCGGTGTCGATGGTGGCGGAGGTGACGATGACCTTGAGCTCGGGCCGTCGGCTGAGCAGCTGCTTGAGATATCCCAGCAGGAAGTCGATGTTGAGGCTGCGCTCGTGTGCCTCGTCGATGATGATCGTGTCGTATCGGCGGAGGTCGCGGTCATGCCCGATCTCGGCCAACAGCACCCCGTCGGTCATCACTTTGAGCTGGGTGTTCCGGGACGCCTTGCGCGTGAACCGGACCTGGAACCCGACCAGCTCGCCCAGCGGAGTCTTCAGCTCCTCCGCGATTCGCTCGGCGACGCTACGGGCCGCGATCCGGCGTGGTTGGGTGTGCCCGATGGAACGCCGACCGAGCTCGAGGCAGATCTTCGGCAGCTGGGTGGTCTTGCCCGAGCCGGTCTCACCGGCGACGATGACCACCTGGTGATCGCGGATAGTCTCAGCGATCTCGGTCCGCCAGGCACTGATCGGCAGCTGGTCGTCGTAGGAGATCTGCAGCCCCGAGCTCTCTGGGATGGTAGGGGCGCTGGACACCCGGTTGATCCTAGTCGTCCGCATTACGGCGGCCATCCTTCTACGATGCGGTACGGCCGCCGATTCCTGAGCTGCGTGCGACCTGCGGGGTGGGCCGGCTACGCCACACTGTGGTCATGACTCGAGCATTGCTGCTGTCCGGAACCGGCGCCTACGGCGACCCCTGGCACGACTACGCCGCGACCTCAAGCAGGATCGCCGCGTTGGTTGCAGACCTCGACATCGACGTGACCATCGACGACGACGTGGAGCGCGGCTTGGCTCAGCTGAGCATCTCCAAAACCGCGGACCTGTTGATCGTCAACGCCGGCAACCCGGAGTCGAACGGGTTGACAGCTGACACCCCCGCTGCTGCCCGGCAGGGCCTCGCGGATCACATCGCCGCGGGGAAGCCGGTGCTGGCGGTGCATGCCGCGGCAAGCACCTTGCCAGACGTTGATCAGTGGGAGCGGCTGGTCGGTGGCCGCTGGGTGCCCGGCACCTCCACCCATCCTGCGCTGGACTGGGCGAGCATCACCGTCCTGACCGACGCCCACCCGATCGTGGCCGGTTTCCCCGACTTCCAGCTGGAGGACGAGCGCTACAGCTATCTGCGGACCGGCTCCGACAACGTCGTACTGGCCCACCACGAGTGGGACGGCAAGGTCCACCCGCTCTACTGGGCTCGACAGTCCGGCTGCGCTCGAGTCGTCTACGACGGTCTTGGGCACGGAGTCGAGTCCTACCAGAGCTCCGGGCGCTGTGAGCTGCTGCAACGCTCAGTCCGCTGGCTGACCGTACGCTGATGCCCTGAGGCGGGGGATGCTAGGTCGACTCGTCGCCGAAGGTGGTGCGGCCGTTCAGCTTGCTGGCCAGCTCCTCGTCGATCCCGTCGGCGACTTGGGACATGATGCGGACAGCCTGATGCAGATGGGCTGGGACGAATGGGCGCGCCGGCACTGACAACGTGACGAAGACCCGGTCGCGGATGAGCTGGAACTTCACCCAGCGGGCGTCGACGTTGAGGTCGTTCAATACTTCAGTGGCCCGGGACCGACCGGAGACGTCATGGACCACGGTGGCGAACACGAGGATCTCGAAGCCGTCAGCGGAAACCCGCAGGAACAGCATGGTGGACCCCACCCGGATAGCGATGTCGCCTTCGGCGTCGCGGATCGGACGGTGCCCGAACATCTCACTCAGCTCCCGATCCACCAAGAAGTTAAGGTGCTCCTGGCTACCGGGGACCGTGGCCACCACGTCGTGGACCTGGAACCTGCCAGGAATCGGTTCCGGTTTGGGTTTCAGCACCTCGGCCAGCTGGTCGGGCGACAAGAAGACCGGATGCTGCACTCCGTACACATCGCGCAGGGCGCCGACTGCCAGCTCACTGAGCCGGTGCGACTCCTCCTGGGAGTCCTCCACCCAGAAGTTGGAACACTGCCCCGAACCGTCGCTGGTCGGCGGATGCCAGCCGGACTCCTCCATGGTGGACAGCTGCTCGGGTGAGAGCTGGAAGTCCTCCCCGAGCACCAGGTTGCTGGCCGCCTCACAACGCACCCGGTTCAGCGCGGGGCTGCGGAACGTGATGAAGGGGGCCGGATCCTCACTCTCAGACTCCGTTCCGATGGTGAGATCCTCTGAGTCGTCCATCACGGAGATGACCTCACTCAGCCGGGCCTGGAACTCATCCCAGGCCTGGGTTGTGCTTCGGTCGATGTCGAAGTATTCGTTGATCGTCACCGCTCCCCTCCCTCCTGTCGCCTCGAACCTAGCGCACCCTTCTGATACATAGGAGACGCTGTTGGCGTAGCGAGGGCTGGCGGCGCCGGGTCAAGCGTCGACTCACCGTCCGGCTGCTGGAGCTGGTGGATCGATGCCCGCGCCGCTGGCCAGTGCTGCCACCACCCGCGACGGTGACGGTCGGCCCAGCTGCTCAGCCATCCACACACTGGTGCACACCAGCACGGTCAGGTCGATACCGGTGTCGATGCCCAGACCGGTGAGCAGCCAGACCAGGTCCTCCGTGGCGAGGTTCCCGGTCGCGGACTTCGCGTACGGGCAGCCGCCCAGCCCACCCGCCGAGGCGTCGAACTCGGTGATGCCGGCGTGCAGACCGGCCAGCACGTTCGTCAGCGCCTGACCGTAGGTGTCATGGAAGTGCAGAGCGATCTGGTCCCGGCGCACCCCGGCGGCGGTGACAGCATCGAGCACCTCGACGACCTGTCCAGCTGTGGCGACCCCGATGGTGTCGCCCAGGCTCACCGTCCGGCAGCCGAGCTCGACCAGACGCCCAGCCACTGCGGCGGCCTGTGCCGGGTCGACCCGGCCTTCCCAGGGGTCGCCGAAGCACATCGACACATATCCCCGGACTGCCACACCGTCAGCGAGAGCACGACGGACGACGGGCGCAGCCAGCTCCAGCGCACCGCTGCGGGTGGTGCCGAGGTTCTCGCGGGCGAAGCGCTCCGTCGCGCTCACGAACACCGCGATCTCCTCGGCGCCTGCGGCTCGCGCCCGGTCGTAGCCACGCTCGTTGGGGACCAACACCGGATACCGCACAGACCCTTGACGGGCCAGGCCAGCCATCAACTCGTCTGCGTCGGCCAGCTGCGGAACCCAGCGCGGGGAGACGAAGCTGGTGGCTTCGATACTTCGCAGCCCGGCCTGCTGGAGCCGGTGGATGAACTCCAGCTTTACCTCGGTGGGCAGCACCGCCTTCTCGGCTTGCAGCCCGTCGCGGGGGCCGACCTCGTACACCGACACCATCGCCGGCAGGCCCGGCACCGGCGCAGGGCTGGGGAAGACCATCGCTGCCGCGTCCACCATGAGCCAACGGTAGCCGCCGCGCGGTTCGGGGTACCTGGATCAGTCGGTCAACCGACGCTTCACGACGAAGCCCTATGGTGGATGCGACGTGCCGCCAACGGCGCCTGAGGAGGACGACGTGCAACACCTGCCAGTACCTGCCCCGGGATGGAACGGTCCCGCTGCAGTGCCGGCCCGCCGGCGTCGGACGTCGGTCTTGATGGTGCTGGCCTCGATACTGCTGGCGTTGGGGTCTGTGGGCGTGGCGATCTTCGTCTTCGCCAGCGGCGGGCCGATTGCCGCCAGCATCAGCGTCGCCTTGGCGGCGGTCTCGGTGCCGCTGCTGATTGCGGTGGTGCTGTGGCTTGACAGGTATGAGCCGGAGCCGCGCCGGTACCTCGTAGCCGCAGTTGCGTGGGGCGGCACCGTGGCCGTGGCAGTCGGTGCTGGACTCAGTCTGCTGGCCGGTCTGCTGACCGGTGCCGACGAGGCGACGCTGGCGGTGATCTGGGCGCCGGTCACCGAGGAGCTGGGGAAGGGGCTGTTCCTGGTCGTCATTGTGATGGTGCGACGTCACCAGATGCATGGGCTGCTGGACGGGATCGTCTACGCGGCGCTGACCGGAGTCGGCTTCGCCTTCACCGAAAACATCCTCTACTACATGTCGAGCCTGATGCAGGGTGGCCTGCCGACGCTGACTGCGACCTTCGTGCTGCGCGGCATCGTGGGACCGTTCGCGCACCCGCTCTTCACCTCAGCGATCGGGGTTGGGATCGGCGTCGCCATCGGCAGCCGCTCCAATGCCGTACGGGTTCTGGCGCCACTGGCTGGATACGTAGTGGCGGTGGGATTGCACGGGCTGTGGAACGGCAGCGTGGTGGTCGGCGGCATCCAGGGGTTCCTGACTGCGTACGTATTGGGAATGCTGCCGATACTGCTGCTCCTGGTGGCGCTGGCTGTCTGGGCCCGTCGGCGGGAGGCCAGGATGTTGGGTGAGGCGTTGCTTCAATGCGCGCAGATGGGCTGGATTAATGTGGCCGAGATCCCCTGGGTCGCTCAGATGGGTCAGCGGGCCGCGGCGCGCAGGTATGCCCGGATCCATGGCGGTAAGCCTGCTGCCCGCGCAGTCCGCGACTACCAGCAGACGCTGACCGAGATGGCCTTCCTTCACAACCGCTTCATCACCGGTCGGCCGCCGGAAGATCTGAATGCGCGGATGATCGAGATCCAGCAGCGGGCCGCCGGCATCAGACCGTACGTGATCTGGCCGCCGGCGCTCCCGCCAGCCCGGCAGCTACCGCCGCTGCAGCAATATCCCTGAGGCCGCTTGTCGGCGCGGACGCGAATCAGTTGGCGGGCTCACGAGGTTCGGCGGCTAGGCAGCGATCCCTCGCGCGGCTCCCATTGTAGTGTGTTGCCTAGCAAGCGACGCATTGCTCCAACGTGTATGAGGACTTCGGCTATCGTTCGCTGCGGGAGAGCCGCCGACCGGCGGCGTAACGGGTGGGGACGCCGCGATGTTCGATCAGGCATTTTTCCTTCGTACGCTCTCAGAGTTCGCTCGGGCGCTTCGGGCTGGCTATGACCTGGAGCCAGTCTTGGCAGAGCTCACGGCTAGTGCAACCGCAGTCCTGGGACTTTCCGGGAGTGGAGTGACATGGGCTGACAACGGACGCCTGCGGTTCATCTCGGCAGTCGGTTCCCGCTTCGAAGAGATGGAGCGCGTTCAGGAGCAGCATCAGACCGGACCCTGCCAGAAGGCCTACGACATAGACGATGTCGTCACCAGCCCAGATGTGCGTGAGGTGCCGGACCAGTGGCCGGAGTATGCGGCCGCCGCGCGTCGGCTGGGTGTGGCAGGGGTGGCAGGTATCCCGATGCGACTGGGTGACCGGCCCGTCGGGGTCTTGAATCTCTACGACGACAAGCCACGCGACTGGTCCTTTGACGACCTCGCCGTAGCCGGAGTCTTGGCCGACGTAGCAACCGGCTATGTCATGAACGCCGCCGCGCTGCGTCAAGAGCAGCAGACCACCCAGCAGCTTCAGCATGCGCTGGACTCACGGGTGGTGATCGAACAGGCGAAGGGCATCATCGCTAACCACCACGGGATCACGGTGGATGAGGCGTACCAGCGGATCCGGCGGCACGCCCGGAACCACAATGCGAATCTTCGAGTTGTTGCCGAAGCCATCGTTCGGCTTGGGCTGCGGGCCTGAGATCGGGGTGGCGGCAGCCTTGCCGACATCGCCGAGTTCGGGCGAGACACCGCCCCCAAAATAATTGCTGCTGACCTGTTTGGACCGTTAGTCTTGAGGGTAAGGCGCGCCGTTCCAGACATTGGCGGTGCGCTCATGCTGGTGCCGCTCTTGACCCCGGTGGCCCTTCTTGTACCTATGGAGGACCAAGGAGTTCATATATGTCAAGGACGGTGGCCAGCCGGTCGGGCTATAGCCAGGAGCCTGAGGTGACGGGTTGGGACGGAGCCAGTTGGGCTGCGCCGGCTCGGATCGGCTGGGACGGGGGGATCACGGCCTATGCCATGGACAACGTGTGGGTGCTGGATACGGTTGGCGGCGTCAGCGACGTCGTGGATGACCTTGTGCATGCCGTGCGGTGGGCACTCGCCGAGAACCCCCGCGGCGTGATCTGCAACCTGAGCGGTATAGCGGAAGCAGCAGAACTTGAGCCCCGCGCTCTGTGCGCGCTCTCCGCACTGGGATGGTACGCCGCCGACTGGCCTGCCGTCCCGATCATCATCAGCTGTACCGCTGCCGGGGTTCGAGCCGCAGTACAGAGCAGGCCCGGCGGCGAACATCTGAAGTACACCGCGGGAGTGCAGCCAGCCTGGTCAGAGGTCGCCGGGCCGAACGCAACGACCGCAGCCCTGCTGCGGATGCCGCCGCATCCGGTGGCCATCCGCGCCTCCCGGCAGTTCCTTATCCGAACCTGCCTCGACTGGCAGTTCCAACATGCCGTCACAGCAGGAGGCCTGCTCGTCACTCAGCTCGTCAGCAACGTGTTGAGTCAGACCCTGAGAGATATAGAGGTCTCTCTGGTCAGGCACGACCAGCGTCTCCGCGCGGCGGTTCGTTACGGGGCACCACCGACCGGCACGTACAGCTATCAGCGGGTGAAGAATCTGTACAACTGGCAGATGCCGCTGGTCGACACATTCGCCAGCTGCTCCGGTGAGCTACCAGCGGCAGACGGTAGCCGCGTCTTGTGGGCTGTACTTGATGCCTGAGTGCCTTCCTAGGTGCTCAATGCGACCCCGGTCGATCGATCGCGGGGTCAGCAACCCGTAGCTGGTCGAGGACGGCCGGACGGATGGTCCCGGGACCGTAACCCACGACCCGTGCCTGGACGGCAGCCGCGATCAGGGCTGGATGCAGCAGCAGCAGCGGCGATCCCATCAGGTTGTAGACCCGGCTCATGTAGTCGTTCGCGCGTTGGTTCCCGTGGATGGCCAGCCGACCGAGCTCGTCGGTCCACGAACCCAGCAACGCCTGCATCCGTGTCTGTTCGCCATCGGCGGTCGGGAACGAGCTGTCAGTTGACACCGCGATGGACCACGCCGTCTCGACCAAGGATGCGCAACGACGTTGCAGCCGGGCGGACTTGCCGGGGTGAAGGCCGAACTTCACCGCGCGGCGAAGCGCCAATGCTTGCATGGCTCCAACGGTGATTCCCTGGCCATAGACGGGGTCGAAAGCGCACAAGGCGTCACCGACAGCCACCAGTCCATCGGGCCAGCCGCGTACATTCTCGTACCGGTGGCGCACGCTTGCAGTCTGCCGGTGGATCTGAACCTCATTCAATGGCTCGGCATGAGCGACCAGGTTGGACAGGACTGGATCCGGCAGCTCGGCCAGGAACCGCTGGAAGCCTTCGTTGTCACGGGGCGGGCGGTGGTCCCCATACCCGGTGGCAACGACCAGCCACTGGTTGTTCTCGGCCCGCAGCGCCAACCCTCCTCTTAGCGTCGCTGGGGTTGCCGCAACCACGAAGCCGGCACAGCCCTCAAGCAACGACGGATCTGCGGTGTACACCCGGGTTGCATACCCGACTCGGGCGTCCACCGCGCTCCCCTCTGGTACGACGACGCCGATGTCGGTGAGCCAGGCGGGAAGGCGCGAGTTCCGCCCCGAGGCGTCGATGACGAAGTCCGCCGGCAGCGCCGAGCCGCCTGAGCGCAGCACCTCCCACTGTCCGTCCCGGCGCTCAAGTCCGCACACCCGGTGGCCTTGCTCGAGCCGCACGCCGGGCAACGCGCGGACACGACCGCGCACCACATGCTCCAACAGCGGACGAGTCAACGACACAACCTCGTACCCCTCGCGGGTCGGCAGCCATCCGTCGGCCGACCGCCAGAATAGCTGGCCACCATTGAACGGCACGGCGCCTGCGGCCAGCAGGTCGCTGCGCAGCCCTGGTAACAGCTCCTCAGCGGCAAGGAGACCGCGGTACAGCAGCACATGCGCCTGGCTGCTCTGCGGCACTCCAGGTCGCGGTCGAGCGTCCTTTGGGAAGACGTCGCGGTCCACGACGGTGACTTCTCGCCCCTCCCCGGCAAGCGCCGCCGCCGTCAGCAGGCCGGTCAGGCTCCCGCCGATCACGACTACCTGCTGCACCGCCTTATCGCGTGCGGCCTGAGTGCGTCCGACCAACTCAGTGATCCCTCCACTGGGCCGCCACCATGTGACGACCATCCTGACCCCGAACGACGCCACCGGCGCCGTCGGTTCCATCATCGGACACCGGCAAAGGTACGGCCGTTGCAAGAACCGCAGCCTAGTCCCGCTCCCAATGGCAGCGGGTCAGTGCACTATTGGTCGGTGATCGACTTGCCTCCTGTGGTCAGCGACTTGGACCTGGACACCCTGGTGGCCGCTGTGCGCGCGGAGGATGACGACGTGGACCTCATCGGATGTCGACGACTCGAGGGCTGGGAGAACGTCGTGCTGCGGACCCGGGACGGCTGGATCCTCCGCTTTCCGAAGGATCCCGAGCATGACTTCATCCGAGAGCTTGCTCTCCTTGATGTCTTGGCTTCCCGGCTGCCGGTTGCCATCCCGCGGGTGGAATGGACCGGACGACACACTCGCTTCGCGGCCTATCGAGCGGTCGACGGGCATCACCTCGACGGGGACGACTATGAACGCGCCGCTGTCGGGGACAAGGCCACCATCGCGGAGTCGTTCGCCGAGACACTGGCCGCGATCCACGTCAGTCTCAGCGCCGAGGAGATCGACGCGCTCGGGGTGCCGGCGCTCGACCACAGCGACGCATTAGCGCGGGTCAGTGGCGCCCTCTCCACGTTTGCGATCGACACGGCGCGCAGCGCGGAGACAGTGTTGCGACAGTTTCTTGACCGGTGGACAGGACCGCCGCAGGTCGCGCCGGTGCTGTTGCACAACGACTTCCACCTGGACAACCTGGTGCTGAGTCGAGCTGGCGGGCCGATCGGCGGCCTCTGGGATTTCTCCTGCGTTGCCCTGGGCGAACCGACGTTCGACCTCCGCTACCTCGCAGGAGACTCCGCCGATCTCCTCAACCAGGTTGCAGCGCACTACGCGCGGCTCACTGAGGTTCAGCTCGACCCGGACGCGGCTTGGGTCGCCATCCGTCTGGAGGACCTCTCCGACGCGATCGAAGAGGGACGCCCAGTCGACCCAGTTCTGAATCGTGCCGCTCGCTGACTCCGGCTGGCAAACGTTGCCGGCTCACTCCCAGATACGACCGGTGCAGGGAGGGTTGGCCGGAGCGCCACCGATAGATTGCGCCCATGGAGGAGATCGTCGAGGTCGTTGTAGAGACGCCGCGCAGCAGCCGGAACGTCTACGAGGTTGATGATCGTGGCCAGGTGCGGTTCGACCGTCGACTGCCCGGGTCGTTCGCATACCCGGCGGACTATGGCTACATCGAGGGCGCGACCGGAGCGGACGGGGAACCGCTGGATGCGTTGGTGCTCATGCGAGAAGCGACGTATCCAGGAGTACGGGTCCGGGCTCGGCTGGTCGGCGTGTTCTGGATCATGACCGGGCATGGGCGGGAAGCGAAGCTGATCTGCGTACCGGACGGCGATCCCGCCTACCGGGACGTCTCCGATGTGGCCCAGCTGCCGGAACATCAACTGCAAGAGATCGCTCACTTCTTCGACATCTATCGTGATCTGGACCGCGGAAAGGACGTCCGGTCGGATGGTCGTGATGACGCCGCAGTCGCGATCCAGGTCGTGAAACAAAGTCGCTGACCTAGGAGGGCGCTGGGTCGTAGCCGCGGCGAGGACCGCCGGCAGCAAGGCCATTCCAGCGCTATGCGGACGGAGCCAGGAGAGATTTCGCTTGCTGCGCCACGAGGCGCCGCCAGAGGGACAGAATGGGAATCCGAGCATACTCAGGAAGGAGTTGGGATGGTCACAGCACGAGAACTCATGACAGCCGGTGCGGAGTGCGTCGGGGAGAACGAGGACCTGGTTGCCGCAGCGCGGAAGCTGCGGGATCTGGACGTGGGAGCATTGCCGATCTGTGGTGAGGACCAGCGGTTGAAGGGCATGCTGACCGACCGGGACATCGTCGTGAAGTGCGTCGCCGACGGAACCGACCCCAGCACCGTCAGAGCCGGCGACCTCGCCGAGGGCAAGCCGGTCACGATTGGCGCCGACGACCCCGCCGAGGAGATCTTGCGAACGATGGCTAAGCACCAGGTCCGTCGGCTGCCTGTGATCGACGGTCACGACCTGGTGGGGATCGTCGCACAAGCTGATGTCGCACAGGCATTACCTCCCGAGCTCGTGGGTGAGCTGCTAGCCGACGTGTCGGAGGAGTGACAACAGGGCCGTACGCATGACTGGAGGACGTGCCTAAGGAGGAGGCAGGCGGACGCCGAAACCGATGACGGCCAGCCGAAGAAGCACTTGACCTGGAGCGAGCAGGTCCGCGATCTTCGCGGCCGTCAGCACGTCGAGCTCGGCAAGGCGGGCCCCATAGGCCTGGCCCCCGGCCAACCGTGCCTCATGCAAGGCGAGGACGTTGTGCCAGACGCACTGACGAGCCTCGCGCAGGAATCGCCGGGAGCTCAGCCGGTTGAGTGGCGTCAGCAGCCGGTCCCGTACCCGCCTGCCTCCCCCAAGTTCCTGATCCTCCGCGGCTACGCGGGAGGCGAGGATTTGGTCGACGCGCTCGTGGTCGCGGCGGCGTCGTTGTAGTACCACGGGATCCTCGAAGTCCTCCACGCTGATGACCGCCAGCATGGCCTGCGGCAGGTCGTAATTGATGTGGGCGTTCATGCCGAGCAGCAGGTGTCCCAAAAGGTGGTGATCCTCAGCCGCGCCGAAGGCAAGCCGCCATGGGCGAGGCACCTCCGCGCCGGCGAGGTTGGCGTCGTGCGCCGCGATGAAGAAGGATGCGAAAACGGCATCCCACTGACTCACCCACCGCGGGTCCTCAAACATTGCGTTGTTGATCGCGTCGCCCACTGCCTCGGTTGTGCGCAGATAAGTCTCCATGAAGATGCGGCGTTGTCCCAGGTCGGGCGGTAGGGCGTCTATCCGATCTTGGAGCTGGTCCACCACGTCGAGAATCTCGGCGGCTGGGTGAGTCATAGGCTCAGTCTCCCCCGCCAGGCAACCCATCACACTGCGGCCGCCGCTCAGCGGTTTCCTTCCCCTTTCCGGCTGACAGAACCCGGATCAGCAGCCCGTACGCCAAAGCCCCTTCTTCGCTGACGGTCTGGGGTTGCAGCAAGGTCACCACAACCATCTCGTCAACCCGCTTGACCAGGCGGCGATCGTCGACCCGGCGGGAGGTCGGTCGCCGCGAGATCGCCGGTCGAGAAGTCGATCGTCGACACGTCCCCGGTTGGCAGGTCGATTGGTTCCGCACCGGTCAGTTGGTTGAGGCCGCCGGGTGTCGGGGCTGGTGGGTGTGGCCGGCCCGGTTCGCTTGGTGCTGCGTGCCCGTCGTCGTTGTGGTGGGCTGTCTCGGTGGGCGATGATTCGGCTGTTGATCAAGGGTTGTTGGGTGCGGTCGATCCAGCGGGGTGGGACCCATTCGGGTAGCCGGTCGGGATTGATCCGGCATTTCCAGCCCCGGGCGGCGAAGTTGTGGTGGTGGTAGCGACATACCAGGGTCAGGTTGTCCAGGTCGGTGGTTCCGCCGTCGACCCATTCGATGATGTGGTGTCGTTCGCACCATTCCGGGGCCCGGTCGTAGCCGGGGAAGGAGCAGCCGTGGTCCCGGGCGATCAACGCATGGGTTTGGGCCCCGCCCCCGATCCGTCGGGGTCCGGCCCAGCTCCAGCGGGGCGCGGCCCGACTCATCCCCGCCGGGATGATGTCGGCCTCCCTCGTTCGCCAGCCGGAGCACCTCAGCGACCGAAATCGAGGTCCCGTCGGAGGTCGTACCGTGACCGAGCCGGTCCAGCAGGTCCTCCCAGGTCACTGTGATGATGACCGTCGCCCGCGTACCACCGATGCCGGTCACCGCACCGGATCCGAGGAGGCGGTCGCAGACTCTTCCAGGCCGTCATGCGTTCGCTGCCCGAAGGTCCGCCCATCCACCTCCTGCACCGGTGTGCTGTCCGGGCGAGGGAACGTGTCAACCCGCGGCCGAGACAACGGCTGCAACACAGCGGTCAACTTCGCCCCCAGACTCCCGGTCAGCCTGAACTCCCCCGCATACATCCCGTCCCGGCACCGCCGCAGGCTGACATGGCGCCGGTCAGCGTTGAACTTGTCATCAGGCAGCGTTCCGTCCGGATCGATCGCATCCACCACCCGGTCCGCCAGCATCTTGAGATCCTTGGTGCCGAACGTCGCTGCGAAGTTCGTGAGCGACGCCTCACCAGCGGCGATGTCGCCCGGGTCGAAG
>CADCUO010000094.1 GCA_902805915.1 uncultured Propionibacteriaceae bacterium | reverse complement strand
CAGAAGACCGCGGCCTTCGAGATCGTCGACGAGCTCGGCGATGCGCCGGATTTGCACGTCCTCCCAGTCGGCAACGGCGGGAACATCTCGGCCTACTGGCGCGGCTACACCCAGTACGCGGAGGCCAGGGTGGCGACCAGGACTCCTCGCATGTGGGCCTTCCAGGCCGCCGGGGCAGCTCCTCTGGTGCTTGGTCACCCAGTCGCCGCCCCGGATACGGTCGCGACCGCCATCCGGATCGGAAACCCCGCGTCGACTTTGTCGGCTGTCGCAGCCAAGGAGCAGTCCGGTGGCCGGTTCGGTGCCGTCACCGATGATCAGATTCTTTCCGCACAGGCGTTCCTCGCTGCTCGTGAAGGTGTCTTCGTGGAACCGGCATCAGCGGCTGGCGTCGCCGGCCTTTTCGACCTGCTTGAGCGAGGACAGCTGGAGCGCGGTCAACAGATCGTCGTCACTGTGACCGGTCACGGCCTCAAAGACGTCGACACAGCACTGTCCAGCCGAGGGCCGATCCAGTCTGAGGTCGTCACCGCCAACGTAGCCGCGGTGGCACAAGCCTGCGGCTTCAACGACTCTGAGTTCTAGGGCCGGGCGGTGCGCACCCTTGCTACCGGTGGGACGGTTACCGTCGAGGTACCGGCCACCAGTGCGAACCTAGGCCCAGGTTTCGACTGCTTCGGGCTCGCGCTGTCCTGGTCGGAGTTGGTACGCCTGGACGTTATCGAGTCCGGCTTCGACATCGACGTCACCGGCGAAGGGTCGGACGCCCTGCCGCGGGACGAGTCGCACCTCATCGTTCGGTCCGCTCTGACAGGCTTCGCCGATCTCGGCGTACGCGTACCGGGGCTCCGGCTGAGCTGCCGGAACACCATCCCGCACGGTCGCGGACTGGGCTCCTCCTCGGCAGCGATCGTGGCCGGACTGCTGGCCGCCCGATCCCTCTCCGGAGGAGCCCCCGACCAGCGCTGGATGTTGCAGCACGCCACCGCGATCGAGGGTCACCCTGACAACGTGGCGGCTGCCATCTATGGCGGCTTCGTGATGGCGTACGGCAGCTCCGACGGTGTGGCGGTCGCGCAGGGGCGGCTTACCGATGATCTTGGTGCGGTCGTGCTGATCCCCGAGACGCCGGTGGCAACGGAGGCGGCACGTAGCCTGCTGCCGGAGCTGGTGCCGCACGAGGATGCTGCGGCGAACTCCGCCCGGGCCGCCCTGCTGGTTCATGCGCTGGCGACCGACCCGGACCTGTTGCACGACGCCACCCGAGAGTGGCTGCACCAGGACTATCGCAGTCGGGCCATGCCAGAGTCGTTTGAGTTGATGGGCCGCTTGCGGGGCGAGGGGTTCGCCGCAGTGATCAGCGGCGCCGGGCCGACGGTCATGGTGCTTGGGCGAGCCGGGGCCATGGATGCGCTGGCGAGACGCAAGCAGCCCGGCTTCGTGCTGGTACGGACCTCCGTTGCCGGTGGCGCGACCGTAGTGGCGGCTGCTGATAAGTGCGGGGCTGGGCAGGGATTGCCGAACCCGAAAACACACACTATGCGCAGACAGTGCTAGCCTTGAAGCAGCCGAATGGTGATGAGGTCACAACGGGCCGGGTTGAACATCCTCTCTCCGATTAGGCAGCGCCTCAAAGGTCAGGCGCGGCGGGGCCGCCCGGACACGGATTCCGCCACAGAAATATGTTGAGAAAACTTACTGTTTCGCACTGACTACGACCTTACGAACCACCAGTCTTGCCCGTGAGCGACAGCCGCCGCGGGCACAGGAAGGGCATAAGCCCGTTCCGAGAGGAAATACGTGACAGACACAATCTCCAGTGCGCCTGCGGACGACAAGACGGTCGGCCGCCGACGCAAGGGTTCTGGGCTCGACGCCATGGTGCTGCCTGAGTTGAAGCAACTCGCATCCGCACTCGGCCTCAAGGGCACCGGCGCCATGCGCAAGGGACAGCTGATTGATGCCATCCAGTCTGCCCAGACGGGCGGGCGAGCCGCGAAAGCCGATAGCAGCCCCAGCCGAAACGACCCGGCGGCCAGTGGTCGTGAGCAGGACAACCGTGGCCGGGGCCCTGGCCAGACTGGCGGCGGGGAGGCCCAGCCGGCACTGGTGAGTCCCGATAGCACCAGTAGGCCTGAGAACACCAGTAGGCCTGAGAACACCAGTAGGCCTGAGAACACCAGTAGGCCTGAGAACACCAGTCGGCCTGAGAACACCAGTCGGCCGGACGGCGCCGGCGGGGCAGCACTGACGCCAGCCGGCCCCCAGGAGCAGATTCGCGCCGATCAGCAGTCCGAGGTCCAAACCGAGCGTCGGGCGGAGGTGCGGCTCGCAGATCGTGACGAGCACGGCGGCCGGGATGACCGGAACGGTCAGTACCAAGGCGCCGAGTCTGCGAGCACCCCGGACGCCCAGGCGCCGATAGACGCACGCGGTGACCGCCAGGACCGCTCCGGGGCCGAGTCCCGAGCCGAGGCTCCTGGTCGGCGCGATGACAGCAACGTCGAGGACTCAGACGGCCCTCAGATCGAGCGCCGCGGCCGTCGACAGGGCAGGGACAGCAGCCGAAACGACAACGTTCGCCCAGAGCGCACCGACAATCGGGAGCGGACCGACCGGGACAACGGCCGCCCGGAGCGCAGTGACAGTCGCGACCAGGTTCGCAGCGACAACCGGAACGGCGAACGCAGCGATAACCGCGACAACCAGAACCGCACGGACAGCCGGGACCAGGGCCGCAGCGACAACCGGAACGGCGAACGCAGCGACAACCGCGACAACCAGAGCCGTACCGACAGCCGGGACCAGGGCCGCAGCGACAACCGCGACAACCAGAACCGTACCGACAACCGGACCAACGACCGCAACAACGACTACGACGACGACGGTGGAAACCGTCGCGGTCGGCGTCGCCGCAACCGCGACCGCCAGAACCGACGCGGTGGGCGTACCGGCACCGGTGCGGGAATGGAGCGCTACGAGTCCGATCCTGTCGTCGCCGACGACGATGTCCTGGTGCCGGTCGCTGGCATCTTGGACCTGATGGACAACTACGCGTTCGTCCGTACCTCCGGATACCTCCCCGGCTCCGATGACGCGTACGTCGCGATGTCGATGGCCAAGAAGCTGGGCTTGCGCAAGGGCGACGTCGTCACCGGTGCCATCCGGCAAGGCCGCGACACCGACCGCAAGGAGAAGTTCAACCCGGTGGTCCGGATCGACACCATCAACGGTGACGACCCCGAGAAGGCCAGGAGCCGGTCTGAGTTCGGCAAGCTGACCCCGCTGTACCCGCAGGAGCGGATGCGGCTGGAGACCACCCCGAACATCATGACCACCCGCCTGATCGACATCGTGGCCCCGGTGGGCAAGGGCCAGCGTGGGCTGATCGTGTCGCCGACCCGTGCCGGTAAAACTCTGGTGATGCAGGCGATCGCCAACGCCATCACCGTCAACAACCCAGAGGTCCACCTGATGGTGGTGCTCGTCGACGAGCGACCCGAAGAGGTCACCGACATGCAGCGCGCGGTGAACGGAGAGGTCATCGCCTCCACCTTCGACCGCCCCGCCTCCGACCACACCATGGTGGCCGAGCTGGCAATCGAGCGAGCCAAGCGGCTCGTCGAGCTGGGTCACGATGTCGTGGTCCTGCTGGACTCGATCACCCGACTGGGCCGCGCGTACAACATCGCTGCTCCGGCCAGTGGTCGCATCCTCTCCGGCGGTGTCGACTCGGCGGCGCTGTACCCGCCGAAGAAGTTCTTCGGTGCTGCCCGCAACATCGAGGGCGGCGGCTCGCTCACCATCTTGGCTACCGCCTTGATCGAGACGGGCTCCAAGATGGACGAGGTGATCTTCGAGGAGTTCAAGGGCACCGGCAACATGGAGCTGCGGCTGCGGCGTGAGTACGCAGACCGGCGCATCTTCCCCGCCATCGACGTGGACGCCTCGGGCACCCGGCGCGAGGAGCTGCTGATGGGCAAGGACGAGCTGCAGATCATCTGGAAGCTCCGGCGGGTGCTCGCGGGCCTCGAGGGGCAGCAGGGCCTGGAGATGCTGCTGGACCGGCTACGGAAGACACAGAACAACGGCGAGTTCATGCTCGCCATCACCAAGACGATGCCGGGTCGGGCCGAAGAGTAGGGGACTAAACAGTTCAGGCGCTGCGTTGTCATTTTGTGCCGTGAGCATTGTGCGGCAAAATAATCGGTTGGCGCCGGTTCACGTCAGGTCATCCGACTCCGACGACCCGGTGCACGGATACTGAGGAGCATCATGAAGCCCGACATTCACCCGACTTACGTCGAGACCCAGGTGTCTTGT
>CADCUO010000093.1 GCA_902805915.1 uncultured Propionibacteriaceae bacterium | reverse complement strand
GGGTACTCCGCAGGTGGGCTGTCGGGCCCGGTGGCGTACCAGGCCTGGATTCGGCAGGTGATAGCCGGAATCGGCAGCCGTCCCGCCGCCGTAGTGATCGAGCCAGATGCACTCGCCTCAGCCAGCTGCCTGAGCGCGACGAAGAAGTCCCAGCGGTACGCGATGCTCAAGGACGCCACCTACCGGTTAGCGGCCCAGAAGACCACCGCTGTCTACCTCGACGCCGGGCACTCAGCGTGGCTCCCCTCCCGGGAGGTCGCGTCCAGGCTGAAGCTGGCCGGTGTGGGTCATGCCCGCGGCTTCAGCCTGAACGTGTCCAACTTTCGTCGGACGTCTGAGGAGATCAGCTACGGCGAGAGAATCAGCTACCTCACCGGCGGGAAGCGCTATGTCATCGACACCTCACGCAACGGACTGGGGCCGGCGACCAACGCGGCCTGGTGTAACCCGTCGGGCCGTGCGCTCGGCGTCAAGCCGACCGCTGCCACGGGCGGCAGACACGCCGATGCCTATCTGTGGATCAAGCACCCAGGCGAGTCAGATGGCACCTGCGGCCGCGGCGAACCTGCTGCTGGAGAGTGGTGGCGCGACTACGCGATCGGTCTGGTGACGCGATCCCCGTACTTCTGAGCGCACCTACCTCGACCGGTAGTCCATTGACACCTAGACCTGCGACATATCCATGTACAGCACTTCCCAGACGTGACCGTCGGGGTCGGTGAAGCTGTGCCCGTACATGGGTCCCTCTTCCATCGTGTCCAGCCACGGTTTGCCACCATTGGCCAACGCGTTCCGGTAGAGCTCGTCCACCTCGTCCCGGCTTTCCGCTGACAGGCAGTTGATCACCTCGGTGCGGCTCGGGTCAGTATCTACCGATCCGGTGATGAAGTCGGCGAAGCGCCTGTGGTTGAGCAGCATCACAAAGATCGTGTCGGAGACGACGATGCAGGTACACGACTCGTCGGAGAACGTCTCGTTCACCGTGAAGCCGAGACCGGTGTAGAACGCTCTTGCTGTGGCGAGGTCGCTGACCGGCAGGTTGACGAAGATCATGCGGTTCATGGGAGATCCTTCCAGGGGATGGCCACGTCCGGTTGACGCGTACATCAGGTCAGACCGCCGCAAGGGATGAAAATCATCGGCGCGGGGCGATACGTTTCTTCCATGACCGCTGTTGCCACCGACGAAGCCTTCTTCGCCCTGGTCGAGCCGCTGCGAGGGGAGCTGACTGCGCACTGCTACCGGATGCTGGGTTCGGTACACGACGCTCAAGACCTTGTGCAGGAGACCTACCTCCGAGCCTGGCGCGCTTATGGCAAGTTCGAGCAGCGGTCCTCGATCAGGACGTGGATGTACCAGATCGCCACCAACACCTGCCTCACTGCGCTGCAGAGCTCCGCCCGCCGACCGATGCCCACCGGGCTGGGCCAGCCCAGCTCGGACCCGATCGGCCGGCTCGACTCCAACCCGGAGATGACGTGGCTCGAACCCATCCCCGACAGCGTGGTGTGGGGCCCCGGCGAAACCGCGGACCCCGCCGCGCAGGTCGTGGCCCGGGAGAGCGTCCGGCTGGCGTTCGTGGCTGCGCTGCAGCACCTGACGCCGCAGCAGCGAGCGGTGGTGATCCTGCGCGACGTGTTGGCCTGGCGGGCCAGCGAGGTTGCGGAGTTGCTGGAGATGACCACAGCCGGGGTCAACAGCACGCTGCAACGGGCCCGCGCCCACCTCGGAAAACTCGCTCCGGACCAGGCGACGGAGCGGCCCGTCGACGAACATGGCCAAGACCTGCTGGAACGCTATGTCGCGGCCTTCGAGAACTACGACGTGAGCGGTATCGTCTCGCTGCTGAAAGAGGACGCGGTCTGGGAGATGCCTCCGTTCACCGGCTGGTACCAGGGCGCCGCGGGGATCGGTCAGCTGATCTCGCTCAACTGCCCGGCCTCCGGGCCCGGAGACATGCGGCTGGTGCCCACCTCGGCCAACGGCCAGCCGGCATTTGCGGTCTACATGCGTGATGCCGACGGAGTGCACCGCGCCTTCCAGATCCAGCTGCTGACGGTGACGGACAACGCCGTGTCGCACGTGGCGGCGTACTTCGATCTGCGGTTGTTCGCCACCTTCGGGCTTCCGCAGCAGCTCTGAGCTCCAGCGAGCAAGCACCTTAACGGGTGTCAGCGGGTCCGGGTGCTGGCCCGCTCGATGATGGTGTGCGGCAGGATCACGCTGACGTTTGGCCGGGACGTGTCGGCGATCCGGTCCTGCAGCAGCTGCAGCACCGTCTCGGTCAGCAGCCGTTTGTCGAACGACACCGTGGTGAGTGCTGGCACGGTGAACTGCGACTCCGGTACGTCGTCGTAGCCGGTGACCGACACGTCGCCGGGGACGGAGTATCCAGCGGCCCACAACACGTGCAGAGCGGCCATGGCGAGCGTGTCGGTGAAGCACACCACCGCATCTGGTGGCTCGTGTTCGGCCAGGAACGAGCGCATCGCGTCGGCCCCACCACCGGGAGTCCATCCCGGGGTGCGGATCTCCAGCTCAGGCAGTCGCGGTACGCCGGCGGCGTCCAAGGCCTGCCGATACCCCGCCTGACGCAGCCGCGCGCTCTCCTCTTCTGTCACCCCGAGCGCAGCAATCCGGCGGTGTCCCTGCCGCAGCAGCAGATCGACCATGTCCCTGACCGCGCCGATGTTCTCCATCCAGACGTGGTCGGCCAGGGGCTGGTAGACCTCACCGATCAGCACGGTCGGTGGCAGGTTGACGCCAGGCTGCACGGCCGAGGTCTCCAACCGCACCGGATTGAGGATCAATCCATCAACCAGGTGCGCCCGAGCCCGGGACAGCAGCTGGTGCTCCCGCTCTGCTCCACCCTGGGTCTCCTCGATCTGAATGCTCAGTCCGCGCTGGGCGGCAACCTCCACGAAGTGGTGCGCGATCTCCGCGGAGTACGGCGTGGTGAGGTCCGGCAACGCCAACGCGATCACCCCGGTACGCCCGTTGCGCAGCCCGCGCGCGGACAGGTTCGGCACGTAGTCGAGCTCGACCAGCGCCGCTTCCACCCGCATCCTGGTCTTCGGACTGACCCCGATAGTGCCGTTCACTACGTTCGACACAGTTTTCGGGGACACCCCGGCCCGACGGGCTACGTCCCTCACTGTGGCGCGCATGCAGCCAAGATAGCGAACACCGACGCTGAGGGGATCCATCGATGGTCTCGTTTCAGCCACCATCGCCACGGATCGGAGGCCGGGTAGTCTGGCCGGGTGAGTGAGTTGCCGATCTCGTCGCCGTACCGGAGCACTCCGGACGCACCGGTCAGCGATGCCGAACGCAACCAGCTCAACTCCCGGCTGAACGAGGCGTTCACCGCAGGCACAATCGACGCCGACGACTACCAGGTGCGGCTCGACCGCCTGTTCGGTGCGCAGCGGATGGGCGAGCTGGTCGCCGTGGTGGAGGGTCTTCCACCGCTGCAGACCTATCAGAGCCCGGCCATCGCTGCGTCCACCGGTGGCCGCCCCGGGGAGCTGACCGAGGCGCGACCCGGCAACCACTTGACCGTGATCACTGTCGGCGCGATCACTGGTGTGGTCATGCTGATCGCCATCTTGCTTGTGCTGCTGTTCTGATCTACTCAATGGACACCGTCTCGATCACCCCGCCCAGCATCCGGCTCGGCCAGCTGCTCAAACTCGCCAATCTGGTCGACGCCGGCTCCGACGCCAAGGTGGTGCTGGCGCAGGGTCAGGTCAGCGTCAACGGAGCTGTGGAGACCCGTCGTGGTCGCCAGCTGGTGCCCGGCGACGTCGTACGGCTCGGCGGGATGAGCGTGCAAGTAACGCTCTAGCAGTGCGAAACCATGACGACGGCTCCAACTGCTGTGTGCAGCCGGACGTTGATCGCTAGGGGCGCGTTGCCCCGTCCCACCACGCAAGGACGCGGGTGCCGTAGAACGTGAGCCACTTGGACGGCTCACCGGGTGGCACGTCTACCTCGAACCAGGCACGTCCGGGGTGCCGCCGCTCCTGCAGCCAGGTACCGTCGGGTTGCCGGGCGGCGCGGATCACCTCGATCGCATCCACCAGCCGAGGGTCGGGTGCGGTGCCGTCGTGCCGCGCCGCCGCCCGGAAGTAGTCCGCCGCGTTCAGCACGCTGTAGAACCAGCGGAACGGGTAGGCGAGCCGGGTCGCCCACGGTCCGACGAGTTCGCCCGTGGACAGCCTGCGTAGCAGCCGACGCTCCAGCAGGTACTCCTCGCCGGATCTCCGGGCGGCGCGCAGCGCGTCGGAGCCACCGGCCGCGGTCTCGTAGTACAACAGACCTCTCAAGGAGTTGAGCGTGGAATGGAACGATGACCGGGTCGAGCCCTCGACCCACTCGCAGTTCCAGCCGCCGTCGGCCATGCGGTGGTCGATGAACCACTGGGCGATTCCGGAGACATCCGCCCTGAGCCACGCGCCGTTGGCGAGGGTGTAGGCGTTGATGCAGCAGTCGACCTCGCCGTCCCAGTACGGCAGGTCGTTGTAGTCCCAGCGGCTGTTCGCGGCGAGCAGGTCGGCTGTGCCGGCGAGCGCGGCTGCGTGCAGACCCCAGTCGCGAAGGGCGTTGAGCGCCCAGGTCGTCGCGGTCCACGGCTGTCCCGCGTCCTCTGCAGCCTCCGGCCCGTGGAAGTCGAAGTCGCCTGGGAAGTATGATCCGCCGGCCCACTGCCCGTCGGGATCCTGCAACGCGAGCAGCCGGGCTCCGAACCCCTCCGTGGCGATTCGGGCGCGGGTCGCACTCCACACCTGCTGCGGCGCGCCCGCGAGGTCGCGCTCGACCTGCCAGCGCAGCGCAGGGTCGGCGTCGAGCAACCAGTCGAGGAGGGCCGGGTCGAGCAGGGCCGGGTCTGACACCATGAGCGACACGCTACCGGCCCACGCATCTCAAGGTGTCTCCGACGTCATGACCAGGTACCTGTAGCACCGCTGGGGCCGGTCACAGGAGTGCAGTCCGCCCCGACCCGTTCGGGGCCGAGGATGATAGCTGACGATTTGGGTCATGCCGGGATTGAGCGTATTGTTGCCTGTCGGTCACTATGCCGGTGGCCCGATGTTCCATGCACCCGTACACGAAGCAACAGATTGAGAGTTCATGGCGAAGAAAGAAGGCGCGCTCGAACTGGAGGGCACTGTCGTCGAGGCGCTACCCAACGCGATGTTCCGCGTTGAGCTGGCCAACGGCCACAAGGTGCTGGCCACGATCAGTGGCAAGATGCGGCAGCACTACATCCGTATCCTCCCGGCCGACCGCGTCGTCGTCGAACTGTCCGCGTACGACCTTACGCGTGGCCGCATCGTCTACCGGCACAAGTAACCACCGCCACAAACCAACCACCGTCTCGAGCGAGTTTCCGCGTGCGCGAGGCACTGATGAAGAAAGAAGCTCGATGAAGGTTCAGCCGAGCGTCAAGAAGATCTGCGACAAGTGCAAGGTGATCCGCCGGCACGGTCGCGTCATGGTGATCTGCGAGAACCCGCGCCACAAGCAGCGCCAGGGCTGACCTGAGCTGTACGGCTTGGCATTCGCCGGCACCGAGTCCGTCAAGGGCTCACCTAGAAAAGTGTGACCGCAAGTCCGGAGTTCGCTCCGGTCCCACCCTCGGACGAAGGCCGAGGCCCTGTGGTGACGACTGTTCACCAACCTCGTGTTTGCCGGACGTAGGTCCGTCAAGGGCGAAACAGGGACGCGGCACGCCAGACACCTTCGCGATCCACCCGCCTGCGGAACAGGCCCGGATCGAAACTTCGAAAGGTAGTACCGCCTGATGGCACGTCTCATCGGTGTCGACCTCCCCCGCGACAAGCGGCTCGAGGTCGCACTCACCTACATCTTCGGCGTGGGTCGTACCCGCGCTCTGGAGACCCTGGAGTCGACCCAGATCAGTGGCGACCTCCGTGTTCACCAACTCACCGACGACCATCTAGTCGCACTGCGCGACTGGATCGAAGCGAACTACCAGGTCGAGGGTGACCTCCGCCGCGAGGTTGCCTCCGACATTCGCCGCAAGGTCGAGATCGGCTCGTACCAGGGCCGTCGGCACCGCAGCGGCCTGCCGGTACGGGGCCAGCGCACCCGTACCAACGCCCGTGGTCGCAAGGGTGCCCGCAAGCCCGTCGCCGGTAAGAAGAAGGCCAAGTAGTCGCCTTCCGCGATTACGGCCGTGAACTCAAAGACTCCAGGAGAAACCACAACTTATGGCTACTGCAGGTCGCAATACTCGCGCCACGAAGGTGCGTCGCAAAGAGAAGAAGAACGTGGTCGCAGGCCACGCTCATATCAAGAGCACGTTCAACAACACCGTTATCTCGATCACCGATCCTACGGGCGCTGTGATCGCGTGGGCCTCCGCCGGCACGGTCGGTTTCAAGGGCTCCCGCAAGTCCACTCCGTTCGCTGCACAGATGGCAGCTGAGGCTGCCGGTCGTCGCGCGATGGAGCACGGCATGAAGCGAGTCGACGTGTTCGTCAAAGGACCGGGTTCGGGACGCGAGACCGCAATTCGTTCGCTCGGCGCCATCGGCCTCGAGGTCGGCGCCATCGCCGATGTCACCCCTGTCCCTCACAACGGCTGCCGCCCGCCCAAGCGCCGTCGTGTGTAACACGCCCCTACTTACACGCGTCTGATCCCGAACCCGAATAGGACTACAGAACCATGGCTCGCTATACCGGTCCCATGACCAGGAAGTCCCGTCGACTGGGTATTGACCTCGTCGGTGGCGACAAGGCGTTCGAGCGCCGTCCATACCCGCCCGGCGTCCACGGCAAAGGCCGTACCAAGGACTCCGAGTACTCCCTCCAGCTGCGGGAGAAGCAGAAGGCACGCTTCTCCTACGGTGTGATGGAGAAGCAGTTCGCCCGTTACTACAAGGAAGCCAACCGGGTCCAGGGCAAGACCGGTGACAACCTGTTGCAGATCCTGGAGTCCAGGCTTGACAACGTGGTCTACCGCGCAGGGCTGGCTCGCACCCGGCGGCAGGCTCGACAGTTCGTCGTGCACGGCCACTTCCTGGTGAACGGCCAGCGGGTGAACATCCCTTCCTACCGGGTCAGCCCGCATGACGTGGTCGACATGGTGGAGAAGGTACGGGAGCTCACCCCGCACGTGATCAACCGGGAGACCCACGGCGAACGCGACGTGCCGGCCTGGCTGCAGGTGCTGCCGGACCGAGGCCGCATCTTCGTGCACCTGCTGCCGACCCGCCAGCAGATCGTGATCGACGTTCAGGAACAGCTGATCGTCGAGCTCTACTCCAAGTAAGACCCAGCTCCGAAGCCTCCCCGGCCGGATGTCGGGGAGGTGTCACGTCGTCAAATAGAGGTCGACGTGGGAAGGATTAAAGAACCATGCTTATCGCACAACGCCCCAGCCTTACCGAAGATGCCGTCTCCGAGAACAGGTCCAGGTTCGTCATTGAGCCGCTGGAGCCTGGTTTCGGCTACACCCTCGGCAACTCGCTGCGTCGCACCTTGTTGTCGTCCATTCCGGGCGCGGCCGTGACCAGCATCAAGATCGACGGAAACCTGCATGAGTTTTCCACCATCCCCGGCGTGGTGGAGGACGTTACCGAGGTGATCTTGAACCTCAAGGGCCTGGTGGTCTCCTCCGAGGAGGACGAGCCGGTCACCATGTACTTGCGCAAGGCCGGCCCGGGTGCCGTCACCGCAGCGGACATTGCTCCGCCGGCGGGTGTCGAGGTGCATAATCCCGACATGCACATCGCGACCCTGAACGACTCCGGCAAGCTGGAGATGGAGCTGGTGGTCGAGCGCGGCCGTGGCTATGTCTCCGGTGTCCAGAACAAGTCCTTCGATGCCGAGATCGGTCGGATTCCGGTCGACTCGATCTACTCTCCGGTGCTCAAGGTCACGTACAAGGTCGAGGCCACCCGAGTTGAGCAGCGGACCGACTTCGACAAGTTGATCATCGACATCGAAACCAAGTCCGCGATCCGGCCGCGGGACGCTGTCGCCTCCGCCGGCCGCACACTGGTCGAGCTCTTCGGCTTGGCCCGCGAGCTCAACGTCGAGGCCGAGGGCATCGAGATCGGTCCGTCGCCGATCGATGAGCAGCTGGCGGCCGACCTCGCACTGCCGGTCGAGGACCTCAACCTGACCGTCCGGTCCTACAACTGCCTCAAGCGAGAAGGCATCCACACCGTGAGCGAGCTGGTGTCCCGCAGCGAGCAGGACCTGCTGGACATCCGCAACTTCGGCTCCAAGTCGATCGACGAGGTCAAGCT
>CADCUO010000092.1 GCA_902805915.1 uncultured Propionibacteriaceae bacterium | reverse complement strand
CTTCAGCGTCGCCAGGGCCAGCGCCTCCACCTCACCGCGCGCTCGCCGCAACCTTCGGCGCTGCCACTCCCCCGTCTCCACTGCAGTCGACTTGTGTCGGTCGAGCGCAGCAATCAGCTCGGGAATGCCCTCATCGCGAGAAGCCACCGTGGCCACGATGGGAGGCCTCCAGGCGGCGTCGGAGTAGGCGCCGAGGGAGATCATCGTGCGGAGCTCACGGATCAGCGCCTGGGAACCATCGCGGTCGCTCTTATTCACCACGAAGATGTCGCCGATCTCCAAGATGCCCGCCTTGGCTGCCTGGACGCCGTCCCCCATTCCCGGGGCCAGGAGCACCACCGTGGTGTCGGCCGCAGCCGCAATCTCGACCTCGGACTGGCCGACCCCGACCGTCTCCACCAGAACTGTGTGGCAGCCGGCTGCGTCGAACACCCGTAGCGCATGCGGTGCGGCGACCGACAGGCCGCCCAAGTGCCCTCGGGTGGCCATCGAGCGGATGAACACCTCGCCGTCTAGGGCGTGGCTCTGCATCCGGACCCGGTCGCCCAGCAGAGCGCCGCCGGAGAACGGTGAGGACGGGTCGACGGCGAGCACCCCGACCCGCTCCCCCCTCACCCGCAGGGCTGCCACCAGGGCGGTTGTCGCAGTTGACTTACCGACCCCCGGCGAGCCGGTCAGCCCCACCACTCGAGCATGACCCGTACTGGATGCGAGCGCCCGCATCGCGTCCCGCAGTGCAGGGGAGTTGTTCTCCACCAGCGAGATCATCCGTCCAAAGGCCCGCGGCTGGCCGGCCCGGACTGCGGCCACCAGCGCATCGAGACTCTCAAACGCCACGGCAGCAACTCAGCTGGTGCACCGATGCCATCGCTAGCCCTCCTGGGTAATGGACCCAGCCCCTGCGCCAGCCTCCGCTGCTGGTCCAGGTCCGGGTCGACAGCGACAGTCTGGCACGCTGGGGGACGTGAGCATCGCTACGCCTGGGAAGTCCGTTGGGCTGTCGGTGGAAGCCATCGACCATGTCGGAATTGCCGTGCCCGACCTCGATGCCGCCATCGCCTTCCACACCGCGATCTTCGGTCTAGAGCTGGTTCATCGTGAGGACAACGTCGAGCAAGGAGTCGCAGAGGCGATGCTTGCGCCGCCGGCGGGGCATGGGCTGGGTGGTACGCAGATCCAGCTGCTCGCCCCGCTCACGGCCGAGTCGGCCATCGCACGGTTCTTGGAGCATTCTGGTCCTGGGCTGCAGCAGCTCGCGTACCGAGTGCCGGATGTGGACCAGGCCGCCAGAACTCTTCGCGACCGTGGTCTTCGGGTGCTCTACGAGTCGGCCAAACGTGGCACCCGTGGGTCCCTGGTCAACTTCGTGCACCCCAAGGATGCAGGCGGCGTGCTGATTGAGCTGGTGCAACCTGCCGCCCCATCCCGGTAGGCCATTGCCCGATAAGCCTGCCAGCTCCGCCGCGCCGCGGAACCCATGCGCGTGTGAGTACGGCTGGCCCGGGTCGAGAGGCTACGGTGGGTGCCAGGTACGAAAGGACTGAGATGCCAAACGACGAAACTGGACTGAGCCTGTTCGACGAGGCCGCTAGTGCAGCGGGAAGTTTCCCTGTTGCTATCCGCGGCTACGACCGCTCCGCCGTTGACGACTACGTGCGCTCCCTGGAGTCCACCGTGGTCAACTCACGCCGACGGATCTACATTCTCGAAGAGCGGATCAACACCCTTCGCGACGAGCTTGATGTGGCCAACGCCACGGTCCGTGGTGAGGACGTGGACTACACCAATCTTGGCGGCCGAGCCTCAGACATCCTCCGTCTGGCCGAAGAGCAGGCCCGCGGGGTGGTCGACCAGGCCACCGTCGACGCCGAGCGGATCCGGGAGACCGCCCGCCGTGAGGCCGACACGGCCCGGCTGAACGCCGAGCGGGACGCCAACGAGACCAAGAGCAGCGGGCTGGCCGAGATCAAGCGATTGCGAGCGCAAGGCGTGCAAGACGCCAAGGAGCAGCTGGAGAAGGCAACGACCCAGGGCGAAGCGATCATCGCCGCCGCCCGACGTGAGGCTGAGTCCCTGCATCGCGAAGCCGATCAGCAGGCCCAGACGCTACGGCAGACCGCCTACCTGGACACCGAGACGCAACGCCGTGCCGTCGAGACGGAGGTGGCCGAGATCCGCCAGCAGGTCGCAGCCGAGCGCGAGCAGGCAATCGCCCACCTGCGGCGGATCCATGAGGACGCCGTCGCGACCACATCCGCGCTCCTCGCCGAGGCGACCCAGCACAGCGCCGAGTCCCGGAACCGGCTGGAGGCCGAGGTCACCGACGCCGCCCGGATCCGAGCTGAAGCACTCGCGGAGGCTGAGCAGGTCAGGGTGGCAGCCGTCCAGGAGACCGCGGAGCGGATTGAGATCGCGAAGAAGCAGGCCGCCGCGATCACCGAGCGGACTCAGCAGGAGTTTGCCTGGCGGAAGCAGCAGCTGCGCCGCGAGACTGACCTGCTGCATCAGCGCAAGCAGGCGGTGCTGAACCAGCTCGCCAGCCTTTCGGCGCTCGCTGAGCAGACGGCACACAGCTTCCCCGAGCTCGAGGACCTCGACGACTTCGAACCTGAGAACGGCCAGGACAAGACCGTTCAGAGCGCCGCGGAACTGCCGGCCCAACCCCAGCAGTCAGCTGACGACCAGGCGGCCCAGCCCACAGAAACCGTGGCCTCAGAACCGGTCGACCCCTACGACCACGACACCGTCGTCTTCAGGCCACCGGCCGTGGGCGATAGCGACAGCGATGTCGATACAACGGTGCGGGCTCCGCAGACCTGAGCGCAGCAGCTAGAACAGCCGCTCGGTTGGGTCGTCCATCCCGCGCAGGACGTCGTAGTCGACGGTGACGCAGGTGATGCCGCGGTCGGCGGCCAACACCTTGGCCTGCGGTTTGATCTGTTGTGCGGCGAAGACGCCGTGCACCTCACCCAGCAGCGGATCTCGCCGCATCAGCTCCAGGTAGCGGGTCAGCTGTTCGACGCCGTCGATCTCACCGCGGCGCTTGACCTCGACTGCAACATAGCGTCCGGCCTCGTCGCGGCACAGCAGATCCACCGGCCCGATCGCTGTCATGTACTCGCGACGGACCAGCGACCAGCCGAGTCCGAGAGTCTCCGGATGCTCGGCCAGCAGCATCTGCAGGTGCGCCTCGACGCCGTCTTTCTGCAGGCCAGGGTCAATGCCCAGCTCATGGCTGGAGTCGTGGAACACCTCCGCGAGCAGGATCTGCAGCGTGTCACCTTCCTTGCCCTTGATCTCCCAGACCGCCGTCAGCGGGCGCTTCCCCGGCACGGGGTCCGACTCCGGAAGCGGCGGAGCGAGCTCGGTCAGCGTGCAGGGCGGGCTCATCCAGTTCAGCGGCTTGTACGCCCGGTCGTCGGCGTGGATGGACACCGAACCGTCGGACTTCACCAGGATCAGCCGCTTCGCCATCGGCAGATGGGCGGTCAGCCGACCGGCGTAGTCGACCTGACAACGGGCAATCACCAAACGCACTGCCATACCGTACCCAACGACGTACCCACCGACCCGGACCCGAGGCCTCGGCGGAGGCATCTGTCAGACTCGGTGCGTGCCTCGTCGCCCCAGCAAGCACACGCGCCCCGCCCGCCCACTGGGCTCCGGGCACGCAACTGCCGTCATCAAGCGCGACGGGCGCTGGGTGGTCCGCAGTATCGCCGGCGCTGCCGCGACCAAGACCTACCGCTGCCCCGGCTGCAACCAGGCCGTCACTCCAGGGACTCCCCACGTGGTCGTCTGGCCTGACGTTCCCATGCTCAGCTCGGCCACCGGCCTCGATGAGCGCCGCCACTGGCACACCAGCTGCTGGCAGCGTCGGCCATGACGGCGGCCTCAACCCAAGGCCGGATCGCCGGTCTGCAGGTAACGGAGATCGGTTCCGGACCGCTGGTCGTGTTCTGCCACGGGTTGTTCGGGCAGGGGAAGAACTGGACCTCGATCGCAAAGCAGCTCAACGCCGACTACACCTGTCTCCTGGTCGACATGCCGAACCACGGTCGGTCCGCGTGGACCGACCACGTCAGCTACCCCGAGATGGCGGCGGCGGTAGCCCAGCTGATCGTGGACCGGGCCGCAGGCTCATCGGTGGCCGTGGTCGGTCACTCCATGGGTGGAAAGGTCGCGATGGCGCTGGCGCTGCTGCGCCCGCAGCTCGTTGACCGGCTGTGCGTGGTCGACATCGCGCCGGTGCGCTATTCGGCTACCAGCTTCGCCGACTACGTGCAGGGCATGCGGGCCCTGGATCTGACCCGGCTGTCGAGCCGGACAGAGGCGGAGCAGCAGCTGCAGCGATGGGTCCCGGATCGAGGTGTCCGCAGCTTCCTGCTGCAAAACCTCCGCCGCGACGACAACGGCTGGCAGTGGCAGATGAACCTGGGACTCTTGGGGGATCGGCTGCCAGATCTCCAGGACTGGCCAGAGCTGGACGTCGAGCCCTACCGCGGCCCGGTGGCCTGGATCGCCGGAGCCGGCTCCAGCTACGTCACTCCCGAGAACGCCGCCGCCGTGCGTCGGCTGTTTCCTCGGGCGGTCACCATCACTGTCAAGAACGCGGGCCACTGGGTTCACTCCGAGCAGCCGGAGGTCTTTCTCAGCGCACTTCGGCAGTTCCTCCGGGCGCGATGATGGTCAGCCTCCTCCTCTGCATCGCGATGGCCGTCCCGCTCGATCTCGGGCTTCCCACCTTGTCCGGCGAACCGGTCTTTCCGAGCCAGGGCAACGGTTTCGCTGCCCAGCTCGTCGGCGGAATCTTCGGTCTGGTGCTGATCATCGGCGTGATGGTCCTGCTGAACCGCAAGCGTCGCTGAACCGCGATCATCCCTGGGCGGCGCTAGGCATGGTGGACCCGATCGCGGGTCCTAACGGTTCGCTGGCCCCGCCACCGGGGAGGTGGCCCGGAGCAACAGCTGCAGACTCTCCTCCGGTGGTTCAAGCTCAGTCTCGAACGGCTGGATATCGCCCACACAGCGGGCCCCGGCGGCCGGAAGCGTCTGATTGAGCAGATACGCCTCCATGGCGTTGTTCACGCAGTCCGACGAACCGTAGGCCGTGTGGCCCCAGCTGTCGCTGGAGAGAAGGCGACTGTTGGGCAGCAAGGAGGCAGCCTTGACCGCGCCCGCGTAGTTCGTTGCCGGGTCCCACAGGTTCCCCACGACCAGCACCGGTGCTGCAGTTGCCCGGTTGAACGGACCCCGATACGCATCCTCGTCCTTGGCAGTCCAGGTGCGGCTGGCGCACCACGCAGACTGCCAGGCCCAGGCACGGCCGAAGTACTTCGCACGCCGGTCAGCAGCCGCAGCCGCCGCCGGCCAGGCCGAGGCGTGGCGTGGGTTCACCGAATCGGTACACATGACCGCGGCGAACGCCTCCAGGGAGTTGTCGTACGGGAAGCCGTAGCTGGGCTGCCGGCGCTCAATCCTCTCTGCCCGCTGCTCAGCCTTCGCCAGGCTCCGCTGCAGTCTCCGCAGCGCCTTCGCTTGTGCACTGGGGGCCGTCTTGGTCGATGCCACAGCAACGGCAGCGGGAGGCTCCGTAATGACGATCAGCTCCGACAGGATGGAGACGATCTCGTCAAACCCGAAAGGGCTGTACAACGCCCCGAGGATGACAACGACAAGATCTGCGTACCCGAATCGAAACTCAGTGCCAGTAGCTGGATCCACCTCGACGATGGGACTCCGCTTCAGACGTTCGGCGATCAAGTCGAAGTTGGCCACCGGATCACCGGTCGCGAAGCTGCACTGGGCGCCACCGACCCGGTCACACCGCACCAGGATCTCGAGCAGCGCCTTGATCGCACCATCGGCGGAGCGGATTCGGTCGGTCTGGGGCTGACCTGCCGTCGCTGCAGTGCCCGCCCATGCGACCGGGTCGAGCACACCGTCTAAGGCGATGGCGCGAAAGCGGTCAGGGAACAGGTTGGCGTACACCTGCCCTAGGTACGTGCCGTAGGAAGACCCGAGATAGCCCCGTTCGGTGTCCCCCACAGCACGGCGTACGACGTCCATGTCGCGGGCGACCTCAGCCGTCGACATGGCGGTCGAAAGCGGCTTACCCGTGGTCGAGCACGCTCGTCCCAACCGTTTCGCGCCCCGAATGAATGATCTTTCCTCTGCCTTCGTATAGGGAAAAGGCACCGACAGATCTTCGAATAGACGAGTCTGCTGACGCGCACTGGGAAAGCACTTCACCTGGTCACTGAAATTCGTTCCGCGGGGGTCCATCCCGACAATGTCGAAGCGGTTAAGGATGCCGGCGCTGAAGATGAAGGGGGCGACATAGGCCAGCCCTACCGCCGAGCCTCCGGGGCCACCCGGGTTCACGAATAGAGTGCCTATCTTGCGCTTTTGATCTCGGGCCTTCACCCGGAGAAGCGCCACCTCCACCTTGGCACCGGAGGGACGATCGTAGTCGCGTGGCAAGGAAACGGTGTCACACTCTGCGTGGCCATAGCACTTGTACCACTTAAGCTTCGGAGTAGGCACCGAGTCGACGCGCTTTGCCTCCCGAGCAAGAGTTTTCGCTGCGACAGGCTCCTTCGCCACTGCTGAGGGTGGCCCACCCATAAATGCTGCACCCGCAGCCAGAATCGGTGCCAGCACCACCGTTACCAAACGAACACTCCGTGTCGAACTCACAGGCCCCCCTGTCATCTGCGCGGCATCGTTGCCGCAAGCTCTACACCGAAAGATAAGGCAGCGGTAGGACGATTGGATATAGGATGAAGCGCGCATATTTCAAACGAAAAAGCTTGGTGAAATGAAGCGACAGTAACGCCAGAGTTGGGGAAAAACCTTCACTAGGCATCGGGGTGGCAGCGTTATAAGTTCGTAACTAAAATAGGGGTTGTCCCACCTTTAGGTAAACGTCGGATTGCAGCCGGTTACGCTCGTTGCGGTTGGTCCCCGCGACGCTTCCGTCGGCCAAGGTGGTCAGACCTTTGTGGTCACGCTGATAATCTCCGCCGGGTTGTTCGGCTTGCCACCTCCGGCAGGGTTGCTGCCGTCTTGGCCCTCCCGGGCCATCTTGGCCACGTTCTCGCGAGACGTCGCATCCAGCTGCCCGAAGATGGTGTAGTTCGGCGTGGCGTCCAGCGACGTGGAGTCGTCCCACACCAAGAAGAACTGAGAACCGTTGGTACCAGGGCCTCCGTTCGCCATCGCCACCACTCCGGCCCGATACGACTCCTTGCCCGTGGTCTCGTCGGCGAAGGTGTATCCCGGCCCCCCGCTGCCCGTACCGGTTGGGTCTCCGCACTGCAGGACGAAGATGCCGGAGTCGGTCAGCCGGTGACAGCGGGTGGCGTCGAAGTACCGCTGCTCGACCAGCGACTCGAACGAGTTCACCGTGCACGGCGCCTTGGCGCGGTTCATGGTGATGGCGACGTCACCTTCGGTGGTCTTGAGCACGAAGGTGACTGAGCCGCTCTTGCGCACCACAGTCGACTTCGGCGGCTTCACTGGCTTGGCGGGCGACCCGCTTTGGACGTACTGGCAGTCGGGGCTGCCGGCGGGCGCCCCAGCCGATGAGCTGGCTGGCGCGGGCGGGTTCTGCGCGGAGCCGCTGCTACAGGAGGCTGCCAGCGGGAGGACCAGCAGGCACAACGTCGCCCGTAGGCTCCAGAGGGTGAACTGCACCGGTCAAGGGTGGCACACCTCGGGCCCAAATCTTCGGGACCCGACCGCGCGACCAGGTGGTGGCCCTCTAGGGTTCCATCATGGTCAACCTGACGCGCATCTACACCCGTACAGGGGATGGTGGTCAGACCCGGCTGTCCGACATGTCGCTGACCGACAAGACCGACCCGCGGGTCGCGGCGTACGGCGACGTCGACGAGGCGAACTCAGCCATTGGCGTTGTGCTGGCTACTGGCGGCCTCCCGACCGAGGTGGCTGCCGCCCTCAGCCGGATCCAGAACGAGATGTTCGACCTCGGTGCGGACCTGAGCAACCCGCTCGCCGCCGACCCGCCGTACCAGCCGCTCCGGGTCACCTCCGACTACGTCGACCGGCTGGAACAATGGTGTGACCAGTTCGGCGCTGAGCTGCCGTCGTTGCGGTCGTTCATCCTCCCTGGTGGCACGCCGGCCGCGGCGTACCTGCACATCGCTCGGACCGTCACCCGCCGGGCCGAGCGATCGGCCTGGACGGCGGTGCACCAGTACGGCACCGAGGTCGGGACCCAGGATCGGCCAGGTGGGGTGAACCTGGTGGCTGTGAAGTACCTCAACCGGCTCTCGGACCTACTCTTCATCCTGACCCGAGTAGTGAACGGCACGTCTAGTGAGGTGCTGTGGGTTCCGGGTGGGGAACGGGGCAACGACCCCGAACCGGAACCAGGCCAGTTCGAACCGCATCCGCCAGCGCCAGACGCCGGCGACAACCAAGACCAGGAGCAGGCATGATCGACGACGTTCGTACCGCAGCCGAGGCGACCGGCAAGGCCCAGCCGCAGCAGGACCGTCCGGTGACCCTCTTCACCGGCCAGTGGGCCGACCTCCCGTTCGAGGAGGTGTGCCGGCTGGCCTCCGAGTGGGGCTACGACGGACTGGAGATTGCCTGCTGGGGCGACCACTTCGACGTGGCCAAGGCAGCCGAGGACGCCTCCTACGTCCGGGGGAAGAAGGACACCCTGGAGAAGTACGGGCTCGGCTGCTGGGCCATCTCCAATCACCTCAACGGCCAGGCTGTGTGCGACAACCCGATCGACGGTCGCCACCAGGGAATCGTGAACCCCAGGGTCTGGGGTGACGGCGACCCAGAGGAAGTACGGCAACGCGCCGCCGAGGAGCTGAAGACCACCGCCCGGGCGGCGCGGGCGTTTGGCGTCGACACAGTGGTCGGTTTCACCGGATCATCGATCTGGCACTACGTGGCCATGTTCCCGCCCGTGTCCGACGACGTCATCCAGGCTGGCTATGCCGACTTCGCCGACCGCTGGAACCCGATTCTCGACGTGTTCGACGAGGTGGGCGTCAAGTTCGCCCACGAGGTGCATCCTTCCGAGATAGCGTACGACTACTGGAGCACGGTGGCGACCTTGGACGCGATCGGCCACCGGGACGCCTTCGGGCTCAACTTCGACCCGTCGCACATGGTCTGGCAGGGCCTGGACTACGTCGGTTTCCTGTGGGACTTCCGGGACCGGATCCTGCACGTCGACTGCAAGGATACCAAGGTCCGGATGAACAACGGTCGAAACGGCCGGCTGTCTTCGCACCTGCCGTGGGCGGACCCACGTCGCGGCTGGGACTTCATCTCGACCGGTCGGGGCGATACCGCGTGGGAGGACATCTTCCGGATGCTCAACCACATCGGCTACACCGGCGCCATCTCGATCGAGTGGGAGGACGCCGGCATGGACCGGCTCGTCGGCGCTCCCGAGGCGCTCGGCCTCATCCGCAAGCTGAATGCCATCACCCCGCCCACCGCTGCCTTCGACGCGGCGTTCGCTACCAAGGCCTGATGCGAGTTTCGCAGACAAAGAGCGATGCACCGGGGGTTGGTACGCTCCGAGCATGACCGAGCCGGCCCCAGACGACGCGGACGGCTCTGCGGGTCGGCCGGGCGGGCACGCTCGGGTCGCCTCGTCGCACCAGCTCCTTGTTGCTGACCACCACGGGCCCTGGGTCGATGAGCTCACCCTAGGGCCGAGACCTGGACTACGACGACGTCGCCGTGTCCTTGCCGTCCTCGCTGTCGCACTGGTTGCGGCGATCACCGGCTGGCTCGGCGTCCAGGCTGTGTCGCCGATCCTCAGTGACGAGCAGCTGCGAAGCTCCTATGAACCGGCCCCACCGGGGGTCGATGACTGGAATATGTCGGCGATGAGACCTCCTCCGACACGCTTACTCGGCACCACTGCTGCCCTGGACTCCCCCGCCTGCCGCGACTCCGCCGCGGCGCTGTTCAACTATCTGCCGCCGGGGAGCCTGAGCGGTTACGGCGCCACATTCCAGTACTCCGCCAGCGAACGCTGGGGGGTCTCCTCCACCGCTCGCTACCGGGATCGCCAGGCAGCAGCAGCGGGATGGGCTGCCATGATCAGTAGCCTCAACAGCTGCGGTCCGTTCACGCTGCCAGCCCGGTACGGCCAGGTCGCTGTCACGGTCACGGCCACGACGGTCAGCGACGGCTGGCTGGGCGGGGACCAAGCTGGCTACCAGGTCGTCACATCGTCGGGCAGCGCGGACCAGACGTCCATGCTGACCGGCCTCCGCTTCGGCAACACCGTGTCCTGGCAGACAACCAGCACCGAGCTCGACCGGACCGTCTCCAGCGGTGATGCGCAGCTGGAGCTGGACGCGCTGCTGTCGCGCCTGCGCGCCGTTGCCCGGAACTGGTAGCCGCCCGACGCGCGTGGACCTGCTGCAGGCGGTCATCGGCTGGCTGGTGCGGAGTTAGACTCACCCATGCCCTCCTCGCCCGCCGGTGCGCGAGCCGTCGACGAACCCACGGGTGAGCCCGACGTCTTGGTGTTCGGGCCGAAGCGTCCTGATCGCAGGCTGCTCCAAGCCTTGCTGGTGGGTGGAGTAGTGCTCCTGGTCACCCTCACCGCTGTCGGTGTCTGGCGGCTCCTCCCGTCGCCACCCCGGGACTTCACGGCCGAGGACCTGAGCGGGGTCTACGCGGGGATGGTGCGTTCAGACGGGCTGAACGAGGTGTCCCAGTTGAACCGGTCCAACTCCTACCCCTCACGGCTCACCGTCACGCCGCCGGAGTGCTCGGCGCTGTTCGCCCAGACCGAGGGCAACGCCTTCCCCGAGGCCGCACTTGATGGCGTATCCACCTACTGGCTCAACGAGCGGTCGACCAGCATCTCGTTGATCACCTACCGCTACGCCGACAGCGAGACCGCGAAGCGGGAGTACGAACGCATCAGCGGCGCCTTGACCGCTTGTACGTCGGCGGCCCTGACACTCAACCGCAAGGTGGTGCGGCTGGAGCAGCTGGCACCCACCACCGGGAAGGGGTCACCGCCCCAGCTTGTCTATCTGAGCCAGGCTGCTGGGGAGGAGGCGCGGTTTGCGACCCAAGTTTTCCAACTCAGCAACACCATCACCTGGCAGTACCGCTACCACTACGGTCAGGGAGGGTACGACCCGACCGGCTCCCAGCAGCTCACCGACTCACTGCTCACCCAGATGCGAGCGGTACAGGCGATGCACAGCTGAGGGCTCAGCGGGTACGGATGCTGGCAGCGAGCGGGCAGTCGAACGGGTCCCGCTGACCGAGGCCGACGCGGTTGAGGTACTGCATCACGATCCCGTACGACCGGAGCAGCCCCACCTCGGTGTAGGGGATACCGCGCTCTGCGCAGTAGTCCCGGACGATCCGCTGCGCTTGCCTTGAGGTTCGGCCGCGGCATGCTGGGAAACAGGTGGTGCTCGACCCGGAAGTTCAGGCCACCCATCATCCAGTCGACCACCGGGTTGCTGCGGATGTTGCGCGAGGTGAGCACCTGGCGTTGACGAAGTTGATCTGGGACTGCTCCTCGATCAGTGGCATGCCCTTGTGGTTCGGCGCGAAGGAGGCGCCCATGTAGACCCCGAAACACGGCCAGGAACACGCCGAGGAACGCTGCGGCCAGCTCTGGCGGAAGCAGCAGGAACGGGACCGCGAACCCACCCGATAGACGTACCGCCAGCATGGTGATCTCCAGACCGCGTCT
>CADCUO010000091.1 GCA_902805915.1 uncultured Propionibacteriaceae bacterium | reverse complement strand
GGTCGGTGCGCCGCGTGCCGAAGTGCGCCGGGATGATCCCCCGCACGTCGAGCGCCGGGGACAGCAGGCCGTGCACGATCGCGAACTGGTCGTCCGCCTCGTTTTTGGCGTCGGTGTTGATGATCACGCGCCGCTGAGTAACCCGGTTCAACACTTGCTCACTCTCGTCCTCGAGGGTTGCATATCTATTCGCTGCCGCGTAATCTATCATATAGACGGCAGCCGTCAAGTCGGACGGCAGAGATCAAAGGAGAGTCAGCGTTGCCCCACATCCTGTCCATCGACCAGGGCACGACTAATTCGAAGGCCGTGCTCGTCACCAGCGATGGCCGGGTCCGTGCCACCGGGTCGGCGTCGGTGAGCCTCTCCCTTCCCCGACCGGGCTGGGTGGAGCAGGACGCGGAGCAGATCTGGTCCAGCGTGGTCGCTGCGGTCCACACCTGCCGGGCGCCCGAACCCGATCTCGAGATCGCAGGCATCACGCTGTCAACTCAACGTGAGTCCGTCGTCGCCTGGCGAAAGAGCACGGGCAAACCCCTCGGTCCGGTGATCGGGTGGCAGGATCGGCGGACGGCTGAGTGGTGCGCCCAGCTGCTGAGCGACGAGTCCGACGCACTGGTACGCCAACGCACCGGGCTGAGGATCGACCCGATGTTCTCCGCTCCGAAGATGCAATGGCTGTTGAGCCACCTCACCGACGGTGTACGGCTCGACGATGTGTCGGTTGGCACCATCGACTCCTGGCTCATCTGGCGGCTGACCGGTGGCCGGGCGTACGCCGGGGAAGCGGGTAACGCCTCCCGCACGCTGCTGTACGACGTGGTGGACCTGGGTTGGTCCGACCGGCTGTTGGACGTGTTCGGCATCCCCAGGCGCGCGCTGCCAGAGGTACTGCCATCGGACGCCGGTTTCGGCCGGACGGCCGGCGTACCGGGGGTACCCGACGGCGTACCGATCGTGGCGGTCATGGCCGACTCCCACGCCGCCCTCTTCGGTCAGGGCTGCACCCAGCAAGGCATGGCCAAGGCGACGTACGGGACGGGATCGTCGGTGATGACACCGGTCCAGACGTTCGTCCCCGGAGACTCTCCCGTACCGGCCACCTTGGCTTGGCTCACCGACCGACCCACGTACGCGCGCGAGGGCAACATCCTCTCGTCTGGAGCGACCCTGACCTGGATGACGACGGTTCTCGGGCTTCGCGACGTCGCCGAACTGGTCCAGCTCGCGGCGACGGTCGCCGACAGCGGCGGTGTGTCTTTGGTGCCAGCGTTCTCGGGGCTCGGCGCGCCGTACTGGGACCGGGATGCCCGCGCCACCATCTCAGGAATGACCACCAGCACTACGCGCTCGCACCTGGCCCGGGCAGCCGTCGAATCCGTAGCACATCAGGTCTGCGACGTCATCGCGGTGATCGACAGGGACGGCCCGCCGATCAGGTTGCTTCGAGCAGACGGTGGCGCCACGGCTTCTGACCTGCTGATGCAGAGTCAGGCAGACCTCCTCGGCCGACCGGTGGAGGTCTCAAGCGTCGCGGAGGTCTCGGCGCTCGGCGTCGCCCAGCTCGGCTGGGCCTCCTTGGGCGCGGCCGGGGACTGGACGGCCGGTGACCGGTCAGCCCGAGTGTTTGACTCCCACCTTGAGGGGCAGGAGAGGAGTCGTCGACGCGACGGCTGGCGCCGTGAGGTGCTGTGGTCGCTGTCACGCAGCCTCGCGTGAGAGAAGATTGACTTCCGCTCACACAGAAGGGTCACCGACATGGTCGCTCAGCCGTACGGCGCCAACCGCTCACTGGCGGACGGCCAAGTGCGGCTGCTGACCAAGGTGGCGCACATGTACCACGACCACGGAATCCGCCAGGCTGACATCGCCGACACTCTGCACCTGTCGCAGGCTCGGGTGTCCAGGCTGCTCAAACGAGCCTCCGAGGTCGGCATCGTGCGAACGGTCGTTGTCGTCTCCCAAGGCGTCCACACCGACCTCGAAGAAGCCCTCGAGCAGCGATATGGCCTCCGCGAGGCTGTTGTGGTCGACGTCGACGGCGAAGAACGAGACATCCTCGCCGGAATCGGATCCGCCGGGGCAAGCTACCTGGAAGCGACTCTCACCGGCGGCGAGCGCATCGGCATCTCCTCGTGGAGCCAGACGTTGCTCTCGGTCGTCGATCGCCTCCGCCCCCTCCGTACCGCAGGTGCGGACAGCGTCATCCAGCTGGTCGGTGGCGTCGGGGTCGCATCGGTACAGGCAGAGGCGAACCGGTTGCTTGGCGAGCTCGCCCAGCTGGTCGGTGCCGTCCCCACCTTCATCCCGGCGCCCGGTCTCGTTGGCAGCCCGGCTGTGCGGGACAGCCTTCTCAACGACCCGGCGATGGAGTCGATAGCCGCTGCCTGGAGCTCGCTGACGATGGCGCTGGTCGGCATCGGCAGCATCCAGCCGTCGCAGCTGCTGCAGGCCAGCGGCAATGCCGTACCGGTGGAGGATCAGCAACGACTGGTGGAGGCAGGCGCTGTGGGTGACGTGTGCCACCGGTTCTTCACCGCTGCCGGGGAGCTGATCCGAAGTGACCTGGACAGCCGGATCGTGGGGATCACGCCGGACACCTATCGGGCGATTCCCCGGCGAATCGGGATGGCAGGCGGCGCCCGCAAGCATGAGGCGATCCGGGCAGCGATCACCGGAGGCTGGGTCAACGTGGTGATCACCGACGTCGGCACTGCACGTGCTCTGATCAGCGACCCACAAGAAAAGTCATGACCGAACTCGCCCCGCAGTGGCAGCAGGTTGAGCTGGTAATGACCGGTCCGGCCACCGAGACCCCCTACCTCGACATCGAGGCTGCGGTGGAGTTCCGCCATCTCAGCGGCGAGACGATCCTGCGGCCGGCGTTCTGGGATGGTGGCCGGACATGGCGGGTGCGGTTCGCGTCCACTCTGGCCGACGGCAGCTGGCGATGGCGGACCACGAGCGCGACGGAGGCTGCCGGGATCACGCCCGCCGACGGCACGTTGCAGGCCACTGCGGCATCGGCCGACGCCGCGCATCCCGGGTTGCGGTCGGGCTTCGCGACGATGGCGCCGAG
>CADCUO010000090.1 GCA_902805915.1 uncultured Propionibacteriaceae bacterium | reverse complement strand
TTGGCGGCCAGGTCGAGACCCTGTTGCCCCCCTTGGATGATCAAGACGTCGTCGGCGCTGCCTGGGATGCCGTCCTGGCGGAGGCGTTCGGCGACTTGGGCCCGGAGCCGCGGCAGGCCGTTCGACGCGGTGTACTGCAGGGCGGCGGCATGCTCCGGGACCAGCAGCCGGTTGTACACCTGCTGCAGCTCCGCCACCGGGAAGAGCGTCGGATCGGGGTAGCCGCCGCCGAAGGAGATGATGTCGGGGTCAGCGCCCAGCCGCAGCAGTTCGCGGATGGCCGATGGCTGCACCCGGCTCATCCGTTTGGCGTAGCGGATGGTCGTAGGCCGACCGTCGATCGTCACAAGAACGTGAGCTTGCTGTCTCGGCCGGCCCGCAGAGCGGCAACGTGCTCGTCGTAATTGGTGCTATCGAACAGTGACGAGCCGGCCGCGATCGCCGCCCGCAAGGCCTCCTCGCGTCGCTGGATCACCTCGGCGACGTCAAGCACAGCCTGCAACTCGTTCTCGGTGGCAACGACCAGGCCGTCGTCGTCACCCAGGACCAGGTCGCCCGGCTGCACCTCCACCGCTCCGATCCTGATGGGCACCTGGACGACCGGCAAGCTGCGGGCTGGGCAGGCGGTCGGAGCCACCCCTCGGGCGTACACCGGCAGATCCAGCCCGGCCAGAGTGCGGCTGTCCCGGCATAAGCCGTCGATGACGATACCGGCCACCCCGCGGCGCAGCGCCTCCGTGGCGAACAGCTCGCCCGCGACCGCGTGCTCGGAGTTGCCCGCAACGACCAGCACGTCGCCGGGCCCGGACTGCTGCAGCCCGGCGAACATCGACATCAAGTCTTCCCGGGCGTCGACGGTTAGCGCGCGGCCGACCAGACGCAGGCCGTGCCGGACCGGTCGGAGCGTGGGCGGCAGGACCCGCAGGCCGCGAGCAGCGTCTACGAGGGAGGTCGTGTCGACCCGGGCCAGCCGCTGAAGCACGCCCGGCTGGGCTTCGTGGAGTCGCGCTGACATGGCACCACCCTATTCGGTGCGAGGGCGGATGTGCGCTCTCTGCAACCTTCACCAACAACAACAGCGATAAGCGCACGAACGGCGAAGCGACCACACGAGTCCCGTTCCCAATCACCATCCTGAGACTGACCTAGCCGGATGCCGGTGAACCGGATGCCCGTGAAGGGGTCGGCTACTGCACGGAGTCTCGGCACCGCGGTCAGCGACTGCCCGCCTCCAGTAGACCGACACGCCAACGCGATGCGCGTAGCTGGCCGCCGAATCGGTTCACTCAGTGCTGCCTGCCCGGGCAGTGAACTGGTCTGTCCGCATCTTCACACCCAGTGGCTAGAGCGCGGGCAGGATTCGCATATCGCGCCGGGCGCCACCGTCGAGGGCGGCTAGGGCCTCCTGATAGGCGAGGCTGTCGTGGGCGGCGCGGGCCGCCTCTACGGAGTCGAAGACAATGAGCACCGTGCGGGTTGTCTCGCCGGCCTCGTACGTCTGCTCGGGCAGGCCGCGAGCAACGAACGTTCCGCCCGCCGCCTCCAGCGCGGGTCGAGCAAGCCGCGCGTACGCGTCGACCTTGCCCTGGTCGAAGATCTCCTGGTACACGCTGATCCAGTAGGCGGTCATGCGGCCATTCTGTCGGACCGGCGCAGATGAAGCACCGGAGGCGGCGAACGAAGAGTCAGGAACGGTGTTTGCCGAATCGGCACGCGAGTTCCGCTCGCGGCGCTCGTGGATGCCCCGTAGAAGGCCGGCTACTGCGTGCGCCCCGCACGAGGGTCGGCTACCGCTTGCGTCCCGCACGACGGTTGGCCTCCGAGATGCCGGATCGGCCAGAATGCGTCACCCTAAGACAGTGTTCGGTCTTGACAGGTTCGTCGGTCAGGGCCCGTACTCGACGTCGGACGGTACGCCGGTCGGCTGGCGGCGTTCACGGCGACCTGGCGAGCTTGTGCGGTGCCTCCCGCAACGTGTTCGTGCACTATCGAGCCGAGCTGCCCGACCTTCCCGAGGAACGCCGCGGTGAGATCGACAGCCGGTGGCTGGAAGCCATCTTGGCTTTGGACCGGCATCGCACCCCTTCGGCCTTGACCCGGCTGCGACCGGCGGTCGAGCGGGTGGCCGGCTGCTGCCGGGACCACTGACTGCTGGTGGTGGGAGCTCTGCGGCAACGCGGGGTGCCGGCGGGTAATCGAATCGGCTTCGCCCACTACTTCACACCCGGCTGGGCAGGTGACCACGTCATCGTCGAGTTCTGCCGACAGGGCCGCTGGCAGCGGGCGGACCCAGAGCTGGGCCTGGACTTCACCTTCGACGTGCACGACATCCTTGCGGACGAGGACGCCCCGTTTGAGACCCGGCGCAGGCGTGGCTTGGGTAGCGCACCGGCGGCCGCGACCCATCCACCTACGGACTCGAGGCCGGCCCCGCCCTTACCGGGCCGGACTTCGTCCGTGATTACGTGATCTTGCAGGTGGCGCACCGCTATGGCGACGAGAGGCTGCCGTGGGACGGCTGGGGCGCCACCGAGGAGGTCCCGGACCTGGACGTGATCGACGAACTGGCTCAGCTGCTCGTTCGCGCCGATACCTGCGACAACAGCGCCGAAGCAGATCTGTGGGCGCGCTACTACGAGGATGACCGACTCCACCCGGGGAACCAGGTGGTCACCTACTCCCCGTACGGCCTACCACCACGCACTGTGGACCTCCGGGCTCGTTCGGCACCAGCGCTAGAAGCCTGAGGACGGGACTGTCCCAGTCACCCTTCGTCACGCTGGCCCGCAGCGAACGGCGGCCTCTTGGAGCGGGCCGGCCAGCCAGCGTTGAACGGCCAGTGAGGTGGGCAGTCGCACGACGTTGAGATCTGGCCGCTGCTCCAGCAGTACGGACACGCGTTCCGCGTTCTTGTGATGCGTGGACCAGGCCCACCGCAGGATGTGCTCCCGGTCGGTGAGTAGCGTCCACAAAGGCGGCTCGACGTTGCCGTTTTACAGAACCTGGCGACGCAACCTTCGGCGGACCGTTCGACGCCCCACCTGATTCATCACTCGCCAGCGACTCAGATCCAACCACACCACCAACTCCGCACGAGCAGCAACCAGCGGCCGCACCTGGCTGTACTGCCACCGCATCCGCGCCGCTAAACGCAAGCGGCAGGCGTCCGGGTCGCTCACGTCTAACGGGTCATCCGGTCGCTCGCCGCCAGGTCCGTCCTGCGCACATCCCAGTCAGCCGGAAGCAGCGGAGCGATCGCTCGTCCGATGCGGCCCGCAGCCCGGTGATTACCACCCGCCGACCTGTCTGATTCATGGCCAGGACCCTAGCGACCACCCCGTCACGTTGCTGGTGATGGTGCGGTTAGTCCGTCGGCAGGTCGGTATCAAATGCAGGTAACGACTAGCCCCCTCACCCGCTCACGGTGTCGCCGTAGCGATGCCTCACCCTCCACTCGCCGCCCTCCCCGGCGGCACGGCTGGGTGGCGCCCGGAGGTGTAACTGCGCCGGTGACCGTCAACGGAGGCCGAGGTGTGCTCAAGCATGGCCGTGTATGCCATGTAGCCCACCACGTCGTACGCCTGCAGCTCGAATGCGTACGAGGCGCAGTCGGAGAAGCTCCTCCCCTAGGCACTGAAGAGCTCATCCAGCTCCTGCTGTCCATGGGCGTTGCGCCAGGCACCTAGGACGGTAACTGGCTCGTTGCGGAACTAGAGTGCCCTACGTAGCGCCGAGTCGCCGTTGTCCAGGGCCAGTTCCGCTCGTACAGTCCGGCTCTCACCCAGGCAAGGAAGTCGGCGCGGTCACTAATGGCCGTCAACATGCTCCCTAACCGACCCTCTCGTCCAGTCCTGACTGGGGCAAGAAGTACCCGGCGATCAGCGCATCCAGGTAGACGATCGGATAGTGCCAGTACCGGCTGAGAGGGTCGGGCCGAATCTGGTGTCGACATTGACCGCCCCCTGCATAACTTCGACGCCCAATCCCATGCGTACCCCGACTGGTGTTCGGGTACTCCCGGATGGTCACCAGCGCGACAAGTGCGTTTACCACGGACGGAACAAGGTGTCACCACCGCCAGCGGAACACACCCGCGGACGGCATGCCGTTATGACAATGCTCAGCGATCAGCCGCGCACTAGGCGTGAGGCAGGATGTCCAGACTGCAGGGATGGACTGGGAGGGGCGACCGCCGTTCCGCGGCATGGGTTCCGCGCCGCATTCGCAGCAAGCCCGGACTAGCTCAGGCGTGGCGGT
>CADCUO010000089.1 GCA_902805915.1 uncultured Propionibacteriaceae bacterium | reverse complement strand
TCGAGGACGCGTTCCTCCGGTCCCTCGCCCAACCCGACACAGCCGTCCTCGCTCACCTCCACAGCAGGCACCGTCACCACGGCGGCGGGGTCGTACCTCCGTGGCCGCCCGCCTACCTTGACCGGTGCACGCTGCACCTGCAGCCTGACGATGGGAAACCTCATCCTGCAACGTCCTCATCCCTGCACGTCCTCATCCCTGCACTGTCGCACGGATGCCGGCGGGCGGAAACATGACGGCTCCATAATCGGGACTGGAACACTGACGCAGACCTGCGCAACGAAGGAGGAGCAGACCGTGACCGGAACTGACTGGCAGTTGGCCGTTGATGCCGTGGATGCCCACACCCTGGCCGACTTCTGGGCAGAGGCCCTGCGCTACACCATCGAGGACAACACCGCCGCCATCGAGCGGGTGCTGGCGCAGGGCTACGCCAAGGAGAGCGACACAGTGGTTCGCCACGACGGCATCCGTTCGTGGGCGGAGTTCGAGGCGATCCGCGGGAACGGCCGTCGGATCCTGTTCCACACGGTGCCGGAGCCCAAGACGACGAAGAACCGCTGGCACATCGATCTGAATGTTGGCGAGCAGCAGATGGAAGCCGAGGTGCAGCGGTTGGTGGCTCTAGGCGCGGTCAGGGTGCAGGAGATCAATGAACCGGGGGGCCACTTCATCGTGATGAGAGACACCGAAGGCAACGAGTTCTGCGTCCAGTAGGCACCTCCGCCGGCGGCGTCGCTACCGTTGGCTGGTGCCAACTCTCCATGAACCAGTGGCCGCCAACGACTCATCCGGCTGGGTCAAGGTGCCAGGGTTCGACTTCATCGACATCACCTACCACCGCGCGGCCGACGCTCCAGTGGTACGTGTCGCCTTCGACCGACCCGAGGTACGCAACGCCTTCCGCCCGCGGACTGTGGACGAGCTGTACCGGGCCCTCGACCATGCCCGGACCTCAACCGACGTCGGCTGCATCCTGCTCACCGGGAACGGACCCTCGCCGAAGGACGGCGGGTGGGCGTTCTGCAGCGGCGGCGACCAGCGGATCCGTGGTCGGGCGGGATACCAGTACGCCACCGGTGAGGAGGCCGACTCTGTGGACCCGGCAGCACTGGGTCGGCTGCACATCCTGGAGGTGCAGCGGCTGATCCGTTTCATGCCCAAGGTGGTGATCGCGCTGGTCAACGGCTGGGCGGCTGGCGGCGGCCACAGCTTGCACGTCGTCTGCGACCTCACCTTGGCCAGCGCAGAGCAGGCCCGGTTCAAGCAGACCGACGCCGACGTCGGGTCGTTCGACGGCGGGTTCGGGTCGGCATATCTGGCGCGCCAGGTTGGCCAGAAGTTCGCCCGGGAGATCTTCTTCCTCGGCGATGTCTACGACGCCGAGGACGCCTACCGGATGGGCATGGTGAACCGGGTGGTCCGGCACGAGCAGCTGGAGGCGGTCGGGCTGGAATGGGGTCGCAAGATTTGTGCCAAGAGCCCCACTGCACAACGGATGTTGAAGTTTGCCTTCAACGCCGTGGACGACGGACTGGTCGGCCAGCAGGTGTTCGCCGGTGAGGCAACAAGGTTGGCGTACATGACTGACGAGGCGGTGGAGGGCCGAGACGCCTTCCTGGAGAAGCGGGCGCCGGACTGGTCCGCGTTTCCGTACTACTACTGAGCTTTTATTACTGACCTCTTGAGGGGCGGTGGAGCTCAGGATCAGCGAGCTACCCCGTAGAGCCGGTCACCCGCGTCACCCAGCCCGGGGACGATATACCCGAACTCGTTGAGCCGTTCGTCGACGGCCGCGGTGACCAGGGTGCACGGCACCTGGAGCCCCTCCAGCAGGCTGCGAAGGCGGGCGATCCCCTCCGGCGCCGCCAGCAGGCAGATGCAGGTGATGTGGTCGGCGCCGCGGTCTACCAGAAACTTCACCGCCGCAGCCAAGGTGCCGCCGGTGGCTAGCATCGGGTCCAGGATGTAGCACTGGCGGCCCGACAGGTCTTCTGGCAGCCGCTCGGCATAGGTTGACGCTTGCAGGGTCTGCTCGTTGCGGACCATGCCGACGAAGCCGACCTCTGCAGTGGGGATCAGCCGGGTCATGCCCTCCAGCATCCCCAGACCGGCTCGCAGAATCGGCACCACCAGCGGCCGGGGTGGGGACAGCCGTACTCCGTGGGCCTCCGCCACCGGGGTACGGACGGTCTTCTGGGCCACTCGCACCTCACGGGTGGCCTCGTACGCCAGCAGCGTCACCAGCTCTTCGGTCAACCGACGGAACGTGGGGGAGTCGGTCCGCTCATCGCGGAGCGTTGTCAGCTTGTGTGCGACCAGAGGATGGTCCACGATGCAGAGTTCCACCCCAGAACCGTAGCGAGTTCGGCGCAGACTTGATATCCAAGTCGTGTCGGGGGGCAATGTCTGACACGATGTACGGGCCGTGCGCAGCTCGGGCGGAAACAAGGTGCGGGGAGGAATCATGACTGAGTTCGATGCCGATGAGTACGTGGCGTTCGACCTGGATCGACCCGCCGGTGAGAACAAGGCCGCACAGAGAGTGTCCGTTGACGACGGCGACGAGCCAGATGACGAGGACCTGGACGCCGACGAGGACGACGACGACGATGATGACGATGACGACGGCGATGATGATCTTGAGGATGCCGCCGAGGATGAGATCGACTTTGTCATCGCGGCGTATCGGGAGGACGGTCAGCCCCAGGTCCAGGCGCTGAGCTATGAGCTCGCCAATGAGCTCGAGGAGATGGTTGCGCAGCTCCGGCGGTTGCCCGGTGACGCCGGAGCCATTGGTTTCGTCAGCCTGGTGGAGGAGGTGTTCGTGATCGTCCGGGTACGGGGCCAGCACGTGCAGGTACTGCTCTCCGACGGCGCCGCGGCTGCTGACTGGCCCATCGCCCGTGATGTGGCCGACTATCTCGGGGTTGACATCCCCGATGCTGAGGACGAAGACGAGCCGATGGGGGACCTGGGGCTGCTCGCCGACCTCGGCGTCAGTGAGTTCGACTTGATCGGCATCCTGGACAACCTTGACCTCGGCAGCGATCTGATGCTGATGGAGATCGCCGACAAGATCAACATCGGCCCCCAGTTCCGCAAGATCGCAGAAGCGGCCTTCCCGTCCTGACTGCATAGGTGGCCAGCCAGTGGGACGCCGCGATGCGTACGGCGATCAAGCATGCGCGTGGGGCTGAGACGCACCACGACGTCCCGATCGGGGCGGTGCTGCTCAACCCGCAGGGTGAGCTGGTCGCTGCTGCCGGCAACGAGCGGGAGCTCACAGGCGATCCCACTGCCCATGCCGAGGTTCTGGTGCTTCGTCGGGCCGCTGCGGCGGCAGGGACCTGGCGGCTGGATGGGCACACGATGGTCGTCACCTTGGAGCCGTGCACGATGTGCGCTGGGGCACTGGTGCTCGCGCGGGTGGAACGGGTGGTGTTCGGCGCGTTCGATCCCAAAGCCGGCGCGATCGCTTCCCTGTGGGATGTCGTCCGCGACTCGCGGCTCAATCACCGGGTCGAGGTGATGGGGGGGATCTTGGCTACGGAGTGTGGGCGGCTGCTGGTGGACTTCTTCCGTACCCACCGGGCTGGGTGAGCTGCTAGGCGTCGCTGCCGACCACCGAGAAACGCCGCGGTGCCGATCCTGATGACTCATGTCAAGATGCCCGCGTCGTGGTGGTCGTTGACTCATCGGGTTTTGCCCGTTTGGTGGGGTTGAGTTTGCGCCGGCTGAGGTAGGTGGCGTTGGTTTTGGCTCGGTGCTGGATGAGGCCGCGGC
>CADCUO010000088.1 GCA_902805915.1 uncultured Propionibacteriaceae bacterium | reverse complement strand
TGTTCAACGCGCATGCGCGCACTTCGTGGGCTGAGGACTACCCGATCGGGGCCGAGCCCGATCAGATCCGCCAGCGGATCGACGGCATCGTCGAGTCGTTCCTGACGGGTGACGCCGCCTTCGGCGACGCTGCGCCGGCGGTCAGCGATCATGATCCGGTGCGCGAGTGGTGGATCCGCTGGCGCCGGCGTGGCGCGAGCCCTGGAACGATCAGGACGCTGCTCACGATGTCGATGGCGACGGATCTTCGCGCGCTGTTGTCGGAGGTCGATGCGCCCACCCTGGTGCTGCACCGCAGTGGGAGCCGGACGGCATCGGTGAACCACGGTCGTTATCTCGCCGAGCACATCCCCGGCGCGATCTACCGCGAGTTGCCCGGTGACGAGAGTCTCTTCTTCGTCGGGGACGTCGATGGCCTGGTCGACGAGATCGAAGAGTTCCTGACCGGTGCTCGACACGTTCATCGGACGAAGCGGGTCGTGTCGACGATCCTGTTTTCTGATCTCGTCGAGTCGACTTCGACAGCGGCACGGCTCGGTGACGAGCATTGGCACGACCTCCTCGACGCCCACAACGCTGCCGTTCGTCGTCAACTGGAGCGGTTCGATGGGCGCGAGGTCGCTACAACCGGCGACGGGTTCTTCGCGATTTTCGAGGGTCCAGCACAGGCCATCCGCTGCGCCGAAGCAATGCGCGATGTCGTTGCGCGTCTCGGTCTTCAGATGCGAATCGGCATCCACACAGGACAGATCGAGCTGACAGAAACCGGCGTGCTCGGCCTCGGAGTCCACATCGGTCAGCGGGTGTCAAGCCTTGCCTCCTCCGGCGAGATCCTCGTCTCGCGCACCGTCGTCGACCTTCTCGCAGGATCCGGCCTTGCCTTCGACGATCGCGGAGAACGTCAGCTCAAGGGGGTTCCGGGAACGTGGGGAGTATTCGCACTCCGGGATGATTGACCGCGTCGCCTCCTCACCGAACGCAGACCACCAAGATGAGTTCTGCAACCGGCGAGCGCAGGGTCGGATGCCGCTGCGCGTTCGCCACGGCATCCATGAGCGCCAGTTCCAGTGCGTCGCTGGCAGGACGAGTGGGCCGACCATCCCAGCCGGCGACCATACGTATCTGCTTGGCGTAGTCACTCCACGAACCGCTGCAGCAGCCCACGGCCGACCCGCCAGGCGGGCGGTCCGTCCGGCCCTGCGCCCGCACCCGGATCAGCCCGAGCCTGCGTGGTGCGCCGGTGACCCGCCCGACAGGCGGGCCGGGTACCGGATCGCGAACAAGTGGCGGTTGTGGGTCGACGCTGGTAAGGCTCGGTGCGTCGAGCACGGGGGCGACCAGTACGCGCTGACCCGCCCGGGTCCGGTGGTACGCCGGTGAGCACGATGCCGTGAGACCATCTCGGCCTCACTAGACGCAAGAGCCACCCTGTGGGACGGCGCGGCAGGGTCTGGTTGCTGGCCCATCGGCCCTGGAACCTGGGTTTTTCTTCCAGTGACCACGTGGTTCACTGCGGATCTACTCCGCGAAAGAGGTCCGTGATGAACCGATTCATGCGTTCCCGATCGGTGACCGCCGGTGTGGCCGCAGCGCTCGCCGTGGTGCTTCTGGGTGGCGGCGTCGCATTGGCGGGGCATGACTCGAACACCATCCACGCGTGCATCAGCAAGAGCGGTGTGCCGAGGATCGTCACGAGCGCCGCCGCCTGTCTACGCGGCGAGTCGTACGCCGACTGGAATAAGCAAGGTGCGCCTGGACAAGTCGGTGCTCCCGGCGCTGACGGCGCAGCTGGCCCCGCAGGTCCGGTGGGCGAAACGGGCGAAACCGGTGCTCCCGGCCCTGAAGGCGCAGCTGGCCCCGCAGGTCCGGTGGGCGAAACCGGTTCCCCCGGCGGTGATGGCGCTGATGGCCTCGCAGGTCCGGTGGGCGCAAGGGGCGAAACCGGAGCCCCTGGAAGTGCGGGGCTCACCGGAGCCCCCGGGCCTGCCGGACCTGCGGGTCCTGCTGGTGCCAGCCTTGCGTCGATCGACGACCTGACCGGGATGCCCTGCCGGGTAGGCGAGCTTGACGAAGGGGTGTTCGAGGTCACCTATGCCGCTGCCGCCGCGAGCGCGACGCGCGCCATGAGCTTCGCCTGCAAGGCGACCACGCTGTTCGACCTGACGGTGCAGCCGACAGCGGGTGGCAGCATCCACGGCGGTCCCTTCGCGTGCAGCGACACGCAGGGGTGCACCAGGACGTTCACCCCGTCGGCGGAGGTCGGCCTCGTCCCGTCAGCGATCGATTTCTACCGGTTCACTGGCTGGACCGGCGCCTGTACGGGCACCAACATCCCCTGCACCGTCACCGTCGATGAGGCGAAGACGGTGGGCGCCACGTTCACCAAGATGGGCGCCTTGAGCATCGACATCTACAGCCAGGGCAACGTCGGCACCCACGCCCCAGACGTCACGATCGACGCCGCTGTGGGCGGGGTCCCTGTCGAGGGTTGGCGGGACTGCGGGATCGAGACGACGCTTCAGACCGGTATGGCCAGGTGCGGCTTCTTCTTGCCCGTGGGCACCGCGGTCACCCTGACAGCTACCACCGACGGCGGCCATCTCGAGTGGAACGGCTGCGACTACGGGACCGGAGACCCGAACGGGTTCGGCAAGACCTGCCAGGTCACCATCAAGGATGCCCACTACACCTTCGCGAACCTACGCGTCACGCCGTAGTCAACTACACGACGCTCCAGCCTCATCCACTCGGGGTCGCCTGCTGTAGCGCCGTGAGTGGCTCCGCCAACAGCCCCCGGTCGGGAAAGACCGGGGGCTGTCCTGGCGACGTGCAGAGTACGACCGAAACCGAGCCAGCGGGTGCCCCCCGGGCCGGCCGCCACCCCTACGTGACGGAGAACATCGTCTACTCGCAGCACAAGGACCTGGTTAGCGAATACATCGCTACGCGCTTCGATGATCCGCCGACGTGGCCGAACCGCTGGGAGTCGATGGGCTTCCCCTACCGCCTGCACTGGCGTCCGTTTCACAGCGTTGAGGAGGCCATGGCAGGTACCGCCGAAGCCGCAATCCACCAGGCCGCGATGCGCTGGGATTGGCAGGGGTTGTACGAAGTCGCTCGGGCTGGGGTCAGCCTCACCACCAAGTGGCCGACCTACTACGAGACGGTCACAGGCAAGAGGTTCGTTTGGAACGCGTAGCGGAGGCTGGTGAGAGCTCGTGTGCTTCGTTCTGAGCGCCTCGGAGCGGTCGCCTGGGGTTGGTAGGTGCGGGCAACTACGGCGTTAGCCGCTGCTACAGCTCCGTGACCCGCTGCTCAACCTCGGCGAGCTGACGCCGGGAGGTCGCGGTCCGCTGCTCGAGGAGCTCGACCCCCTCGGCGAGGTGCTCGACGGTGGGACGCTGCTGCCGCCAGTGTCGTCAGGCGTCGATGTGGCCGGCGTGGCGGCGTGCGAAGTCCGGCAGCATCGCCGCCTGGCTCGCCGCATCGTCTGCGAATCGGTTATCGGAGCCGCGACCGAGCAGACCGAGGACTTGTGCCTCGCTGTCGAGCGCCTCGATCGCCATCCACAACGCTTCTGCGAGGCGAGCGTCGGTCGACTCTCGCAAGTCATCCTCAGCAACCTCGTGACCGACCTCACACGCCAGTCGACCGTCGGCCTCACGAACCGGGCCGCTGCACAGGGGACACCGCACGACCACTCCTCAACGTGGAGCAAAGGCGAGTCCCAGGGCTAGAGGCTCAAGCCCGGAACGGTAACGGACCCGCTTCTAGACAGACGCTGCGTCGTGAGGTGGAGCGTCCGGTAGCTCGTGGCAGCAGCACGCCGGGTCGTCGCAGCGAGCTAGCACTACACCCCTCTCCACGAGGCATCCACAGTCGGCGCAGGTCATCTCCATCCGGGTGATGATGCCCCGCCCGCTCCAGCTCAGCGGGCCTGGGCGGGGGCCGGTAGCAAGTGCCCAGTGGAGGTCGACCCGCTGTTCGAGCTGTTCGAGGGCGGACGATCGCGCCCCTGTCGCGCCCTGGAGGCCGCCCCCAGGGGCCCTAAACCCCACCTGACCTGGACTTTTGTCGCCGGAACTGTGGCGCCCTCGGCAGGACTCGAACCCGGACCTGACGTGGTCCACCCGGAGGCCGAAGCCCGCTGGGCGATGGTCGGTGGCACCTACCGCAAGGTGAACTACTGCGGCGTCGAGACCCGTCGTTGCGTCCCGTTCCCTACCGAGTCCGTACCTTCGTCGTGCTCTGAGGAGTCGCTTCAGTACGCCACGATCGGGATGAACGACGGCGTCTACCCGATCGAGGTGCTGCGCTGCGAGCTGCCGTGGGCGCTCATCGAGCTCGACAGGTGCGGCGGCTACCACGGTGTCAAGAGCCGCTCCTGCACGGGCGACGGCACCACCCGCATCATCATGGAGGTGACCGACCGCCAGTGGCACTTGGCAGGCTTCCAGGAGAAACGCGCTCCTTATGCGGGACAGCAACAGCTCCCAGGAGCATGCCGTGACGACCCGAACGTCCCGGCCTGGGTGTGCGAGATCGTCAAGTAGCACCGAACGCCGGCTCGTCTGCGAGCGCCGCTCGCGGAGGAACGTTCGGTGCGTCGACCGCCGGAGCCAGCGGGGGGATCATCGGTCGCCGACTACCGGCACTTAGGAGCGGGGCGATTCGCCCACCGGGGTAGCGCAGATGTGCGGCAACCTTCTCGACCGTTTGACGAACACAAGCTCCAGGCGGCCCGCATCGTCCTGGCAGGTTCCCACTTGTTGGAAGCCGCCGACGCGGTAGAGCACGCGCAGCGAGGCCCGGTTCTCTGGGACCACGGTTGCGACCACTGCCTCCACGTCGTCCGTCGCGAACGCCGACTCAGTCAGTGCCGTCACCGCCTCGGTTGCGAGACCCTGGCCCCGGCTAGGAGGGAAGACGGTGTAACCAATCTCTACAGCCCCGGCACCAGCATCGTCGATGACGCCACAGAAGGACGGATCGGCCAACGCCTTCGCGAGGGGACGTGGTGGAAGGTGGAAGCCCGCGTGGCCAATCATGACACCAGCCCGGTCGACCATCGCTCTGGGACGCCAAGCCTCTTGGCCGGTGAAGGCCTGTAACCGTTCCCGCAAGAACCACAGCGCCACCCGGGCCTCATCGTCCGGCCACCATGTCGGTACGACGAAAGGCGGGGTGGCCCGTCGCCCGGCGGCAAGCGCGTCGACGCAGTCCGCTTCCAACACGACCAGAGACAGGTGTCTCGTGCGAATGGGCGAGGTGTCCACGACGAGACGCATGTTGCCGGCTCTCCAGCTCCGGCGCCGCTCGCGAGTTCATGATCGGAGCGTCCGCCCGCCCGCCGGCGGGCCCTCGCCACGGTTCCGGCTACCGGCACTTCGGTGCGCCTGGTGGACGAGTCCGTGGTCAGAACGGGCAGGTCGACACACCGAGGCCATACCCGGGCGGCCGGCCAGCACCCAACCGTCGCCATTGCAGAAGACGACTCCGCAGTCGAAACCCCTGCCGTCGGCCTCGCAGGTCAGGGTCAATTCAGTCCCGTCGCGCGCTGCCCGGCCGACCACCAAGTGACGGCGATCGCATCCGTCCACCGTGCGGAAGGTCGCATCAACGCCGTGTCGGGAATCCGGTCGTCCTCCGAGAGGATCCTCCCCTGTTGACCACCCCGCCGTCGATCACCGTGTCACGTTCAACACGGACATGGGCGGCGTAAAGCGATACTGCGGCAACCGTCGCCAGCGCGCCCGCATGCTTGAGGCGGTCCACCAATCGGCTCTTGGCATTGCGACTTCGGCCTGTTCATGCGGCTCTCGCTGTTAGGTCAGCTTTCCAAGCTGAGAACGCAAGTTCGATTCCCGTCACCCGCTCCAGTCGACCTCCGCAGCACCTCCGGGTCGGATCGGTGGGTGCAGGTCACGGGCAGCCGAGCACCGCCTTGATGCGTCGCGCATCGGCGAGCAGGCCGTCGGCGGCCGGTGTGGTGATCTTCTTGCCGGACAGGGCCTGCA
>CADCUO010000087.1 GCA_902805915.1 uncultured Propionibacteriaceae bacterium | reverse complement strand
TCAGCTGACTAGGGTCGGTACCGGGCAGTCATTGCCAGGGGTCCCTCGGCGTGTTTGAGGAGTCACCGTGGTGAGGCTGCAACATATGTAACCCATGTAGATATGACTGACCGATCGCCCACGCCCCTCACGCTGTGGAAGCGTGGCTGACGGGAGCCAGCAATTGACGCCATCGACGGGATCAGCGACGAGACCATCGTGGACACAGCGGCGGCAATCGGATGAATGGATGAGTAGCAGCGCGGAGATTCTGGAACGACCCGCTACAGCGCATCGAAGCGAGCGGACCGGCATAACCGGAGCCACCACCCTGACCGCTTGAGCGACTGAGCACACAACGGAGGACGAACTCGTATTCTGCGAGCGTCCCTCACTAACTGTCACAGGCGCGGAAGGCATCGGCCGTGTTCCGGACCGTCAACGACGGCGGAACATCCGCTATGACCTTCTCGAGGGTCCAACCATCTGGCTGCCCGACCACCAGGAGGTCGGGCTAACCCTTGACGAGGCGATGGCGAAGCTTCGGTGCTGCAGCGGTTGCTGTCCGTGCTGAAGCAGGAAGCGAGCTAGCGCTGACATGAGGGTGGGGGGCTCAAACGAGCCCCTACGTCGACCTAACGGGCTTGCGTCTGGACGATTTGCTTCTTTAGTGGACTTGGGCGAGCGTTCCGCGCGAGCCGGGAATGATGCCCTAAATAGGATGTCGCTCTCCTGGAGCCTCCGATGGTCCGCATGGCGCCATCTTCCTCATGCTTGCTGCACCCGAACGAATCAAGCCGGCCCACCGTCTCCGAACCAGTGGTGTGGAGGGGAGAGGACCGGAGCTTCTCACCACGACCACCTACCCAGGCCTCCCGGGTGCCATCGGAATTCCTGTCGCGGTCGATGTCCTCGAGTCCTTGCCGGATCGTCTCATCCAGCCGTCTGCTTCGACTGCGGACCACAGCGACGATCACAACCACATTTACAGCAACCGCAACCAGCACAACATGCTCTCCCCCGGCCGTAGTAGCCTCACTACCTTTCGCGGAGTGCCTAACTCCCCCTCGATCGATGATCCATCGAGCTGGGTCGTGGACGCCCCCACTGGCGCATCGGGATAGAGCTGCAGCGGGGGAACGCGGATTACACGAACCCCCGGGGGCAGGGTCGGAAGGGTGCCGCGTCCGTCAGGGAACGTGCCTTCCTCTGTGGACGTAGCAAGCGCCGGCGCCCCAGCAACAGCGCTGACGCCCGTCCGCATCGGGGCATTTCCACTCTCGGACACGGCCAGCACCGGACCATGCATTCTCGTAGGCTTTCCACTGCCGACGTGGTGCCGTAGACATCGGGGATTGGGTCGCTTTACGGCCTTGGGGACCCGAGGTGGCGCCGTTCGCGGTTCCCTTCGCCCAGCAACTCGTTTGACCTGAACCCCACATTTCGGGAGCGCCGAGCAAGCGCTCGCGTTGGGCGGGCATAGCTTTCCCCTGACTCATCGCGCCGCCCTTGTACTTCTCTCCCTCACCGCCTGGGTTGCCCCCGACCAGGGGTCTGTCGGGCCAGGTGACACCAAGACAACCAGCGCTAAAAAACCAGCAGCGAAGAACACGAAGGCGACGACGGAACGGCCGGCGTGCTACCCGCCACAACAGCTCCATTCAATCGTTCTCCCTCGTCACACTCCGTTTACGACTCGGTTGCACCCTGTCGGGCTCGCCCGGCATCTTCGGGTATTCCGGTGGGTACGGCATCTCCCCTACCCCATGGTCGCGGGCGTCCCGCTCGTACATCTGGAGTGCGGGCTCCAGGGCCGCCGGTGGCTCGGTGTAGAACGGCTGCCAGACATCACCAGATCGGGCGAACCGTTCAGTCATGGTCGGCAGTGTGAAGTCGGCCGGGTCGGCGTCGGCGAGCTCAGCCCAGGTCAGCGGCGCCGAGACCTGCGCCCGCGGTGTCGGTCGGATGGAGTACGCGGACGCAATCGTGCGGTCGCGCGCCATCTGGTTGTAGTCGATGAAGATTCGCTCGCCCCGCTCCTCCTTCCACCAGTTGACGGTCACGCGCTCGGGCATCCGGCGTGCCAGCTCGCGCCCGAGGGCGATGACCGCGTGCCGGGCCTCCACGAAGCCGTACCGCGGTTCCACCGGCACGAAAACGTGCACGCCCCGGCCGCCACTGGTCTTGGGATATCCGGTCAAGCCCGCCTCCTCCAGCACCGCACGCAGCTCGTACGCCGCCGCGACCGCATCGGAGAAGTCGGTCCCTGGTTGGGGATCCAGGTCGATGCGGAGCTGGTCCACCATCTCGGTGTCTGCCTTGGTCACCGGCCACGGGTGGTAACGCAAGGTGCCGAGGTTAGCCATCCAGGCGACCGCGGCGAGCTCGGTCGGACAGACCTGCACCGCGGTACGTCCGGACGGGAAGGCGATCTTGACCGTCTCCACCCAGTCGGGGGTGTTCTTCGGGGCACGCTTCTGGTACCAGGCCTCCCCGTTGGGGTCGTCGCGGCTCACCAGCTTCGCATCCGGTGAGTAGCCGCCCGGCCACCGTTCCATGGTGACCGGGCGATCCTTGAGGGCGGCAAGGATTCCATCCCCGACAGCGACCACGTACGAGACGATGTCCAGCTTGGTCAACCCGACCTCCGGGAAGTACACCTTGTCGGGGCTGGAGACCCGAACCGTCCGACCTCGGACGTCAAGCTCCACTGCGGGGGCGGCCATGGCCACAGCATAGTGAAGGCACCCTGTGGCGGAGCGGTTGCTTGAGGTGCCGGAATAGGGTGGGTCGCGATCGGGTTCAAGCCCGCAGACATGCCGCGGTGTGGCGTGCGCTACCGGGCCAAGCCCGGAAAGGAGACCAACATGAGTGAAGCAGCAGGCGCCGCCGTGGGCAAGGTCGTCAAGTCCGAGGAGCAATGGCGGGCGCAGCTCAGCCCGATGGAGTACAAGGTGCTGCGCGAGGCCGGAACCGAGCGCCCGTTCACCGGCGAGTACACCGACGCGAAGACGGCCGGGATCTACCGCTGCAAGGCCTGTAACGCAGAGCTGTTCCGCAGCGACACCAAGTTCGAGTCGCACTGCGGATGGCCGTCCTTCTTCGCACCCCTGGCGGAGGATCGGGTGGTCTACATCGAGGACCGGTCCATGTTCATGAAGCGAGTCGAGGTCCGCTGCGCGACCTGCGACTCCCACCTCGGGCACCTGTTCGAAGGCGAGGGGTACGGCACCCCGACCGACCTTCGCTACTGCATCAACTCGGTCAGCCTGACCTTGGAGCCGGACCCGAGTTGACTGGGCCACCGGGGCTGACGGTCGCAGTTCAGGACAGTCCAGTTTTCGTACCCTCGTCGCGCTGCGCGCAGTCCCCTCACGCGGGCGGCGGCTGATTTGCGAGTGATGAGGGGACGATTACTGGACTCCAGCTCCAGGTCACCAGCTGGTGAGGATCTCTACCAGCTCCCGACGGCGCCCGGTGTAGAACGGAACCTCCTCGCGAGTGTGTCGGCGAGCGGCGGCCCCGCGCAGCTCACGCATCAGGTCCACGATCCGGTGCAGCTCGTCGGCCTCGAACGCCAGCATCCACTCGTAGTCACCCAGGGCGAACGACGACACCGTGTTGGCCCGGACGTCTGGATATGGTCGTGCCAGCATGCCGTGCTCCACCAGCATGGTGCGCCGTTCCTCCTCAGGCAGCAGGTACCACTCGTAGGAGCGGACGAACGGGTACACGCACAGGTGGGCCTTGGGCTCTTCGTCCTGCATGAACGCCGGCACGTGCCCCTTGTTGAACTCAGCTGGGCGGTGCAGTGCCAGCTGTGACCAGACCGGCTGCAGGTGCCGACCCAGCTCTGAGCGCCGAAGGGCGTGGTAGGCGTCCTGCAGTGCCTCAGAGGTGGGCGCATGCCACCACACCATCAGATCTGCGTCGGCACGAAGCCCCGCGACGTCGTACCAGCCGCGGATCACCACGTCGGCGTCGTCGGTGGCTTGGTCGATTTGCTTCACCGCGGAGGCCGCCGTGTCGACCGGTGACTGGTCCAGTGCGTCTAGCCGTCGGTAGACCGACCACATCGTGTATCGGATGGTGTCGTTGATGTCGCGCGCCTTCATCTGGCGCTCCTCTCCTCGTGGTCAACGTGCTGAGCCGGTCGTGCCGACGACCCTGCGGATACCGATTGGTTCCGCTCGGTACCGCAGAGCAGGTTGCGGGCCGCCGTCGTGGCGCTCCCGATGGTGGCGGCGATGCCCACACCGTCCAGTGCCGCGCCGCACACCTCGATTCCCGCGAGGTCGGCCGCTGTACCGCGGAGGCGGTGCACGAGCCCGCGGTGGCCGACCAGATACTGCGGCAGGGCACCACCCCACCGCCGGACGTGGCCGGTCACCAGCTCAGCGTGTTCCCATCCGGGCAACGTACGCGCCTCGGCGACGGTACGCGCCAGCATGGTGGCGTCGTCGACCTGCAGCAGCCTGGCCTCACCGAACCGTCCCACACTGGCCCGGACGACAGCCGCGCCGTCACCCCATACTGCCGTCGCCTGGTCCGCTACCCATTGCCACTTCTGGCTGGAGTAGGTGAGGGCCTTGATGGTGGGCAGCTCTCCAGGCGGGACCAGTAACCCGGAGCCGGCCAGCGCGACGTTGCGTACCACAAGCGTGTTCACGGCCATCGAGGCGTACGGGAGCGCGGCCAGTTCGGCGGCCACGGCGGGCGCGAACGGAGCAAGCAACCGTGCCGTCGCCCCGGCCGGCGTGGCGAGCACTACCGCGTCAACGTCCCTGGCCTTCGGGTCCGGGACTGCGCCGCCCACGAGCCGGTATCCACCGCCGGGACGTCGGGTCAGCTCCCGTACGGTCACCCCGGTACGGACCTCCACCCCGCGGCGGGCCAGGTCCGCGACCAGTGTGTCGACCAGCACGGCGACGCCACCGGCGAGCCCCGCGAAGACAGGGCCAGCCGGCTCTGACGGTGTCATTGCGCGAGCATGCTGCAGTAGCGAACCACCGTGGCGGGCCTGCTCGAACAACCGCTCCGCCACCGCCTGGAACGACAGCTCGCGGGCATGGCCGGCGTAGACCCCGCCGAGCAGTGGCTCCAGCAGCCGGTCGGTCACCTCGGTCCCGAACCGTTGGTCGACGTAGGCGCCGATGCCGACGTCCCCCACCAAGGCGGGCGCCGGCAGGCTCGGTTCCTGCCGGGCTCGCGCGAGCCCTTCCGGAGTGAGGAGCCCCGCCAGGGCGTCAAGGTCCACCGGGATGCCCATGGCCTGCGGCGGCAGCGGAACGATCCGGCCGCCGACGTAGACCTGCGGCTTCGCCTGGCTGGGATGGACCAGCTGGTCACCCAGACCCAGGTCGATCATCAAGGCGACCGCCTCTGGACGGCGTGCCAGCACTGACTCGGCGCCGGAGTCGAGCCGGATCCCGTTCACCAAAACCGAGTCGAGCTTGCCGCCGCACCGAGCACTCGACTCCAGCACCACCACGTCGGCCCCACCGACGGCCAGCTCCCGGGCGGCGCTGAGACCGGCGACGCCCCCACCCACGACTGCAACCCGCATGATCAGCCGACCCCGGCCGCCGCCCGGGCCTGCCTCCGGAGCGTGGGACCTTCGCCATGGACAAGGTCGACGATGCGGGCGAGCACCTCAGGATCGGTGCCCGGCGGCACGCCGTGGCCGAGGTTGAAGATGTGCCCGGGAGCCAGGGCGCCGGAGCGGATCACCGTACGAACCCGCTCCGCCAGCACGGGCCACGGTGCGGTCAGCAGCGCCGGATCAAGGTTGCCCTGGACTGCGTGCGACGGCCCGATCCGACGGCTCGCCTCCGCTAGCGGCACCCGCCAGTCGACGCCGACGACGTCGGCTCCCGCGGCACCCATCGCCGGCAGCAGCTCTGAGGTTCCGACGCCGAAGTGGATACGCGGCACCCCGAGCGCACCGATCTGGTCGAGCACCCTGGCCGAGTACGGCTGGACATAGCTGATGTAGTCCGCGGCGCTGAGGCTGCCGGCCCACGAGTCGAAGAGCTGCACTGCCCGGGCACCGGCTTGCACCTGAATCGTCAAGAAGAGGGCGGCGATATCGGCCAGCCGTGAGCAGAGCCCGTCCCACAATGCGGGTTCGGACACCATCAACGACTTGGTCTTGGCGTAGTCCTTGCTCGGTCCGCCTTCCACCAGATAGCTCGCCAGGGTGAACGGGGCCCCGGCGAACCCGATCAGCGGCCGGTCCCCCAGCTCGGCGACGAGGTTCTGAACCGCCTCGGTGACGTACCCGACATCGCTCGGCTCCAAGTCACGAAGCTGCGCCAGGTCGCCGACGCTGCGAACCGGATGGGCGATAACGGGACCGGTGCCGGCGACGATGTCGAGGTCGACGTCGATCGCCTTGAGCGGCACCATGATGTCGGAGTAGAGGATGGCGGCGTCAACGCCGTACCTCCGGACCGGCTGCAGGGTGATCTCGGTGACCAGGTCGGGCTGGGCGCAGCTGGCCAGCATCGTTACGCCCTGACGGACCTTGCGGTACTCCGGCAAGGACCGACCCGCCTGCCGCATGAACCACACCGGCAGCTGGTCGTCCAGGTGATCACGGCGACAGGCGGCCATGAAGGTGGATGCGGGAGCGGGCACACGTGAATCTTTTCACGACCTGCCAATCGCGGCGCGTCGAGCCGGTATCAGATCGACCGGCGAATACGCTGCGACGGTGGGAGCGACAATGGATCCGTCACCGGCACCGGACGTGTTCCGTCGCGCCGCACAGGACCTGTTGGCGGCCTCCTGGCGGCCCGAGCTCTTAGTGGAGGAGATACCTGCGCCGCAGCGGATCGCTCCATTCTGCGCGGCGATCACCGCTGACGTGGTGAGCGGGGGCGAGGAGATAGGCAGCGGGCGGCTGGTGTTGCTCCACGACCCCGCCGGGAACTCCTCCTGGCAGGGCACCTTTCGGTGCGTGACATTCGCCCGGGCTGATATCGATCCAGAGATGGTCACCGACCCGCTGCTTGCCAGTGTTGGCTGGTCCTGGCTGATCGACGCCCTGCAGTCCCATGACGCCGCCTATCTTGCTCCGAGCGGCACCGTCACCTCGGTGTCGAGTGAGTCGTTCGGTGGGATGGCTGAGGATCCGCCGCGGGCTGAGGTAGAGGTGCGGGCTTCCTGGACACCCCAGCTGACCGATGGCGTCGGACTTGCCGCCCACCTGAGCGCCTGGGGTGAACTACTCTGTATCACGGCGGGGCTTCCGCCCCTCCCTGCCGGCGTGGTCGCGATGCCATCACGGCGTCAACCATCGAACCGAAAATCGCGGAGACGTTGAGCGACACACTCCCAGGCGCGGAGCCACAGGTCCGACGGCCGGGTCCCGGTCAGCCGGACCCGACCCGCCCGATGGCGGCACAGCTGGACTCGACTGATCCCTCTCCGCAGCGGGACGCCACCCAGCCCGGCCCGACACAGTCTTCTCAGCCGAACCCAGTCCAGCCTGACCCGGGACGGACGGGCGCTGTGGAACCGGCCGCCGAAGAAGAGGTCGCAGCTGAGGACCTGGTACTGGAGCCGGTCGAGCTGCTCACGGAGCCCGCCGACGGGGTGCCGGGGGTCGTCACCACCGATGCTGGCCTCGACGAAACGATCGATCGCCTGGCAGCCGGCACCGGACCGGTCGCCGTTGATGCCGAGCGGGCGCACGGCTTTCGCTACAGCCAGCGCGCGTACCTGATCCAGCTTCGCCGCGCCGGTGCTGGCACGGTTCTGATCGACCCTATCGCCTTCGGCGGGACCGTCGACCTGAGTCGGCTGGGTGCAGCGATCGCCGACGCCGAGTGGGTGATCCACGCGGCCAGCCAGGACCTTGCCTGCCTGTACGAGGTCGGTCTGGTGCCTCGTACTCTGTTCGACACCGAGCTGGCCGGCAGGCTGCTCGGCTACCCCCGGGTGGCGCTGGGCACGTTGATCGAGGAGCACTTCGGTGTCCGTCTCCTCAAGGAGCATTCCGCCGCCGACTGGTCCAGCCGTCCACTGCCGCAGGAGTGGCTGAACTACGCGGCACTCGACGTGGAGCTGCTGATCGAGCTGCGGGACAAGCTAGCCGCCGAGCTGGAGCAGACCGGCAAGATGGAGTGGGCGCGGCAGGAGTTCGCCGCCTTGGTGCAGGGCGCGGGCGTCGCACCGGAGCCGCGTCCGGACCCGTGGCGGCGGACCTCAGGCATGCACAAGGTGCGGAGCCGACGCGGGCTGGCGTACGTGGCTGCACTGTGGCGCGCCAGAGACGAGATCGCCGCCCGGCTCGACCGGGCACCGGGGAAGATCCTCGGCGACGCGGCTATCACCGAACTGGCCGTCTCGCCGTCGCCGGACCGGGCCGCGATGCGCCGGATCTCGCTCTTCGCCCGCCGACAGGCCCGCCGGTTCGAGTCCACCTGGATGGATGCGATCGAGGCGGCGAACCGGCTGACCGAGTCCCAGCTACCAGCCATGCACATCTCCAGTGATGGCCCACCCCAGGCCCGGTTATGGGCCGCGAAGGACCCTGAGGCTGCTCAGCGGCTGGCTCGGGTCCGCGAGGCACTCAACGCCCGTTCCGCGGAGCTGAACCTGCCGATCGAGAATCTTCTGACGCCGGAGCATGTACGCAGGCTGGCTTGGCGCCCGCCAACACCGGTTACCGAGGAGGAAGTGGATGCGGCACTCGCCGCACTGGGTGCGCGACCATGGCAGCGGGAGCTGACCGTTGGGCTTATCACCGCCCAGCTCATGAGTCCGGCGGAACCCTAGTCCGCTTCGTCGCAGTTGCGGCACCAGATCTTCGTCGCTCGCCGGGACACACCCGCAGCCGAGATCAGGTAGTACGGCACGTTGACGACGGCGTAGGTGAGACAGCGACGGCACCAAATCCGTTCTACCGGTTCGCCCGCCGCCAACCACCCCTTGACAAGATGGCCCACGGTCGTGGGTCAGCTTGATCTGACATTGCCAGCCATAGTTGCAGCGTAATTCAGCAAAGCGTCAGTTGGGCTCAACGCGGCCGGACCAGGTCCCGGTAACTAGTGGCGAAGCGGCCGATTGAGGCGGTAGCGGGTTACCCGTGAGTAATATAAGCCGCATGTCCCGGATTTCCCGCGAGGTCGTCTTCGTCGACGGCGTACGCACACCCTTCGGCAAGGCCGGCTCGATGTATGCCGAGACCCGCGCCGATGACCTGGTCGTCAACTGCATTCGCGAGCTGATGCGCCGACACCCCGAGCTACCAGCCGACCGGGTCGACGAGGTGGCTATCGCGGCCACTACGCAGACCGGCGACCAAGGGCTCACCATTGGTCGGACCGCGGCACTGCTGGCCGGTCTCCCCCGTTCGGTTCCCGGGTACGCCATTGACCGGATGTGCGCCGGTGCCATGACTGCGGTGACCAACGTCGCCGCCGGGATCGCTTTCGGCGCCTACGACGTGGCAGTCGCTGGCGGCGTCGAGCACATGGGTCACCACCCGATGGGTGACGGGGTCGACCCGAACCCGCGGATCCTGGCAGAGAAGCTGGTCGACCCATCCGCCCTGGTGATGGGCTCCACCGCGGAGAACCTGCATGACCGCTTTCCCGCCATCACCAAGGACCGCGCTGACTCCTTCGCCGTGCTGAGTCAGGAGCGGGTGGCCGCGGCGTACGCCCACGGCATCATCCAGGAGTCGCTGGTGAGCGTTGCCACTCGCAGCACCGAGCTGGGCTGGGGGCTGGCTACCGCTGACGAACCACCACGTCCGGGCACCACCAAGGAAACCCTGGCGGCCCTCAAGACACCGTTCCGCCCGCACGGTCGGGTCACTCCCGGGAACGCCGCCGGGCTCAACGACGGCGCCACCGCAGCACTGGTGGCGGCAGAGTCGACGGCTCGCGAGCTGGGGCTTCCGGTAGCCATGCGCCTGGTCTCGTTCGCCTTCGCCGGCGTCGATCCAGAGCTGATGGGGGTCGGTCCGATACCGGCGACTGAGAAAGCGCTGCGCTCTGCGGGCCTCACCATAGATGATCTTGGTGCGTTTGAGATCAACGAGGCCTTCGCCGTCCAGGTGCTGGCCTTTCTTGATCATTTCGGGATCAGCAGCGATGACGAACGGGTCAACCCCTACGGTGGCGCGATCGCTCTCGGGCACCCGCTAGCCAGCTCCGGGGTGCGGTTGATGATCCATCTCGCGCGCAGCTTCCGGGAGCACCCGGAGGTCCGCTATGGCTTGACCACGATGTGCATCGGGCTCGGCATGGGCGGGTCAGTCATCTGGGAGAACCCACACCACCACGACGCCGCTCCCACCGCATCGGGCACCACTGCATCGGCCACCACCGCATCGAGCACCACTGCATCGGGCACCACTGCATCGGGCACCGGAGCAGCACAGTGACCACCATGACGGACCGGGACCTGGAGCAGTTGATCGACCAGGCGTCGGCGCTGAGTGAGTCCGAGATGGTCACCCGGGCCCTCAGCCGGGATGTCGTGCTGCCTCATGCCGGCTCGACCTTGGTGCTGATCACCCTGGATAACGGCCATGACCACACCAAGCCGACCATCCTGGGCCCACGCGGTCTCGGCAACCTCAACGCGGCCATCGATGCTGCTCGGCAGCGCGACGACGTGGCCGGGATAGCCATCACCGGCAAGCCGTTCTTCCTGGCGGCCGGGGCGGACCTGACCGCGGTTCCCAAGATCACCGAGCGGTCACAGTCCAAGACGATCACCAAGATCGGGCACGCCGTCTTCGACAAGCTGCATTCGGCCGCGGTACCGACGTTCGCGTTCATCAACGGCTTGGCGCTGGGCGGTGGACTGGAGGTGGCGCTGCACTGCGACTACCGCACCGTGTCCACAACCGCCGCCGGCCTCGCGCTGCCCGAATGCTTCCTCGGCATGCTGCCCGGCTGGGGGGGCGCGTACCTGCTGCCCAACCTCATCGGTGCCGACGGGGCCGTGACGGTGATCATCGAGAACCCACTGAGCCAGAACAAGATGCTGAAGCCTTCCCAGGCATACGAGCTGGGCATCGCCGACGTCATCTTCGACGCCGCCGACTTCCTGGAGCGTTCGCTGGACTGGGCCGGGAAGGTCGTTGCCGGCACACTTGCCGTAGACCGGCGTGAGGTCGACCGCGGCCCGGCCTGGGACGCAGCAGTCGCGCGCGGCAAGGCCTTCGCCGACCAGAAGATCTCCGGCGCCGCTCCGGCCCCGTACCGCGCCCTGGAGCTGATCAGTGCCGCGCGGACCGCGGACCGGGTCGCGGCGTTCGCGGCCGAGGACGAAGCACTGGCCGACCTGCTGATGAGCCCTGAGCTGCGATCCAGCCTGTACGCCTTCGACCTGGTGCAGAAGCGGGCCAAGCGGCCCGCCGGGGCGCCGGACCCGCGGCTGGCCCGCCCACTGACGCAGGTCGGCGTCGTTGGGGCGGGGCTGATGGCCAGCCAGCTCGCCTGGTCATTTCTGCGGCGGCTGCAGGTCCCGGTCATCATCTGCGACCTCGACCGGGAGCGGGTGCAGAGTGGTCTCGACTACGTACAAGCCCAGATCGACAAGCTCCTTGCTACCAAGCGGATGTCACCCGACGAGGCGAACCGGCTGAGAGCACTGCTGTCTGGCACCACCGACCAGGCGGACTTCGCCGGCTGCGACCTGGTGATCGAGGCGGTGTATGAGGACCTCTCGGTCAAGCAGCAGGTCTTCGGCGAGCTGGTGCAGCACGTCAGCGACACCTGTGTGCTGGCCACCAACACCTCATCGCTGTCGGTAACCGCGATGGCGTCCGACCTGGCCCACCCGGAGCGGGTTGTCGGCCTGCATTTCTTCAACCCGGTGGCCGTGATGCCGCTGCTCGAGGTGGTCCGCGCCGAGCGTACGAACGAGGCGACCCTGGCCACCGCCTTCAAGGTCGCCAAGGAGCTGAAGAAGAGTGCAGTGCTGGTGAAGGACGCCGCCGGGTTCGTCTTCAACCGGCTATTGATCCGAATGATGGCCGAGGTGATCCAGGCGGTCGACGAGGGCACCCCCATCCCGGTGGCCGACGGGGCGCTCCGCCCACTTGGGCTGCCGATGCCGCCGTTCGTGCTGATGCAGCTCGTCGGGCCGGCGGTCACCCTGCACGTCACCCAGACCCTCCACGACGCCTTCGGCGAACGGTTCCCGGTGTCACCGAACCTGAAGGCGCTGGTCGGCGCCGGTAAGCGCAGTGTCTACGACTGGACGGCCGAGGGGAAGCCGTACGTCTCGGCCGAGACACAGGCGCTGCTGACCGTGGGCGACCGCCCCAGCACCGCAGACCAGGTACGCCTACGCGCCCTGTCCGCGATGGCGGAGGAGATCGCCGTGATGCTCAGCCAGGGTGTCGTGGCCGCGCCGATGGACATCGACCTCTGCATGATCCTGGGCGGCGGCTGGCCCTTCCACCTGGGCGGCATCACCCCGTACCTGGACCGTGAGGGCATCTCGGAGAAGGTGGTCGGCCATACCTTCCTCCCGGCCGGCGTAGCCAGCGTCGCCGACAAACCCTCCCCCGTTCCGAGCGCGTCAGCGGTGGGCTGAGCGCATCTCCACCAGAGTCTCACCGGTGGCGAGCCGGGACCTCCGGTACCCGTAGAACGCGTAGATCGCGAAACCGAGCGCCATCCAGATCAGGAACCGGAACCAGGTCTCGAGCGACAGGTTCAAGGTGAGGTAGAGGCAGATCAGCGCGGAGGCGATCGGCACCACCGGCGACCACGGCACCCGGAACGCCCGCGGCAGCTCCGGCCGGGTGCGCCGCAGCACCACGACACCGACGGAGACCAGGATGAAGGCGGTCAAGGTACCGATGTTGACCATCTCCTCCAGCCGCCCGATCGGGGTCAGGCCGGCCACCAGCATGGTGATGACACCGATCACGATGGTGATCACGTACGGGGTCTTGAACCGGGGGTGCACCTTGCTCAGCACCGGGGGCAGCAGGTGGTCGCGGGACATCGCGAACACCACGCGGGAGGCGCCGATCAGCAAGGTCAGCACCACCGTGGTGAGTCCGGCCACCGCACCCGCAGAGATCAAGGTGGCGTAGCCCGGCTTGCCCAAGGTGGTGAAGGCGGAGGCGAGAGCTGCCTTGGGGTCGATCTGGTCGTACTTCAACATCCCGGTGATGACCAGCGCGACGGCGCCGTACAGGATCGTGCAGATCAGCAACGAGCCGAGAATGCCGATCGGCAGGTCACGCTGGGGGTTACGGGCCTCCTCGGCGGTCGTGGCGACCACGTCGAAGCCGATGTAGGCGAAGAAGACCAGCGCAGCGCCGGTGAAGATCCCGGCCACGCCGAAGGCGGTCGGTTCCAGCCCGAACGCTGCCTGGATCAGCGGCTGCTGGTACCAGTGCTCGACAGCGGCGCCGCCGCCGGCGGCCGGTGGGATGAACGGGGAGTAGTTGGCCGGGTTGATGAAGCCGATCCCGGCGATGATGACGAACAAGACGATGAAGATCTTCACCGCCACCAGCACGAGGTTGACCCGCATCGACTCCTTGATCCCGATGGTGATCAAGGTCGCGAGGACGGCGACCAGAAGCATCGCCAGCACATCCACGGCACCGCCTGGGCCGAGCGCCGCCGGCCAGGTGATGCCCAGGCTGTCCAGCAGCACGACGGCGTAGGTACTCCATCCCTGAGCCACCACGCTGGCCCCAAGCATCAGCTCCAGCAGCAGGTCCCAGCCGATGATCCAGGCGATGATCTCCCCCAGGCTGGCGTAGGAGAACGTGTACGCCGATCCGGACACCGGGACGGTGGAGGCGAACTCGGCGTAGCAGAGTGCGGCCAGGCCGCAGCAGACCGCCGACACCACGAAGCTGAGCACGATGGCCGGGCCGGCGATGGTGGCAGCGGCTCGGCCGGTCAGGGTGAAGATGCCGGCACCGATGATCACTCCGACGCCGAAGACGGTCAGGTCGAGGGCGGTGAGGTTCCGTCTCAGCCGGTACTCGGGCTCGTCGGTGTCGGCAATCGACTGCTCGACGCTCTTGGTGCGAAGCACACCCATGCTCCTGGTGCGAAGCACCCCCATACCCGCTCACCTCCGAGTCGCGGTCACCCCACGATGAGGCTCGGCACCACCTTAAAGGGAGGCGTCATCGGGCTTGACCCCCGGTTCCAGCGGACTGTCGGACAGCGTCGACTCGCCCTTCACGATCGCCTCGACGGCGTACCGGGCGATGGCCTGCGGAGCCAGCCCCACCTCCTCCAGCAGCTCGGATCGGCTGGCGTGCTGGAGGAACCGCTGCTCGATGCCGAACTCGCGAAGCGGTGTGCTGACGTCGGCGAACCGCAGCTCCTGGGCGAGCCGGGAGCCGCAGCCACCGACGATCCCACTGTCCTCGATGCTGATCACAAGCTCGTGCTCCGCAGCCAGCCGCACCAACGCAGGGTTGCACGGCAACGCCCAGACCGGGTCCACCACGGTGACCCCGATGCCCTGGTCAGACAGCCGGTGGCCCACGGCCAGGCCGGTGCCGGCCATCTGCCCGTACGCGACCACCAGCACGCGGGGGTGCTCGGTGCGAAGCAGCACATCGACCCCATCCACGCAGTCGACGGCGGCCATGTCGTCGGGGACGGCCTCCTTGGAATAGCGAACAACGCTCGGGGCGTCGGCGATGGTGGTCGCCGTCGCCAACGCCTCGCGGAGGCGGGTGGCGTCGCGGGGGGCGCTGAGGTGCAGGCCGGGGACGACCTGCAGGATCGACATGTCCCACATCCCGTTGTGGCTGGCGCCGTCATTCCCGGTCACGCCGGCGCGGTCCAACACGAAGGTGACCCCGCAGCGGTGCAGCGCGACATCCATCAGCACCTGGTCGAAGGCCCGGTTCAAAAAGGTGGAGTAGATCGCGACAACGGGATGGAGACCGCCCATGGCCAGTCCAGCCGCCGAGGTCACTGCGTGCTGTTCAGCGATGCCAACGTCAAAGAACCGGTCGGGGAAGGCAGCCGCGAACCGTGCCAGCCCGGTCGGGTACATCATCGCCGCGGTGATGGCCACGATTGTGGGATCGGAGGCGCCGAGGCGTACCAGTTCCTCGGAGAACACCTCGGTCCAGGTTTCAGCGCCCTTGGTTCCCAGCGCCTGCCCGGTCAGCTTGTCTATCTTGCCGACGGCGTGGAACCGGTCCTCCTCGTGGTCCTCGGCAGCCTTGAAGCCGTTCCCCTTCCGGGTCACGCAGTGCACCAGCACCGGCCCGCCGTACTGCTTCGCCTGGTTCAGTGCAAGCTCCACCGCATCGATGTCGTGCCCGTCGATCGGGCCCAGGTACTTCAGCCCGAGATCGGAGAACATCCCCTGCGGAGCGATGACGTCCTTGAGGCCGATCTTGATGCCGTGCAGGATGTCGTACGCGGCGCTGCCCACCAGCGGGGCCCGGCTCACGTTCCGCTTGACCACGTCCAGTACCTGCTCGTACCGCGGGTTGGTGCGGAGCCCGGACAGGTGCTTGGCCAGGCCTCCGACGGTAGGGGTGTAGGACCGGCCGTTGTCGTTGACGACGATCACCAGCGGCAGATCCTCCTCCGCAGCGATGTTGTTCAACGCCTCCCAGGCCATCCCACCGGTCAGCGCGCCGTCGCCGATGACGGCCACCACCGTGCCCGGCTTGCGCTGCTGCCGAAGCGCCTTCGCCAGTCCGTCAGCGTAGGACAGCGACGTCGAGGCGTGGGAGTTCTCCACCCAGTCATGCGGCGACTCTGCCTGGCTCGGGTATCCCGACAGCCCACCGCGCTGCCGCAGTCCCCCGAAGCCCTGCTGCCGCCCGGTCAGGATCTTGTGCACATAGCTTTGATGCCCGGTGTCGAAGATGATGGGGTCGCTAGGTGAGTCGAACACCCGGTGCACCGCGAGGGTGAGCTCCACCACGCCCAGGTTGGGGCCCAGATGTCCCCCCGTCTGGCTTACGTGGTGGATCAGGAAAGCACGGATCTCGGTGCTGAGCTGGTTCAGCTGCTCCGTCGAGAGTGATCGGAGATCGTGAGGGCTCCGGATGGACTCGAGCAGGCGGTGTGGCGCTGAAGGCATGCTGGGAGTTTACGTGTTGGTGACCACCGGTACCGGGCGGTGTAACTAATCCGTGAGCACGGCAGACCCCGCTCATAACCGTCGCACGAAGACCTTCCCCCGCAGCGCCTCCTCCACCAAGGCGACCGCACGTCGGGTGCGCGCCAGTCGTGCCGTCTGCTCCAGCCAAGCCTCGGCGGCGGACTGCAGCACCTCCGCACTCACGTACCGGCTCAGGCTCACCCGAGAACCGGCCAGCCCGGCTTGGGCACTGCTGTACTGACCGTCCACGAACTGCACGGCGAACCGGGCTAGCACCACCGGGTGGCGGCGGAGCACCGGATAGCCCCGGAAGTCCGGCGGACAGCAGTCCAGCAGGTACGCGGTTGCCGTCAGCTCCCAGTCCACAGACCCCGGTGGGTGCACCACCTCCGGCCAACCCGGGGGCACGTATCCCGAAGTACTCATGGCTGCATCATATCGAACATGTGTTCGATGATAGGGAGTTGCGGTGACATTCCGCTAGTGACGACTTTGCCGGACGAGCAGGTTGCACAAGTTGGGTGCTGGCCAGCGCCGGTCGACTGAGTATTGTTTCGCTATGACGCCGACCAGACCCCTCACCGTCGGACTCTGCATGACCTGTGGACCTCTCGTGGCCGTCGCACCCAGGTGACGGTTATCGACGACCCGGTGGTGCTGGTCGACCTCCACGGCGAACCGATCGGTCAAGAGCTCAAGTCCGCGGTACATCACACGGAGACCCCCCTCCATCTCGCCTTCTCCCTTTACCTCTTCAACGGAGCTGGACAGCTGCTCCTCACCCGGCGGGCGCTGGGCAAGCTGACCTGGCCGGGGGTGTGGACCAACAGCTGCTGCGGTCATCCACGACCAGGCGAGGAGCTCAGCGAGGCCGTGCATCGACGGCTGGAGACCGAGCTCGGGCTCCAGGTCACTGACCTGACCTGCGAGCTGCCGGACTTCGCCTACACCGCCTTGGACGCCAGCGGCATCCGCGAGAACGAGATCTGCCCAGTATTTGTGGGCCGCACAGTGAATCCAAACGTGGCTCCCGCGCCGAATCCTGAGGAGGTGATGAGCTGGGCATGGGTCGATTGGAGTGATGTGCTGGCGGCAATGTCGGCGACACCGTTCGCCTTCAGCCCATGGGCAGTCACTCAGGTACGGCAGCTGACGCGGGCACGCTCCATCAGGGCGTAGTGCAGGTACAACGATCGGAGATGCACGTGAGCAGAGCCCAGCCGTCGGAGGACGCCGCGGTGAGTTCCACCGGCCAGGGTCGGACCGCTCAACACGGACACGGCTGGGTGGTCGCACTCCCCGGCCGGGCCGATCGCCCAGGCGTCTCGGACTATCTCCAGCAGGTCGACACGGTCCTCGCCGCATCAGTGACGGGCCTGACTGAGCTGTGGAGCCCCGAGCTTGGTGACCGCGGCACGGTCGACATCCTCGCCGACGACGACCTGCCACAGCTGCTGAAACAGCTGCTGGCCACCGGCGGCAAGAGGATCCGCCCGGTGATGTCGTACCTGGGCTGGGTCAGCGCCGGTGGGCAGTCCCGTGGGTCCGGGCATGGCGACGTCATCCGGGCCGGGGCCGCTCTTGAGCTGCTGCATCTGTTCGCCCTGATCCATGACGACGTGATGGATGAGTCGGCTTCGCGCCGTGGCCGGCCGACGGTGCATGCTCACACTGCCCGGCTGCACAGCGAGTGGGCGGCGCTGGGGTCTGCGCAACGCTTCGGCGAGAGCATCGCCATCCTGCTCGGTGATCTGGCCCATGCTGAGGCCGACCATCTGGCCGCCGATCTGCCAGCCCCGATGCGCAGGCTATGGCGGCTGCTCGTGGTCGAGCTGGTCTCCGGTCAGCGCCGCGACCTGACCGGCGGCGCCGCCGGTCGGCGTGATCTTGCCCATGCCCGGCAGGTAGCTCGGATGAAGTCCGGCGCCTACACCGTGGAACGTCCACTCCAGCTGGGCGCCGTCGCCGGCGGCGCAACCGGCGAGGTGGTCGACTGCCTGACCCGGTACGGACGTGAGGTCGGCGAAGCATTTGCCCTCCGCGACGACCTGCTCGGGGTATGGGGTGACCCCGAGCTGACCGGCAAGCCGGCCGGCGACGACTTGATCTCCGGCAAGCCGACAGTGATCATGTCGCTGGCCGCTGAGTGGGTACGGGGGTCCGCGGCGCGGGACGCCCTGGCACGGGTCGGATCTCCGGACCTCACCTCGACCGACGTCACACTGCTCCAGCAGGAGCTGGCGACCGAAGGTGTCGTCGCCGCCGTCGAAGACCTCATCTCCGGCCATGTCGCAGCAGCTCTCGATGCACTGCAGAACACCTTTCTCGACCCCGAAGGCGTGACCCAGTTGACCCAGATGGCGCATCAGATCGCATGGCGGAACCGATGAGCCGCGTCATCGTGGTCGGCGCCGGGCTCGCGGGTCTGGCCGCCGCCTGCCACCTGACCGGCCGCGGGTACGACGTCACGGCCGTGGAACGCGAGCACATTCCCGGCGGGCGCAACGGTCAGCTGGTCAAGGACGGGTTCACCTTCGACACCGGCCCGACGGTGCTCACCATGCGGGACCTGGTGGCCGACGCCCTACGTGCGGTGGGGACCGAGCTGGAATCCGCCTTGCCGATGCGTAGGCTCGACCCCGCCTACCGGGCGACCTTCGCCGACGGCAGCACCATCCACGTCCGCTACGGCCATGAGGCGATGCGGGCAGAGATCGCCAACACCTGCGGCAGCGTCGATGCTGCCGCCTTCGACGGCTTCGTCGACTGGCTGCGCAAGCTCTATGTGATCGAGATGCCCAACTTCATCGACCGAAACTTCGACTCCCCCCTGGGGTTGCTGTCGTCGCCTCGAGCGGCAGCCGAGCTGCTGCGGCTGGGCGCCTTCGGACGGCTGGGCAACGCTGTCCGCCGACGGTTCCGCGACCCGCGGCTGCATCGACTTTTCAGCTTCCAGGCGATGTACGCCGGGCTGGCGCCGGACTCGGCGTTGGCCCTGTATGCCGTCATCACCTACATGGACAGCATCGAGGGCGTCTGGTTCCCCGATGGGGGCATGAACGCGATGCCGGTGGCGATGGCCCAAGCCTGCGAGAAGGCCGGCGCTCAATTTCGCTACGGCGCCGAGGTGGAGTCGATCCTGCGTCGGTCCGACAACGGCGGGGTGGCCGGAGTCCGGTTGCTCGACGGCGAACAGCTTCATGCCGACGCCGTCGTCTGCACCTTGGACCTGCCGGTGGCGTACGACAAGCTGCTGCCCGATCTCAAGCCGCCGCGCGGCACGACCAACGGCGACTACTCCCCCTCCGCTGTCGTCTGGCACGTCGGCGTCCGCGGGCTTCCAGGCTTTGAGGCGGCGCACCACAACATCCACTTCGGGGAGCAGTGGGGGTCGGCGTTCGACGCGCTGCTGAAGCAGGGTCGCCTGATGCCCGACCCGTCGCGGCTGGTGACCATCCCGTCCCTGGATCATCCCGCCGCCGCACCGCCGGGCAGCTCCACGCTGTTCGTCCTGGAGCCCGTACCCAACCTCTCCGGCGGGGTGGACTGGAACACCGAGACGGCCCCGATGCGGGAGCGACTGCACCAGTTCCTCGGCGAGCAGGGCTACCCCGACGACGTGGTGACCGAGCAGATCGTCACCCCGCTGGACTGGGAGCGTCAGGGGATGAAAGCAGGCACCCCGTTCGCGCTGGCCCACACCTTCGCCCAGACCGGACCGTTTCGACCGCCGAATGCCGAGAAATCTGTCCCGGGTCTGGTCTTCGCCGGCTCCGGGACCGTGCCCGGCGTGGGCGTGCCGATGGTGCTGATCTCCGGCAAGCTGGCAGCGGACCGGGTGCAGCGCTACCTGCCGAGCGGCCGCTGATGGCTCTCCGGTCCCACTCTGACGTGTCTGAGGTCGAGGTCCGCGACCCCGTGCTGCGGGAGGGGTACCGTCGGTGCGCCGAGCTGACGCGCCGGTTCGGCACCACGTACTACTGGGGTGCGCTGCTGCTGCCGAAGCCGCGGCGGCGCCATGTCCATGCCGTGTACGCCCTCTGCCGGCTGGCGGACGACATCGTCGACGACCCGGAGACGATCGCGCAGTCGTCTGTGGCGCAGATGCGTTCTCGACTGGAAGCCTTCGCGCAGTCGTTCCAGACAGCGTTGGCCGCGGGTGGCAGTACTGATCCCGTGATGGCTGCCGTGGTGGACACCGTACGGGTCGCCGACATCGACCCGGAGTGCTTCCAGCGCTTCTTCGCCGCGATGGCAATGGACCTCACCACCACCCGCTACGAGACCTGGGAAGACCTCTGCGACTACATGGAGGGCTCCGCGGCGGTCATCGGGGAGATGATGCTGCCGGTGCTGCAGCCGAGGGACCGAGCCGCCCGGGAACCAGCCCGCTCGCTCGGGCTGGCGTTCCAGCTCACCAACTTCCTACGCGACATCGACGAGGACCTCGACCGCGGTCGGGTTTATGTTCCCCAGGCCGACATCCACCGGTTCGGGGTGGACATCCAGGCTCGGACGGTGACGCCGGAGTGGCGGGCGCTGATGGCGTTCCAGATCGAGCGCAACCGTGAGCTGTACCGGATCGCCGACGCCGGCATCCCGATGCTGCCACCTCGGTCAGCCCGCTGCGTCGGCGCGGCGCGAGTGCTGTACGCCCAGATTCTGGAGCGGATCGAGGCCGCCGACTATGACGTGTTCACTGGTCGGGTACGGGTACCCACGTGGCGCAAGGCGATGACCGCCGGGCGGATCATGGTGGTTGGACCGCCCGGCAGCCGTACCGGTCCGTCCCGCAGCGCCTCATCTTCAGAAGGGACCGCAGCACATGTCGCTCAGGACACGCCCTGATCGCTCGCCGGCCGCTCTGGCGAGACGCATCCCGATCGCCCGCCTGCCGCAGCCGACGGAGAACCGGATGGCCGCGACCTGGCGGCAGGCCAAGCCCGGCCGGATCGCCCGGGCCCTCGAGGTGGCCCAGCAGCAGAACTCAGGCGGCTGGTTCGTGGCTGGGGCCAGCGGCGACGTCGGCCGGACCAAGTCAGTGGCGCGGACCATTGCCGGCCGCGAGATCGTCTTCTGGCGCAATCGAATCGGCACGCTGGTGGCGGGTCCGGGGGCCTGCCCCCATCTTGGCGCCCTGCTGGACAACTGTGCCGTGCTGGACGGGACCCTCTACTGCCGTTGGCACGGGCTGGCGCTGCAGGAGTCCGGCGACCAGACCTGGAGCCCGTACCGAGGTTTCGACGACGGTGTGCTGATCTGGGTCGGCCTGCCAGTGCAGGGAGAGCCGGCCACCGACCGCCCGTCGCTGCCCCCGAGGCCACCATTGGCCGATTCGGTGTCCGCGGTGATGACCGAGCTGGGCAGCTGTGAGCCGCAGGACGTAATCGCCAACCGGCTGGATCCCTGGCACGGCGCGTGGTTCCACCCGTACTCGTTCAGCCACCTGACCGTGGACGACAGCGCCAGTGACGAGCACACGCTTGCCGTTGATGTCACCTTCCGGCTCAGCCGTACCTGGGGGGTGCCGGTGCGGGCGGAGTTCAGCTGCCCCGATGCTCGCACCATCGTCATGCGGATCACGGACGGGGAGGGCGAAGGCAGTGTGGTGGAGACTCATGCCACCCCGTTGGGCGTGGACGAGCAGGGTCGCCCGCTGACCATGGTGATCGAGGCCACTATCGCGCACTCCGACCGCACCGGCTTTGCAGTGGCCAGGTGGCTGGCCCCGCTGCTCCGGCCGAGCATCCGGAGGACCGCTCGCCGGCTCTGGGTGGATGATCTCGCCTATGCTGAGCGCCGCTACGAACTGCGGGCCCGGGGCGAGTTCCCCGGCTAGGTGCGGCGGTAGCTCGCTGATATTTGTCTACTGCGCAGAGGTGCTGGGTCGCCTCACGCCCAGGGCTCTCGTCAGCCCGACCGGGGGTAGCGAAATCTCAGCGGAGCAGTCGCGACCGCAGCGCCCGTTGCGGACCGGGAGGAGTTCGCCGCAACGGGTGCGTCTGAGATTGCCCGGGCAGAGATTGCGCTGATATTCCTCTACCGGAGCCGGACCAGCCGATCGCCACCGGCGTGGGCTCGCCATCCCGCGGGCCGCTGATAGCGAGATTTCAGCGCTCGCCCCGGACCCCCGACTCGGGGGGCTCAGGAGCGTCGGGGCGCCGACCTGGCAAGAACTCGCCGGGCGGATCCGACTGCTGGCAGACGACCCGCCATCGGTACGGTCCACAGGTCATGCCCGGCGACTCCCCAACCGGCGAGCAGAGCATTCGCGGCCAGCCACCCGGTGGTAGCAGCCCGCTCCATCAGCGCTACCGGGAAGTCGCACCGAATCTGATCGCCCGCCAGCACCACCCGCGGGTCAGGAGTCGTCACCTCCGGGCGCAGGTGCCACGGTCGGGTGTCGATCAGCGGGCAGTCCGCCTCGACCAGCCACTCCGAGGCCAGCACCGTTGCCCCGGTGGTCTCCTCATAGACCCGATTGAGCTGCGACCACAGCTCCGCCTGGATCGACTGCGAGTTCACTGCTGCGGTGTCGCCGAACGGCAGCGCGTACGCGTGCAGCTCCACCACGGAGCCGCCGTGGGCGTCAGACCACTGCCGGGCACCGGCCTCGAAGCGCTCAACCACGGTGATGTTGTCCAACGGCCCGTAGCCACTGGTGCCGAGGAACGGGGGCCGCCCGGCATCGACCAGGCGGTCCAGCCAGAGCCGCCACACCGCGAAAGGTGGTGCATTGCGGGTCTGCGCGACCCGTTCCCGCCACGATTCGTCACCCAGCCCGCTGGTCTGGGCGATCAGCCGTCGGGTGGAGGCGGGGTCTGTTGCGATCACGACCGCATCGACCTCGAGGTTCTGACCCGAGGCGAGGTCGACACGCACCCCATCAGGTTCCTCCAGGTGGAGGGCCTCGACGGAGTCCCCGGTCACCACGGTGGCCCCACAAACACGCAGATAGCGTTCCAGCGGCGCCCAGAATGCCGTGTCGTAGTCCTCAGTCGGTACGTCGAACAGCAGGCCCTCCGACGACCCGACGAAATAGGTGTGGAACATCGCCACCAGCTCACCGGCCGCGAACTGGTTCGGGGGTGCGAAGAAGCTCCGGGCGAAGACCTCCAGGGCCAGGTGCCGGGCACCGTCGGGGAACCGCAGCCGGTCCAGGAACTCCGCCGCACTCTGCCCGTCGTAGCGGGAGAAAGTCTGTGGGAACTCGACGTCCAGCAGCTCCAGCGCCGCCCCGATATCCACCCTGGTGAGGTCACGTGCAGTGAAGCTCGGGCTCCGGGCGACGAAGGTGGCCAGGTTGAGAGGCGGGGTGCGCGGGATACGGGCGAAGGAGTCCGCGTGCCCACCAGCCAGCACCAGCGGATAGTCGTCCAGGCCGACCAGCCGATCGAGGGCAGGGTCGACCCGGCAGAGCAGCGCTCGCAGGTTGTAGTACTGCCGGAAGAAGGCATGGAACCCGCGGCTCATGGTGACCCGGTCCTCGCCGTGGTCGACGGGCCAGGAGCGCACGCGGCCACCGAGCTGGGCGTGCTTCTCCACCAGCACCACGTCCACGCCCCGCTCAGCCAGCCCCACCGCCGCAGCGATCCCGGCGATACCGCCACCGGCGACAAGGACCCGAGGTGGGTTCGGGGGTCGGAGCGCTCCGGGTGCTGCCGGGTGCCGGACAGCACGCCGGTCCCGTCCGGGTAGCCAGCTGGGGCGGGCAGTCGCTCTACTCATCGCGACGACGCGCCGCACCCATCCTCACGGCTGGGATGTCGGTTCACTAGGCTTACGAGCCCGGAAGGTGTGCAGGATCCCCCGCTGCCAGCCCGGGACCGTCCGTACCTCGACGTCGACGAACCCCGCGGCATGCAGGCGGTTGGTGAAGTCAGGTATCGGGTCAAAGGCCAGAACACTGCGCCACAGGTAGCGGTACAACCTCGTCTGCCCAGACGTCACCCAGCTCAGCGGGATCACCACGAGCCAGCAGACCAGCGACCAGACCAGCCTTGAGCGCGACGACCCGGTGACCGAGTACTCCTGGGTGACCAGCACCCCGCCGGGACGAAGCAGGTCGTGCACCGAGGCCAGCACCTTGTCCCGTTCGGTGACATTGCGGAACAGGTACGCCGCGAAGACGCCGTCGACCGGGTCGGCTAGACCCCAATCCCCGCGAAACCCGGCCAGCTGCTCAGCCAGACCGTGATGGAAAGACACATTTGCGGGCCAGGGCTTGGCCCGGGCCTGCTGCAGCATGCCCGCGGACGCATCGACACCGACCAGCCGGAGGCCCGGCTGTCCGGCGAGCTGATCCAACAGGGCCCTGGTCGACGCCCCGGACCCGCAGCCCAGGTCGACCACCCGGGTGGTGCTGCGATCAGGAAGCAGCCACTCCACCAGCGCCGCGGCGGCAGAGCGCAGGTGCCGGTGGTAGCCGGGGTTGAGCGCCACCATGAGGTCGTACCGGGGAGCAGCGTCGTCGAAGGCCTGGGGCACCTCTTCGGTGCCCAGTATCGCGTCGCTCGCCATCAAGTCTCCTCGGGTTCAGGGGAAGGGGGCCGGATGGCACTGTGCTGGCCTCCACCGGCACGGGCTGGGGCCAGCGTACGGGTGGAGTGTCGATTCAGCAGTCGCCGCCAGACCAGGATCGTCAAGGTCACCATGGCGAAACCGAAGCCGTAGTCCTCGATCGGTATGTCCCACGGGACTCGGATGCCGAGCATCTCGTTGGGGTTGTAGATCACGATCGGGTCCGACAGCTTGGTCAACCAGCCGTCCACGACCACCTGGAACGCAAAGACGATCGCCATCGAGACCCAGTACTGCGCGGTGGTGAAGATGCCGGTACGCAGCCAGAGCAGCTCCAGGGCAACGACGCCGACCACCGCGATGACGGTCAGCACGGTGTACTCAGGCATCAATATCCTCCGCCGACCGGGCGGCGCGGTGACGGTCTCCCGCGCCGGAGCCAGCCTAGCCCCGTACCCACCGCCTCGTACGTCAGCAGGCCACAGATCGGGATAACGATGAAGAAGACCAGCTCCTCCAGCGGCATGTCGAAGATCAGCACGATCCCGGTGGTGTAGCGCGGGCTGTAGGTCCAGTGGCCGCGGACGATCCCGGCGATGTCCCAGACGGAGAACACCAGCACGACGGGGAGCAGCGCCAGCAGCAGAGTACGGATCCGGCGATACACCCGCGCCCGGAACACGAACTCCAAGGGCAGCGTGACCAACAGGCAGAGACCCATCAAGGCGAGGTACTGGTATTGGTCTATGACGAGCGCTCCCCTCGCGTGCTGGTGTCGGTCCGGTCGGTTGATCTTCGCCCAACCCTATCCGCGCGGCGGTGGCGTCAGCTGGGATGGTGCTGGAGCTCTGCAACTGTGGGCTGCGGGTTGCTCCGAGCCGGTCCTACCGAGACGAGGTAGGAGGCTCCGGCAACCATCACCAGCCCGGCACCGAGCAGGTGCAGCATCACCAGGCCGATGGGCAGCCCCATCCGGTACTGCAGCACACCGATAGCACCCTGCAGCAGCTCGATCACCAGCAGCAGCATGGCTGCACGCGAGCGGAGCCAGATCACACCGGCCACCGTGGCGGCGACGGCCGCATAGACCGCGGCCGCGTGGACATGGCTGACCAGCACCGGGTCGTAGCCGGTACGGGCTGCGCCGTGGTCGCCGGCATGGGGGCCGCTGCCGGTGACGACAGTGCCCAGCCAGACGACCACTGCGAGCAGCAGGAAGGTGACCCGGACCAGAGCCCGCCGGCCGGTTGTCACGGGCTGCCTGGGGATGCCCCAGGCACGATGCACCAGCACCGTGTTGAGGGCGATCAGCGCCATCGACGCCAGCAGATGCAGGGCCACCACGAAGGGGTTCAGCTGGGTGAGGACGGTGATGCCGCCGATCAGTGCCTGGGCGGGGATGCCGAGCAGCAGGATCAGCGCCAGCGTCCGTACCCGGGGACGCGCGCCGCGGTCGGCGACCCGGCGGGCGCAGACGTACGTCAGCACCATCACAGCGGCGAGGACGAAGGTAAGCAGCCGGTTCCCGAACTCGATCACCCCGTGAATGCCGTACTCCGGCTGGGCGACATAGGAGTCGGGGACGCAGCGTGGCCAGGTGGGGCAACCCAGGCCGGATGCGGTCAGTCTGACCAGTGCGCCGGTCACCACGATCGCGAGGTTGGCCACCAGCGCCGCCACTGCCCACCGTCGCAGCATGGCTGCGGCCGTGACACGGTGCCACCAGCCGAAACGGCGCTGGTGGGGCGGTGAGGGCGCGGTCTGCTCGGCTGACGGATGGCCGGCAACTGAGGTGTAGTTGGTCACGAGGGGGTGCGCTCCGCTGGGTCGATTGTCTCCAGACACTCTACGTGGCGGTTGCTGCGACCCTTGCCGCTACCATCCCCAAGGTGAGCGACGACATCGTCTGCAAGATCGTGCGCGGCGACCTGGACGCGGCTGTAGTGACCCGAGATGAGCAGCTAGTCGCCTTCCTCGATAATCGACCGGTCTTCAAGGGGCACGTACTGATCTCCCCGGTGCGTCACGTCCACACGCTGCTGGACCTGCCGGAAGAGCTGATGCAGCCGCTGCTCACCCTCGCCCAACGGGTGGCCAGCGCCCTCGGGGACGCCCTCGGCGCCGACGGCACCTTCGTCGCCATGAACAACGTGGTGAGCCAGTCCGTACCGCATCTGCACCTTCACGTGGTGCCGCGGGCCAAGCGCGACGGCCTGCGTGGTTTCTTCTGGCCGAGAACCTCGTATGCCGAGGGCGAGATGGCCGACTACGCAGCACGCATCTCCCAGGCCTTGCAGCGGCAGCTTCCTTGACGCCTCGCTGCAGACGTGACACATTGAGTCTGAATTACTAAACCGTCCTTCGTTATTGTGCCCGCCCCGGCATCCCACTTCTCCCAGACGAAGAGGTCACCTTGCCCAGCCCGGACTCGGCTCAGGCAGCGGTCCGGCACGCCAACTCGGCCTCCTGCCTCCAGGTGCTCCGCGAGGGCGCCGCGCCCCTGACGGTGACCGAGATGGCCGAACTGACCGCCCTGTCCCGACCGACCGTGGACGCGGTGATGACCGAGCTGAGCCGCCACCAGGTGGTCCGGGTCGAACAGGCAGCGCCGCGGATCGGAGCTGGCCGGCCGGCCCGACGGTTCACGTTCGACGCCGCAGCGGGCCACGTAGCCGGTATCGACGCCGGTCCGCACAGCGTTCGGGTAATGGTCGGCGACCTCGCCGGCACGGTGGTGGCCACGACCTGTACCGCGCTGCCCGAACAGCTCGCCGCCGAGACCCGGCTGACCGCGGTACGCGGCTGCCTCGCCGGAGCACTGGAGGAGGCGTTGGTGGCACCCGACTCGCTTCGGGCTGCCTGCATCGCCGTACCCGGCATCCTGAGCCACGACGACACCATCGTGAGCAGCCTTGCGGTTCCGGAGTGGGTGGGATACCCCCTGGTGACCACCCTGCAGCAGAGCTGGGGCTGCCCCGTTGCGGTGGAGAACGACATCAAGCTGGCCGCGCTCGCCGAACACCGACTGGGGTCGGTTCCGGACAATGCCGCGTTGACCTTCGTGCAGATCGGCCACCGCGTCTCAGTCGCGCTGATCATGGACGGCACCATCCTGCAGGGAAGCCATCGGCTCGCCGGCGAGCTGGGCAGCCTGCGTGGGATGAAGTGGACCACCACCTCAACGCGAGGTGAGCTGCGGTGGCTGACCGCCGACTCCGCCAAGGCAGTGTTTGCTCGCGCCGCGGCGGGAGACTCAGCTGCCGCGGCGGAGATCGAGGACTTCTGCGGCGAGATCGCCCCCAAGATCGCCACCATCATCTTGACCATCGACCCCGACGTCGTGGTCATCGGCGGCGGCCTGTCCAGAGCTGGCCAGCAGCTGCTGGGACCCCTGACCGCGGCGGTGCATCACTTGTTGATGACGCCGGAGAAGCCAACCATCCTCGGGTCGACGCTGGTCTCCGAGGGTGCGGTCTGCGGTGCGCTCGGGCTTGCCTTCGAACGCTGGTCGCCCGACATCTTCGGCGTGCTGGCTGTCCCGCCGCCCTGGCCGGCCTGGAAACCCCAATCACCAGCACCTACCTCTGACCTAAGCAACCTGACCCCACCACGAGAGAAGGCACGATGAAGTTCGGCTTCAGCTCCTATAGCTTCCACCAGCGACTCAGCCGCAAAGACATGTCGCTGTTCGACGTGATCGACTGGGTCGCCGAAAGCGAGGGCGAGCACCTCGAGCTGGCCGCGCTCAGCGACTCCCCCGACAGCCCTATCCCCAACATCAAGTCCGACCCCGACCACGTCCAGGCGGTCAAGACCCGAGCCGCCGAGCGCGGCGTCACCTTGTCCAACCTGGCGGTCGGAGCCGTGCTGTCCTCCCCGGACCCAGGCGCCGTGGCCGCCGAGGTGGAGCGGGTCAAGGCCTACGTCGATTTGGCTGAGACCCTCGGCATCACCCTGATGCGGCACGACGTAGTGGCGCACGGCGCGGTGCCCGGCGACGACACCCCAGCGTTCGAGGAGGCGCTGCCCCGAATCGTGGCTGCGTCGAAGGAGATCGCCCAGTACGCCGCCGAGCATGGCGTGACCACCAGCCTGGAGAACCACGGGTTCTTCGTCCAGAGCAGCGACCGGGTCCGCCGGATCGTGCTCGCTGTGGACGAACCGAACTTCAAGACCACCTTGGACGTGGGGAACTTCGTCTGCGTCGACGAGGACCCGGCGGCCGCCGTACCGGCCAACCTGCCGTACGCCTCCATCGTGCACTTCAAGGACTTCTACATCCGGCCTGCCGACGCCGACCCGGGTGAGGGCTGGTTCCGCAGCCGCGGCGGCAAGTACCTGCGTGGTGCGGTTGTCGGCAACGGCGACATCGACCTCCGCAGTGTCGCCGCCAGCATCAAGGCCTCCGGGTACGACGGATTCGCCTCGATCGAATTCGAGGGCCACGAGGACTGCCTGCTGGGCTGCACCCGCGGCATCGCCAACGCCAAGCGCCTGTACGCCGCGGCCTGACCGACCCCATCACGTCCTACCCCACCCCTCCCACGCCAAGGAGCTCGAACGTGTCTACCCTCAAAGTCGGTGTCATCGGTACCGGTGGCATCGCCGGTCTGCACCTGCAGGCGTACGCCGACAACCCCCGCGTAGAGATCGTCGCCGTCGCCGACATGAACGCCGAACGCGCCAAGACCGTGGCCGACCAATGGGGAGCGACCAGCGCCTACAGCGACCCCGCTGACCTGCTCGCCGACCCCGACCTCCAGGCGGTCAGCATCTGCACCTGGAACGACAGCCACGCATCCTTCGCCATCGCCGCCATCGAAGCAGGCAAGCATGTGCTGGTGGAGAAGCCGATGAGCCGCACCTACGCCGAGGCGGTTGAGGTGGAGCGGGTGGTCGACGCCCACGACCGCGTGCTGCAGGTCGGCTTCGTCCGCCGTCACTCGGCCAACTGCCGAGTGCTCAAGTCGTTCATCGACGCCGGCGAGCTGGGCGACATCTACTACGCCAAGGCCAGCGTCATCCGCCGGATGGGCAACCCCGGCGGCTGGTTCGCCGACAAGGCGATCTCCGGCGGCGGCCCGCTGATCGACATCGGCGTCCACGTCATCGACCTGGCGTGGTACCTGATGGGCTCACCCCGCGTCGTCACCGTCAGCGCCAACTCCTACGCCAAGCTCGGCAACCGCTCCCACATCACCACCATGCCGCGGTACAAGGTCGCCGACTACGATCCAACCAAGAACGACGTCGAAGACATGGTCAACGCCGTGGTCAGGTTCGACAACGGTGCCTCGCTGCTGGTGGATGCGTCCTACTCACTGCATGCGGTGCAGGACAGCCTGTCCGTGTCGGTGTTCGGGGACCAGGGTGGCGCCGAGCTGGAGCCCAGCCTGCGAATCGCCACCGAACGGCACCAGACGGTGCTCAACGTGACGCCGCAGCTGTCGTCGTCAACCTTCGACCTCACCGAGGGTTTCGCCTCCGAGATAGAGAACTTCGTGGCCAGCTGCCTCGGCGAAGCCCAAAGCGTTGCGCCGGCGTGGCACGGGGCGGAGATCATGAAGATGCTGGATGCGGTGTACGAGTCGGCCCGACTGGGGCGGGAGGTGACACTGTCGCCGACGTGACCGGACGGTCCACCCCAGGAGTCACCCGTGATGCGCGTGAAGCCAGCACGAAGCTCCCGGTGCCGGTGCTGAGCGCCGGATTCGCACTGCTGCTGGCCCTGACCTGGATCGTCTCCGATCTGGCTGTCCGCCGGGCCGGCCCGGACGTGACGGCGGCCGGCCGGTCGCTCTTCAGCGCTCTGGGGCTCTGCCTGCTGGTCACCCGCGGCAACGGCGCAGCGCGGAGGTCGCTGCGCTACATCCGGCGCAGACCCGGCACCTTGGTCATCTCGGGACTGCTCGGGGTGGCGATCTACGCATACTTCTCATTGCAGGCCATTGCCGCAGTCGGTGTCTCGGTACCGAACCTGCTGCTGGCAACCACACCGTGTGTGTCCATGATCATCGGGGTGCTGTGGTTCGACAAGGTCGGCTCCCGGGCGGCCATCGCAGGCATCTCGCTGGCCACGGCAGGTGCGGCTGTCTATGTGTTCGGCGGCTTCACCCTCAACGAGAACCTCAGCACCTCGACGCTGCTGCTGGGAGTCGGTTCCGCGCTGATCGCCGTCGTCGCTATCGCTTTGTACGGCCAGCACTACGCCCTGATCTCCGCCGGGCATGACCCGTTGGACCTGCTGCCGGGCATCTTCGCGACGGGCACTGTGCTGCTGCTGGTGCTGCTCGCCTGCACCGGTCGGCTCCGTGCCTTGTGGTCGGCTGACTTGGCCACCGTAGGGCTGCTGGCCATCCTCGGACTGGGAATCTATCTGCCCGTCTATGTGCTGCAGCACCAGCTGATCCACCGGCGCGGCGCCGTCTACATGGCCTCGATCTCCCTCGTGGTGCCGTTCCTGGTGCGCCCCGCCGAGATGCTGCTTGGCGGCCCCGGTCCAGGTGTGGTGGAAGCGATCGGGATGGTGGTGTGCCTGGCCGGAGTTCTGGTGGTGCTACGCCACCCGGTCCGCGACCGCAACCCGAAGCGCTGACCGGACCCGCTGACTCAGTACGGCATCGCCGTAGCGCAAGTCGGCAGCGTGCCGACGACTACGATGGCGAGGTGCGGGCAGAGCTCGTCGGGCTATCGGGGATCATCCCATGCCACCGGGCGCGAGGACGGGGCGTGCGGTGGCTGTCGGCCGTGCTGGCACTGATGCTGCTGACCGTGGCGGCGGGCTGCACCTACTCCAAGGAGGAGCCCGGGCTGTTCCGTCCACCGGCGACCACCGAGCCGCCACCGCCTCCGGTGGAGCGGCGACCTCTGGAAGGTACCAACCTCGCCTTGCCGGTGGTCGGTGAGGCGATCTGGACCACCGGGGACGGTTCGGGCGTCACCACGCGCTTCGCCGTCCACTCCGTACGGCGGATCAAAGGCGCCACTGTCCTCGACTGGTCAGTGACCCCACTGATGGCTCCAGGACTGTCCATGGGAGATGACCTGCCAACCCGGATCGACCTAGGCCTGAGCAGGGAGGTCGACGGTGCCGCCAACATCTTCTTGCTGGACGCCGCCGCGTCCAAGGTCTACCGGCCGCTGAGCCATCGCAGCCGGCGTGAGTTCAGTCGTTGCCTGTGCTCACCGCTGTGGGTAGCGCAGCTGTCGCTGCGGATAGGTGAGACCCGGATGCTGCAGGTCACCTATCCCGAACTGCCCGCGTCGACCCGCTTCATCGACGTGGACCTGATCAACGTCCCCGTGTTTCGCCACGTTCCGGTGACTCCCATCGGCCAGGTTCCCACCGCCACTCGCCCGACCGACCTGAGCCGCCCGGTGCAGGGGTCGGCCCCTCTCACCTGGCCCCGGGTGTTCGACTATCCGCACGAGAGTCGGCAGCAGAGCATCCGGATCGACGAGATCGTCGCTGGGGCTGAGCTGACGTCGGTGGTGTGGACGTTGCAGTCGGTGACGGACCAGCCAAGCTTCAGGATCGTGCCGTACGGGCCGCCGATCTCGGCGAAGATGCCCGACGGTGTCGCTGCGGTCGACCCCGGAGCCGCCAGCGGGCTGCAGCTCCGCGTCCGGGGCGGGCCGGCATTGAAGGTCCGGTGGATGACGGTCCGGCGGCATCGGCCCGACGTTGTGGAGTGCCTGTGCTCAAACCTGGGGCTGTGGGCCTCTTCCCTGATGGAGCGCGGCGGACGGGTCACCGTGACCACCAACTTCCCGGCTCTTCCGGCCGGAACCAGCACCGTTGATGTGGCGATTCCTGGGGTCGCCACGCTACCCGACCTGCCGGTCGTGGCCGCGGCCGACGCTGCCGACCGGTCCGGTGCCCCGGTGCCGGGCGGAGACGGCCGCTGGACGTATCAGGTGACCAACCCACCCCGCGGGTGGTTCACCAGGGACTGGCCCACCCCGCTCCCCGAAGCCGGCCAGCTAGCCGACTATGTCGGGACGGTGGAGGATCTGGTCGACCTCCCGGGTTCCTGACGAAACCGACGGTCCGCGCCCGCTGTGGGCAACCGGGTTACCCGGCGGCTTTCCGGTGATTCCAGGTGAGCCGCCGGCTAGACCTTCTTCAACAGTGACCGCAGGACGTACTGCATGATGCCGCCGTTGCGGTAGTAGTCGGCCTCTCCTGGCGTGTCGATCCGTACCGTGGCGTCGAAGGTGACCGGCTCCCCGGCACCGGTGGCGGTGACCCGTACCGTCTTCGGGGTTTGACCGTCATTCAGCGCGGTGACGCCGGTGATCTCGAAGACCTCCTCACCGGTAAGACCGAGCGACTCAGCACTTTGGCCTTGCGGGAACTGCAGCGGCAGCACACCCATCCCGATCAGGTTCGAGCGGTGGATCCGCTCGTACGACTCCGCGATGACCGCCTTGACGCCGAGGAGCGCGGTGCCCTTGGCCGCCCAGTCCCGGGAGCTGCCCGAGCCGTACTCCTTGCCGGCCAGGATCACCAGCGGCGTCCCAGCGGCCAGGTAGTGCTGCGAGGCTTCGTAGATGGTGGATACCGGGGCATCGGCCCCCTCCCCCTGGGTGAAGTCGCGGGTGAAGCCACCTTCGGTGCCGGGAGCGAGCTGGTTGCGCAGCCGGATGTTGGCGAAGGTCCCCCGGATCATCACCTCGTGGTTCCCTCGCCGGGAGCCGTAGGAGTTGAAGTCCCCCCGCGCGATGCCATGCTCGGACAGGTAGGCACCCCCCGGGCTGTCGGCCTTGATCGAGCCAGCCGGGCTGATGTGGTCGGTGGTGATCGAGTCGCCGAGCTTGAGCAGCACCCGGGCGCCGGTGAAATCCACCACCGGCTGCGGGTCCGCGGGCATGTCGTCGAAGTACGGCGGCTTGCGGACGTAGGTCGACTCCGGGTCCCACTCGAAGACCTGGCCCTCCGGAGTCGGCAGCGACTGCCACTGCTGGTCACCGGCGAACACGTCGGCGTAGCTGTCGTTGAACATCTCCGCACCGATCGAGGTGGCGATGATCTCGTCGATCTCCGCCTCGGTTGGCCAGATGTCGCGCAGGTAGACGTCGTTGCCGGACTCGTCCTTGCCCAGTGAGTCGTTCTGCAGGTCGATGTCCATCGTCCCGGCCAGCGCGTACGCCACCACCAGCGGCGGGCTGGCCAGGTAGTTCATCTTGATGTCGGGGTTGATCCGACCCTCGAAGTTACGGTTGCCGGACAGCACCGAGACCACCGCAAGGTCGCTGTTGTTGACTGCTTCGCTGACCTCCGGGATGAGCGGGCCGGAGTTGCCGATGCAGGTGGTGCAGCCGTAGCCGACCAGGTTGAAGCCGAGCTTGTCCAGGTACGGCGTCAGCCCGGACCGGTCGTAGTAGTCGCTGACCACCTTGGATCCGGGTGCCAGGGTCGTCTTGACCCACGGTTTGCGGGTCAGGCCACGCTCGACTGCCTTCTTGGCCACCAGCGCTGCGCCGATCATCACCGACGGGTTGGAGGTGTTGGTGCACGAGGTGATGGCGGCGATCGCGACGGCACCATGGTCGATCTCGAATTCCGTGCCGTCGGCGAGAGTGACAAGGGTTGGCTTCGATGGACGACCGATGTCGTCGGCTACCCCCTCACCGAACTCGCGCGGGTCGCTGGCCTCCTCGCCGCCGTTGTGGCTAGGCGCGTCCGAGGCGGGGAAGGACTCTGCCACCGACTCGTCGTAGCCGTTCAGCTTCGGCGCGTCGTCGATCCGACGGTCGGGGTCGGCCTTCCCGCCCGAGCTGACCTGATCGCTCCCGGCGGAGCCGGCCGCATCATCGGTGACGTAGTCGGCCAGCGCTTCGCGGAAGCCCTGCTTGGCGTGGGCGAGGACGACGCGGTCCTGTGGCCGCTTGGGGCCGGCGATGCTGGGCACCACCGTGGCCAGGTCCAGCTCGAGGTATTCGGAGTACTTGGCTTCGCGCTCGTCGTCGTGCCACAACCCCTGCTCACGGGCGTAGGTCTCGACCAGGGCGATCTGCTGCTCGCTGCGCCCGGTGAGGCGGAGGTAGTCGGTGGTCTTGGAGTCGATCGGGAAGACGGCGATGGTGGAGCCGTACTCCGGGCTCATGTTGCCGATGGTGGCGCGGTTGGCCAGCGGCACGGCGGAGACGCCGGGGCCGTAGAACTCGACGAACTTCCCGACGACCTTGTGCTGGCGCAGCATCTCGGTGATGGTCAGCACCAGGTCGGTGGCGGTGGCGCCCTCGGGCATCTCCCCGGACAGCTTGAAGCCGACGACGCGCGGGATCAGCATGGAGACCGGCTGCCCGAGCATGGCCGCCTCGGCCTCGATGCCGCCGACGCCCCAGCCCACCACGCCCAGGCCGTTGACCATGGTGGTGTGGGAGTCGGTGCCGACACAGGTGTCGGGATAGGCCTGGGTCACGCCGTCGACCGCCCGCGGGAAGACCACCCGGGCCAGGTGCTCGATGTTGACCTGGTGAACGATGCCGGTGCCTGGCGGGACGACCTTGAAGTAGTCGAACGCGGTCTGACCCCAGCGGAGGAACTGGTAACGCTCGCGGTTGCGGCCGTACTCGATC